>JAJCYC010000277.1 GCA_029263115.1 Pseudonocardia sp. | reverse complement strand
GCTTGACAAGAGGAATATTGATGTCGGTGGCGATAGCGTCGGGGAAACGCCCGGTCCCATTCCGAACCCGGAAGCTAAGCCTGACAGCGCCGATGGTACTGCACTCGCCAGGGTGTGGGAGAGTAGGACACCGCCGACACTAAAAATAAGATTGATCAGATCGCGTGTGGGGTCCCCGGCCACGGCGGGGGACCCCACACGCATTTCCAGCACCGGGATAGAGTGGGCCCATGACATCGGACGGTCGTGCGGACTCATCGGGACGACCGCCGAGGCGCCAGCGGGGGCACGGTCAGCCTCGCGGACATGGAGACAGCCGGCCCGACGGATCTGGTTGGGCATCGAAGGGCTCGCGGGATGCGGGCGGCGCACGCGAGAAGCGCGATGAAGGACTTCCGCATTCGAACAGGGCGGCACCGCGTGATCCGCAGTCCCGTTCCGGCCAGTCAGAGGACCAGGCGCGGCGGCCGGTGCGTGGGCGTGCGCCGAACACACCGCACGGGAGCGGGTCCAGCCGTTCCAGCGTGCCCTGGCGTGGTCGGGACGAGGCGCCCCACGGTCGGACAGGCCGGCGGGATGACGGTCGGCGGGGGGAGGAGCCCGGCCGAGGGGAATCCCGCCACGGCCGCCCAACAGCTGATCAGCGCGGTGGCCCTCCCGTGCGCGATCGCCCGCGGTCGGCCGACCGGCGCGACCCGGCTCGCGACAACCGCCGTGGTGAGTCGGGCGACCGGCGCGACCCGGGCCGTAGTGAGGGGCGGCGAAGCGAGTCGGATAGATCGGGCGAGCGGTCCCGTAGTGGATCACGGTGGTCCGATGCCGGCGCGGGCGCTGATCGGCGGAACACCACGCCCGCTCGCAGCGACGAGCGCGGTGGAAACGGCGCGCCCGCTCGGAACGACGAGCGCGCTGGGAACGGCGCGCCTGCTCGGAACGACGAGCGCGTTGCGAGGCAGGCAGGTCCACCGCGTCCTCGTGAGGCTCGCGGCCCCCGCACCGGGGAGCGCGCGCCCGGGACGGGGCAACGCGCCTCCCGGACCGGGGAACGTGCGTCGCCGGTGCTCCGCGACGGCGCGGCTCCGGGTGTCCGGGGCGACCGTGGTGTGGCGCCCCGTTCCGACAGAGGCCCGTCCAGCGGTGGTGGACGCCCGGATCGGGCACGCACCGGCGGATACCCCGAGCGCCGCCCCGCCCGGTCGGCGACGCGGCCGGACCGATCCGATGCCAGGGAGGACCGAGCTCCTGCGGTCCGGCCGCCCGAGCTGCCGGAGGAGCTGGGCGCTGTGCAACTCGACGCGGAGGTTCTCCGCGACCTTCGGGGCTTGCGGAAAGAGGTCGCCGAGGACGTCGCCCGGCATCTCGTCGCGGCCGGGACCCTGCTCGAGGACGACCCCGACCGCGCGCTCGGGCACGCACGCTATGCCCGCTCGAAAGCGTCGCGCCTTGCCGTGGTCCGGGAGGCCGTGGGCCTGGCGGCCTACCGGGCCGGCGAATGGTCCGAGGCCATCTCGGAGCTGCGGGCCGCACGCCGGATGGGCGGTGGGCCCGGTCACCTCCCCGTGCTGGCCGACGCGGAGCGCGCCCTCGGGCGGCCTGAGCGGGCACTCGAACTCAGCCGGGGACCCGAGGCCCGCGAGCTGAACCGGGAGGACTTCATCGAACTGCTCATGGTGGTCTCCGGTGCCCGTCGAGATCTTGGCGAGTTGGATGCGGCGGTTGTCGGCCTGCAGATCCCCGAGCTGAATCCCGCGACGGTCGGGCCGTGGAGTGCCCGTCTGTTCTACGCCTACGCCGACGCGCTGCTCGTCGCCGGTCGACGTGACGAGTCGATCCGGTGGTTCCTCAACGCTGCTCAGGTCGACGACGAGGAGCTCACCGACGCCACCGATCGCCTCGCCGAGCTCAGCGCCGACCCGATCGACCCCGTCGCGGCCGCCGCCGCCGACACCACCGCCGCCGCCGACACCACCGCTGACGACGCCACCGCGCGCGTGACGGGCCCGGAGCCGGCGGACGGCGAGCCGTCGGTCCCCGACCGGACCGCCGCGGACCTGGTGGAGTCCGACCCCACGCCCGAACCCGCGGGCGACACCGCTCGGTGACCGCGCTGGTCGCGGCACACGACGCACTACTGCTCGACCTCGACGGCACCCTGTTCCGCGGCGGCACCGCGCTGCCCGGCGCACGGGAGGCACTTGCCCGGGCCGCCGAGCGGGGCGTCCGTCTGGGCTACCTCACCAACAACGGTTCACGGAGCGCTCGGCAGGTCGCCGAGCACCTGTCCGGCCTGGGGTTCGCCGCCGCCGTGGACGAGGTGGTCACCAGTGGGCAGGCCGCAGCGCGGGCGCTGGTGCAACGGCTCCCGGCTCGGGCCACGGTTCTCGTGGTGGGCAGCGCGGACCTCGCGGCGGAGGTGCGGGCCGCCGGTCTCGAGCTGACCGACCGCGCCGAGCAGGCGGACGCGGTGGTGCAGGGACACTCGCCCGACACCGCCTGGCCGCGGCTGGCCGAGGCCTGCCTGGCGATCCGGGGCGGCGCGCTCTGGGTGGCCTGCAACATCGACCCGACCCTGCCCACCGAGCGTGGGGAGCTGCCGGGGAACGGCTCGATGGTGGCCGCGTTGCGGACCGCCACCGGTGGCGAGCCAGTGGTGGCCGGCAAACCCGAGCCGTGGTTGTTCGAGGAGGCAGTGCGGCGCACGGGGGCTCGGCGACCCCTGGTGGTCGGGGACCGGTTGGACACCGACATCGTCGGAGCGACCGCTGCGGGCCTGCCGGCGCTGCTGGTGCTCACCGGGGTTTCCGGCGCCGGTGAGGTGCTCGGCGCGACCGAGCCGGAACGTCCTTGGTACCTGGGCGCCGACCTCACCGTGCTCGACCTGTCACCCGAAGTCGCGCGGGTCGGGATACGTCCACCGTGGTCCGTGCGCCGCGCGGACTCCGGCCTGGTCCTCGGCGCGGCCGGCGCAGAGTCGCGGCCGGACCCGGTCGCGGCCCTCCGTGCGCTGTGCGCGGTGCACTGGCGCTCCGGCGGTGGTTCGTTCCGCGTGCTGGCCGACGACCCCATCGCGGCCGATGCGCTGGTCGTGCTCGGTCTGGCTCACCCGGTCAGGGCACCCCACTACCCCGGGGCGTGCTGAACGGATGCGGCCGGTCGTCGGCTAGCGTGGCCGGTGATGAACTCGATGATCCCGCCCACGCCGGCAGACCGTGCCAGGTCCGCGCCGACACCCGCCGACCTGGCCGGCATGTCGGGCCGCGGCGGATCGAGCCCGGCCCCGGACGCGGGCGTGGCGTCGGCGGAGGACCCGGTGGCCGAGGCCGTCGTCGGCCTGGATGCGCTGAGCTCGGCATCGACCGAGGCGCATGTCGCGGCGTTCGAGCGGGTGCACCTGGCGCTCACCGACGCGCTCGCCACGATCGACGGGGTGTGACCCGGGTGGTCCGCCGGGCGCGGTTGGACGCCGAGCTCGTCCGCCGTGGTCTGGCCCGGTCGAGGCAGCAGGCCGCCCAGCTGATCGCCGAGGGTCGGGTCGTCGTGCGCGGCGTCGCGGCGAGCAAGCCGGCCACCGCGGTCGAGGCCGACGCCCCGGTGCTCCTGCGGGACGGGCCAGGGCCGGACTGGGCCTCCCGCGGCGCGCTGAAACTGCTCGGCGCGCTCGCCGCCTTCGAGTCGGCCGGGCTCGCGGTCGCCGGCCGACGCTGCCTGGACGCCGGAGCCTCCACCGGAGGGTTCACTGACGTACTGCTGCGGCACGGCGCGGCCGAGGTGGTGGCCGCCGATGTCGGCTACGGCCAGCTGGTGTGGCGGCTGCGTAGCGACGACCGGGTCCGGGTGCTGGATCGGACGAACGTCCGCGCGCTCACCGTCGACGACGTCGGCGGCTCGGTCGGGCTCACCGTGGCCGACCTGTCGTTCATCTCGCTGCGTACGGTGCTGCCGGCGCTGGTCGCCTGCACCGACCAGGACGGCGACCTGGTGCCGATGGTGAAACCGCAGTTCGAGGTCGGCCGCGCCCGGCTCGGGGCCGGCGGCGTGGTCCGGGAGCCGGAACTGCGGCTGGCCGCGCTGACCGAGGTCGCCGAGGCCGCCGCGAAGCTGGGCTGGTACCCGGCCGGTTCGGTGGCCAGCCCGGCGCCGGGCCCGGCCGGTAACGTCGAGTACTTCCTGTGGTTGCGGCGCGACGCGCGGCCCGAAGGGGGACGGCTCGCCGAGGCCGTCGCGAACGGGCCGACGTGACCGAGCTCGCGAGGTCGCCATCAAGCTCAGCACCACCGGTCGCGGCGGCGACGCGCGGCCGGGGGACGGAAGCCGGCCCGAGGGACGGCAGCCGGCGAAGCCGGCGGGGCGGGGCAAGCACAGCGTGCGGAGCCGGCGGGGTGGGCAAGCACAGCGAGGAGTGGTCGTGACCCGGGAGGCGTTGCTGGTGGTGCACGCCGGGCGCACCGCGAACCGGGCCGTGGCCGAGATCGTGGTGCGACGGCTGGCGGCGGCGGGCATCCGGCTGCGGATCGCCGCCGACGAGTGGGCGGAGCTGCCCACCGACCTGCCTGCCGGGATGGCGCCACGGATCGTGGACCTCGAACCCGGGGTGGCCGAGGGTGTCGAGGTGGTGCTGGTGCTGGGCGGTGACGGCACGCTGCTGCGGGCCGCCGAGCTGGCCAGGCCGTCCGGGGTGCCGCTGCTGGGGGTCAACCTCGGCCGGGTCGGGTTCCTCGCCGAGACCGAGGCCGACCCCGACTCGGTGGACGCCGCCGTCGACGCGGTCATCCGCGGCGGCTACCGGGTCGACGAACGGATGACCGTCGAGGCCGCCGTGGTGGTCAACGGCGACCCGGTCCGCCGCACCTGGGCGCTCAACGAGGCCTGTGTGGAGAAAACCAGCCGGGAACGGATACTCGACGTGGTGCTGGAGGTCGACGGTCGGCCGGTCACCGGGTTCGGCTGCGACGGGGTGCTCTGCTCCACCCCCACCGGCTCCACCGCGTACGCGTTCTCCGCCGGCGGACCGGTGGTCTGGCCGGAGGTCCGGGCGCTGTTGGTGGTCCCGTTGACCGCGCACGCGCTGTTCGCCCGCCCGCTGGTGATCGCGCCCGGCTCGCAGGTGGCGGTCGAGGTCGACGCCCGGGGCTTCCCGGCGGTGCTGGTCTGCGACGGCCGCCGCAGCATTCCGGTACCACCCGGCGCCCGCGTCGAGCTGGAGCAGGGTGAGCTGCCGGTCCGGCTGGTGCGGCTGAGCGACCAGCCGTTCACCGACCGGCTGGTCCGCAAGTTCAGCCTGCCTGTTCAGGGCTGGCGGGGCACGCCCACCCCGCCGGAGCGGCCCGGGGAGATTCCCGAGAGCTGACCGGGCGCCGCGCACCGCCCGGGTGTCGTCGGCCGTGCCTCGACCGGGCTGTCGGGCCGAGCACCTACACTCGCCGGCATGCTCGCCGAGATGCGGATTCAGGGCCTTGGCGTCATCGACGACGCCACCCTCGAACCGCACCCCGGGCTCACCGTGCTCACCGGCGAGACCGGCGCCGGCAAGACGATGGTGGTCACCGGGCTGACGCTGCTCGGCGGTGGCCGCGCCGAGGCGTCCCGGGTGTCCGAGGGCGCCGCTCGGGCTATGGTGGAGGGCCGCTTCGAGGCCGGCGGCCAGGCCGCCCGGATCGCCGAGGAGACCGGGGCGGAGCCCGACGAGGACGGTTCGTTGATCGCGGTCCGCACGGTCGGCGCTGACGGACGCTCCCGGGCCCACCTGGGTGGGCGGTCGGTGCCGGTCGCGGTGCTGGGTCGGCTCGCCGAGGCCATGCTCGCCGTGCACGGGCAGAACGACCAGCTGCGGCTGATGCGCCCCGGCGAGCAGCGCGCGGTGCTGGACCGCTACGCCGGCGAGGCCGTCGGGCGCCCGCTCGCCGCCTACCAGCGGGTCCGGGAGCAGTGGCGGCAGACCTGCGTCGAGCTGGTCGAACGGCGGGACAACGCGCGGCGGCTGGTCCAGGAGGCCGACATGCTGCGCCACGGGCTCGAGGAGATCGCCGCGGTCGCGCCCCAGCCGGGGGAGGACGTCGCCCTGGTGGAGGAGGCCCGCCGGCTGGCCGCCGCAGACGACCTGCGGGCGGCGGCCGGAGGCACCCGGCTGGCGCTGGTCGGCGCGGACGGCGGTGCCGACGGGGTGGACGGGACCGCCGACGGCGCGGACCATCCGGGCGCGCTCGGGCTGCTCGGCGAGGCCCGGCGGCTGCTCTCCGGTACCGGCGACCCGGCGCTGGACCGGCTGGAGCCGCGGCTGGACGAGGTGGCCGCGCTGCTGGCCGACGTCGCCGGCGAGCTGGCCGGCTATCTCGGCGCGCTGGACGCCGACCCGCAGCGGCTGCAGACCGTGCTCGCCCGGCAGGCCGAGCTGCGCGCGCTCACCCGTAAGTACGCCGCCGACATCGACGGAGTGCTCAGCTGGGCCGAGGAGGCCGCCGGGCGGCTGGCCGGGATCGATGTCAGTGACGAGGCGATGGCCGCGCTGCGGGAACGTCGTGACGAGCTGGTCACCGAGCTCGCCGGGTACGCCCGTGAACTCACCGCCGCGCGCGGGGAGGCGGCGGGCCGGTTGGCGTCGGCGGTCACCGGGGAACTGTCCGGCCTGGCCATGCCGGACGCCCGGCTGCTGGTCGAGCTGTCACCGCTGGACGCCCGGAGCGGGGGCGTGGCCGGCGAGCCGGACGGATCGGAGCTGGCGCTGGACGGGCGGCGGGTGACGGTCGGCCCGGACGGTGTCGACGAGGTGGAACTGCGGCTGGTGCCGCACGCCGGCTCGCCGCCGGTCGCGTTGCACAAGGGCGCATCCGGGGGTGAGCTGTCCCGGGTGATGCTGGCGCTGGAGGTGGTGCTGGCCGACGCCGACCCGGTGCCGACCATGGTGTTCGACGAGGTCGACGCGGGCGTCGGCGGGCGAGCCGCGGTGGAGATCGGCCGTCGGCTGGCCCGACTGGCCGTCACCCACCAGGTCATCGTGGTGACGCACCTGGCGCAGGTGGCCGCCTACGCCGACCGGCACGTCGTGGTCGACAAGCGTGGTGCCCCGGTCGACGGCGCCGCGCGGGGCCGGGTCCGCACCCTCGACGACGCCGACCGGATCGTCGAGCTGGCGCGGATGCTGGCCGGGCTCGATGACACCGACACCGGCCGGGCACACGCCGAGGAGTTGCTGGCCACCGCCCGGTGGGAGAAGGCGCAGGCCGGCGGGGCCACCGTCGGTGGCCGCCGGTAGCGGTCAGCAGGTCCGCCGGTGACGATTCCGCGACCCGCGGACGGCCTTCGCCACGGTCGGGCCGACTGCCCCGTCGATGAACGAACCGGCTATCACGTCAGGGGGATAGTGCACGCCGGTGTGCACCCGGGAGTAGGCCACCAGGGTGGCGAGCGCCCGGCTCGGCGCCCCTGCGGCGGGAAAGCTGCCGGACACGACCGGTTGTCGAAGTTCACCGAGCCGACGGTCGACCAGACACCGTCCACGGTCATCGTCTTGGCGTGCATCATGGTCGGCGCGTACTCCCAGATCCGCACACCCGCGGCCGTCAGCTGGTCGTACACCGCCCGGCCGGCCAGCACCAAGTGCTTGTCGATGTGCTTGCCCGGCACCAGCACCTGCACCCGCACGCCGCGCGCGGCCGCGTCGGCGAGTGTTTCGACGAAGGCCGGGCGCGGCGCGAAGTATGCCGAGGTGAGGTCGAGGGTCTCCCGGGCCGAGGCGATGGCCAGGAAGAACAACGCCTCGGTGTCGGTGTCGCCGACACCCGCCGCGGAGCGCACCAGCTGCATCGGGCCGGCGTGCGGTTCGGTGATCGGCAGCTCGGGCAGGTAGTCCGGCCCGACGAGGACGTCGCCGGTGGCCAGTTCTCCGCGAACGCGCCCTGCAGCCCGCGCACGATCGGGCCGCGCACCCGAACGTGGGTGTCCCGCCAGTGGTCCGGGTCGTGCGCGTCGCCGGTCCACTCCTCGGCGATCCCCACCCCGCCGACCATGCCGACCTCGCCGTCGGCGACCAGGATCTTGCGGTGGGTCCGGCTGTTGAGCCGGGTGGCCGAATAGGGTCGGACCGGGCGGAACCGGGCCACCGTCACCCCGGCGTCGGCCAACTCGTCGATCAGCGTGCGGTCCATCTTGGTCGTGCCGAAGGCGTCGAGCAGCACGTTCACCTCGACCCCGGCACGGGCCCGTTCGACCAGAGCGGCCGCCACCTCGTGGGCGATGTCGCCGCGCCAGTAGACGAACGTGAGCAGGTTCAGGGTCCGGCGGGCACCGGCGATGGTGTCCAGGAACGCCGGGAAGATGGCGTCGCCGTTGATCAGCAGCTCCAGGTCGTTGCCGTAGGAGATCGGTGCGCTGGTGATCGCCTCGGTGGCCCGGAGGAAACCTTCGGAGCGCACGTCCAGCTCGCCGCCGCGCATCTCGTAACCGGTGCGCTGCTCCCGGCGGTGGCGCAGCGACTCCATCGCGTGCCGCCCGGACAGCAGGGTCGCCCTGGCCAGCAGCGGCCAGCTCCGGGCCAGTGCCGTGGCCGGCTTCACGGGACCATCACCGCGACGCCACCGGGCAGCAGGCTGAACCGCCCCGGGCGGCACTCCCGGACGTCGCCGTCCACGTTGAACAGCCCCCGACCGGACATCTCGATCTCCACCACCGCGCCGCGCAGGTGGTGCACGTCGTCCTGGGCGGTGAGTTCGCCGCGGCGCATGCCGTAGGCCCGGGCCACCAGCGCCAGCCGAGACCGGGCCGGGACCACCGCGACGTCCAATTGGCCGTCGTCGCGTCGGGTGCCGCCGATCGCCGAACCGCCGCCGAACGGCCCCGGTGACCCCGACGATCACCTGCCAGGCCCGGCCGGTGAACCGCTGCTCACCGTCGCAGTTCACCCGGCAGGTCACCGGGTCGGCAGTGACCCCGGCCCTCAGCGCACCGACGAGGTACGCCGCCGGACCCAGCCGCGACTTGTAGCCGGAAGCACGCCGGCTGGCCACGGCGGACAGCCCGGCGGCGGCGTTCACGAACGGGTGGCCGTCCACGTCCCTGACCTCGTGGCGGCGGGTACCCGCGGCCGGGTCGGCCGCCAGCCGGCACGCCTCGGGTACGTCGTCAGGCCTGCGGCCCGGGCGAGGTCGTTGGCCGTACCGGCGGCGATCACCGCCAGCGGCAGGCCGGCGCGGTGCGCGGCCCGGGCGGCGACCCCGACGGAGCCGTCGCCGCCGGCGAGCACCACCCGGTCTGTGCCGGCGGGCAGCGGTGCGTCGAGTTCGTCCAGCCGCACCGGTATGACGCGGGCGCCGTTGCGGGCGAGGAGTTCGGAGAGGGTATCGGGATCGGTGCCGCCGCCGGAGCGGGGGTTGGCGACGAGAGCGAGGATCACGGACGACATCCTCTGTCAACGGCCCGGATAAAGCGAGATCGAGGCAGAGTGCGCGACTCGCGGCGGAAATGCGGCGTCGTCGGCGTTTCGCTTGACACCATCGTCGGCATGCAGATGACCGACATGCTCGCCACCATGACGCGGGACCGTCGGAAGCTGCCCGGGCTGGCCGGTCCGGCCCGGGTCGACCGGGACACCTCGGCCCTGCTCAAGCGGGTCCGCGCGGGTGATGTCGCGGTGCTCGACCAGATCGACCTCGACCGTCCCACCGCCGACGCCCTGGTCGCGGCCGGTGCGGCGGCCGTGGTGAACGCCGCCCCGTCGATCTCGGGCCGCTACCCCAACCTCGGCCCCGACGCGCTGCTCGCCGCCGGGATCACCCTGGTGGACGGGGTCGGCCCGGACGTGCTGCGCGGAGTCCGGGACGGCACCCGGCTGCGGCTGCACGACGGTGGGGTGTTCGCCGGGGACAGGCTGGTCGGCCGGGGCGTCCGGCAGACCGTCGACTCGGTCGCCGCCGCGATGGCGGCGGCCAAGGAGGGGCTGGCCAACCAGCTCGAGGCGTTCTCCGCCAACACCATCGAGTTCATGCGCCAGGACCGGGCGTTGCTGCTGGACGGCGTCGGGGTCCCCGAGGTGCGGGTGCGGCTGGCCGGGCGGCAGGTACTGGTGGTGGCCGACGGCTCCGACCACGTCGAGGACCTGGTCCGGCTGCGTCGCTACATCAAGGAGTACCGCCCGGTGCTGGTCGGGGTGGGCGGCGGCGCGGACGCGCTGTGGACCGCCGGTCACCGGCCTGACCTGGTGGTCGGTGACCCGGCCGAGATGCCCGACCGGGTGCTGACCTCCGGTGCCGACGTGGTGGTGCCGGCGTTCGCCGACGGACACGCCCCCGGACTGCACCGGGTGCAGGACCTCGGTGCCGGCGCGGTGACCTTCCCCGCGTCGGGCAATCCGGAGGACCTGGCGCTGCTGCTGGCCCACCACCACGGCGCCGGCCTGATCGTCGCGGTCGGATTCCAGGCCACCCTGGCCGAGTTCCTCGACCGCGGCCGCTCCGGCAGCAACGCCTCGACGTTCCTCACCCGCTTGAAGGTCGGCGGCTCACTGGTCGACGGCAAGACCGCGGCCGAGCTGTACCGGGCACCGGTGTCGGCCGCCGCCGTCGCGCTGCTGGTAGTGGCGGTCCTGGTGGCGGCCGTGGCGGCGCTCGCGGTCACCGCCGTCGGTCCGGCTGTGCTCGGTCACCTCGACCGGGCGTTCGATTCCGTGTTCGAACTCGTGGCGGGATGGGTCAACCCATGATGTCGGTGCGCTATCACGTGATCTCGCTGGCCGCAGTGTTCCTCGCGCTGGCGTTGGGTGTGGTTCTCGGTTCCAGCAGCGTCAGCCAGCGGATGCTGTCCGTGGTGGCCGGTGACCGGGACACCCTCACCGACCAGGTCGACCAGCTCAGCGCGCAGCGGGCCGAGCTTGACGCCCGGGCCCGTTCGGCCAACACGTTCGCCGCATCGGTCGCGCCGGGTGTGGTGCAGGGACAGCTCGCCCAGCGGCGGGTGGTCCTGGTGCTCGCGCCGGACGCCGACCCGGGCGACCGGGACGCCGTCCGCCAGCTGATCGGGCAGGCCGGCGGTGTGGTCACCGGCGAGCTGGCGTTGACCGATGCCCTGGTCGACCCGTCCCGGGCGGACGCGGTGCGCGAGCTGGCCACCCGGCTGCTGCCCAGCGGCGCCCAGCTGCCCGCTTCGGCCGACGCCGGCGCGTTGGCCGGTGGCCTGCTCGGCAGCGTGCTGCTGACCGCCCCGGACGGTCAGCAGCGGGTCGCACCCGACCAGGCGGCGGCGGCGCTGGCCGGGCTGACCCAGGCGGGCTTCGTCCGCGCCGGCTCCCGTCCGGCTCCCGCGCAGCTCGCGGTCTTGCTCACCGGTGCCTCGCTGACCGGCGCCGACGCCGCGGACCGGGCGGCGGCGCTGGCCAGGCTGGCCGGCGAGCTCGACCGCTCCGGCGGTGGCGCGGTGCTGGCCGGTCGCAGCGGAGCCGAGGGCCCCGGTGGAGCGGTCGGTGTCGTGCGGGCGGACACTGTCGCGTCGGCGGCGCTGTCCACGGTGGACGGCGTGCAGGCGCCGCTGGGTCGGGTGGCGAGCGTGCTCGCGCTGCGTGAGCAGGCCGAGGGCCGGGCGGGTCGCTACGGCTCTGCGGTGAACGCGCAGGCACCCATCCCGGGCGCATCGGCGGGTTGAGCCGCTGCCGGCCGGTCGGCGGTGTTACCGTGGTCTTCCGTGCAGACACGCGCGACCAGGCATGTTTTCGTCACCGGCGGTGTCGCCTCCTCCCTGGGTAAGGGACTCACGGCCTCCAGCCTCGGCCAGTTACTCACCGCTCGCGGGTTGCGGGTGGTGATGCAGAAGCTGGACCCCTACCTCAATGTCGATCCGGGCACCATGAACCCGTTCCAGCACGGGGAGGTGTTCGTCACCGAGGACGGCGCCGAGACCGATCTGGACATCGGCCACTACGAGCGGTTCCTGGACCGCGACCTGTCCGGGCGGGCGAACGTCACCACCGGGCAGATCTACTCCACGGTGATCGCCAAGGAGCGCCGCGGCGAGTACCTCGGCGACACCGGTCAGGTGATCCCGCACATCACCCACGAGATCAAGGACCGCATCCTGGCGATGTCGGATCCGGACGGCACCGGTATGACGCCGGACGTGGTGATCACGGAGGTCGGTGGCACGGTCGGCGACATCGAGTCGTTGCCGTTCCTGGAGGCCGCGCGGCAGGTGCGCCACGACGTGGGCCGGGACAACTGCTTCTTCCTGCACGTGTCGTTGCTGCCGTTCCTGGCGCCGTCGGGGGAGCTGAAGACCAAGCCGACCCAGCACTCGGTGGCGGCGTTGCGCAACATCGGCATCCAGCCCGACGCGATCGTGCTGCGCGCTGACCGGGATGTGCCCGAGGCACTGACCCGCAAGATCAGCATGATGTGCGACGTGGAGTCGGACGGCGTGGTCGCCGCCCCGGACGCCCCGTCGATCTACGACATCCCCCGGGTACTGCACCGCGAGGGCCTCGACGCGTACGTGGTCCGCCGGCTCGGGCTGCCGTTCCGCGACGTGGACTGGACCGAGTGGGGCGATCTGCTGACCCGGGTGCACCACCCCCGGGAGACCGTGCGGATCGCGCTGGTCGGCAAGTACGTCGACCTGCCCGATGCCTACCTGTCGGTGACCGAGGCGCTGCGGGCGGGCGGGTTCGCCCACCACGCGGCGGTCGAGGTGGTGTGGGTGACCTCCGACGACTGCGAGGAAGACCGTGACGCCCCCGGTGCGGCTGCCGCGCTGGCCGGGGTGGACGGCGTGCTGGTGCCCGGCGGGTTCGGCATCCGCGGCATCGAGGGCAAGATCGGCGCCATCCGGCACGCCCGCCAGCGCGGCATCCCGGTGCTCGGGCTGTGCCTGGGCCTGCAGTGCATGGTGATCGAGGTCGCCAGGTCGCTGGCCGGGCTGGACGGTGCCAGCTCCGCCGAGTTCGACCCGGACACTCCGCACCCGGTGATCGCCACCATGGCCGATCAGCGGGACGTGGTGGCCGGCGAGCGCGACATGGGCGGCACGATGCGGTTGGGGGCCTACCCCGCGGTGCTGGCCGAGGGTTCGGTGACCGCCGCCGCGTACGGCGTCGGCCGGGTCTCCGAGCGGCACCGGCACCGCTACGAGGTGGCCAACGCCTACCGGGACAAGCTGGTCGAGGCCGGTCTGGTGCTCTCCGGTACCTCGCCGGACGGGCGGCTGGTGGAGTTCGTGGATCTACCGGCGGACGTCCACCCGTTTTTCGTCGGCACCCAGGCGCACCCGGAGCTGAAGAGCCGTCCGACCCGCTCGCACCCGCTGTTCCGGGCCTTCGTCGCGGCCGCCCTGGCCTACCGGGCCGAGGGCCGGTTGCCGGTCGAGCTGCCGGACCGCGAGCCGGAGCGGGCCGGGGCCACGCCATGACCGACCGGCACGCCATGACCGACCGGCACGCCATGACCGACCGGCACGACTTCCCGGTAGCCGGGTCGGAGGACATCTACCGGGGCCGGGTGCTCGCGGTGCGGTCCGACCGGGTGGAGATGCCCGGCGGGCGGCTGGCCGTCCGCGAGGTCGTCGAGCACCTCGGCGCGGTGGCGGTGGCCGCGCTGGATGCCGAGGACCGGCTCGCGGTCATCGACCAGTACCGCCACCCGGTGGGCCGACGGCTGTGCGAGCTGCCTGCCGGCCTGCTGGACGTGGCGGGGGAGGACCCGGCGCTCACCGCCGCGCGGGAGCTGGCCGAGGAAGCCGGACTGGCCGCCGCCGACTGGTCGGTGCTGCTGGACGTGGTGCCCTCGCCCGGGTTCTGTGACGAGAGCGTGCGTGTCTACCTGGCCGGTGGGCTCACTGCGGTGGAGCGGCCGGCGCCGGGTGACGACGAGGAGGCCGACCTGCGCATCGGCTGGTTGCCGCTGGCCGACGCGGTGCGCGGGGTGCTGACCGGGGAGATCGTCAATGCGGTCACCGCCGCTGCGGTGCTGGCGGTGTACGCCGTGCGGGCCGGTGTCGCCGTTCCGCGCCCGGTGCACGCGCCCTGGGTCGACCGGCCGTCGGCTCTGGCCAACCGCCCGCCGCGCGGCTGACCCGATCAGTGGTCTGGCCGGTTCGCGGCCCGTCCCGCCGGGTACCTCCAGCGGATGACCAGCACGAACCTCACCGACGAGACCGCACAGCGACTGCGCGACGAGCTGGACGTGCTCCGCGCCCGACGCGAGGAGTTGACCGAGGTACCCGACGGCCAGGATGGTGTCGGCGATCGGGCCGACGACGCGCAAAATCTGCAACGGCTGGACGATGCGGCGCTGCTCAACGACCGGATCGTCGAGCTGACCCGGCTGCTCGCCGGCGGGCACCCCCCGGGTGGGGAGCACTCCGACGACCGGTTGCCGGTGGGCACCGTGGTCACGCTCCGGCATCCCGACGGGTCCACCGAGGCCCTGCGGGTGGTGGCGATCACCGAGCAGGCCGCGCCAGGGGAGCAGAACGAAGTGCTCACCCTCGACAGCCCGCTCGGCCGGGCCATCGCCGGCCGGTCCGGGGGCTCCACTGTCCGCTACGACACCCCGGACGGCGAGCAGCAACTGGAGATCGTGGATCTGCGCCCGCCGGGCTGACTCCTCCGGTGCGTCCCGGCGGCCCGGCCGCACCGCCGCGCACTACGCTGCACCCCTCATGACTGGTCCGGGTGCGCACTCGACGGCGGTCGCCGCACCGCCGGTCGCGGCCCGCGACGCGGGCGGGCCGATCGACGCCGCGCTGCTGAGCTACCTCGATCACCTCGTCGTGGAGCGCGGTATCGCGGACAACACCCTGCGTTCCTACCGGCGGGACCTGCGTCGCTATGCGGCCTACCTGGCCGGCCGGGGGGTCCGTGACCTCGCCGAGGTGGCCGAGTCGGACGTGGGCGAGTTCCTCGCCGTGCTCCGCGAGGGCGAGCCGGGGCATCCTCCGCTGGCCGTGTCCTCGGCGGCGCGGACGCTGGTGGCGGTCCGGGGCCTGCACCGGTTCGCCGCCCGGGACGGTCTGGTCGAGGTCGACGTCGCGCGGGAGGTGCACCCGCCGACTCCGCCGCGGCGGCTGCCCAAGGCGTTGCCGCTGGACCGCGTCGAGCGGCTGCTGGACGCCTGTCGGACGGACAGCCTCCTGGGGCTGCGCGACCGGGCGCTGCTGGAGCTGCTCTACTCCACCGGGGCGCGGATCTCCGAGGCGGTCGGGCTGGACCTGGACGACGTGGACCTCGGCTCCCGGTCGGCGCAGCTGGCCGGCAAGGGCGGCAAGGAGCGGCTGGTGCCGGTGGGCCGCCCGGCGGTCGCCGCGGTGGACGCCTACCTGGTGCGGGCCCGACCGGGCCTGGCCGCCCGGGGCCGGGGCTCGCCTGCGCTGTTCCTCAACGTCCGGGGCGGGCGGCTGTCCCGGCAGAGCGCGTGGCAGGCGTTGCGGACGGCGGCCGACCGGGCCGGGGTGCGGGAGCCGGTGTCGCCGCACACCCTGCGCCACTCGTTCGCCACGCATCTGCTGGAGGGGGGAGCGGACGTCCGGGTGGTGCAGGAGTTGCTCGGGCACGCCTCGGTGACCACCACCCAGGTGTACACGCTGGTCACCGTCGACTCGTTGCGCGAGGTCTACGCGTTGGCCCACCCGCGCGCCCGCAGCTGAGCCGACGATCCGCCGGCCGGGTCACCGAGAAGGACCTCGAGCTGGTCACCGAAGACGTGCCGACCCTTCAGGACGGGTAGGCGCTGATCCGGACCACGTACCTGTCGCTGGACCCGACCAACCGGCTCTGGATGAGCGGCCTGCGCTCCTACGTCGACCCGGTGCCGATCGACGCGGTGATGCGCGGTGCGGGGCTCGGGCAGGTACTGGAGTCCTGACGCGACGATATAAAGGCCGGCGACCTGGTGTCCGGCTTCACCGGCTGGCAGGACTATGTGCTCGCCGGTGAGGGAGTGAACGAGATCCCGTTCACCGCGCATCGACGACAAACGAGACCGTGGTGGACAGTCTGGAACGGGCCCGTGACGGCCTCAACCGAATGTTCGACTGCGGCAACACCGGCAAGCTGCTGATCAAGGTCACGGACCCGGCGTGACGGAGTCCACGTCCCGGACCGACCGAGGTCACCGCGGACCGCGCATGGTCTGAGCTGGACATCGAGGTGCCCGTGCGGGTCGTCCGGTAGTACACCGGGTCCGAGGACGGTTGGCCGCGCACCGGCGGGTCGCTGTGGTCGGCGGCCGGGCCGCCGCATACCCTGGTGCGTTGAACAGCCGTGCCGTACCAGCCGATCCGCGAGCGACACACTCGACACCACGGAGCCCGCATGTCGACACCCCGGCCGATGGAGCCGAGGAAGGCGCCGTTGGACGAGCCCGAGGGGCTCGTCGAGGAGCGACGCGCCGAAGTGTCGAAGCCTTCGTTCGCGCCGGAACCGGCCCCGCTGAGCGGGCACGGTCCGGCCCGGGTGATCGCGGTCGCCAACCAGAAGGGCGGCGTCGGCAAGACCACGTCGACGATCAACCTCGGGGCCTGCCTCGCGGAGTACGGCCGCCGGGTGCTGCTGGTGGACTTCGACCCGCAGGGCGCGCTGTCGGTGGGTCTGGGGGTCCAGCCGCACCAGTTGGACCGCACCATCCACAACCTGCTGATCGGCGGCGGGACCAAGATCGACGAGGTGATCATCCCGACCCGGGTACCCGGCATGGACCTGCTGCCCAGCAACATCGACCTGTCCGCCGCCGAGGTGCAACTGGTCACCGAGGTCGGACGGGAGCAGGCCCTGGGACGCTCGCTGCGGCCGGTGCGCGGCGACTACGACATGATCCTGGTCGACTGCCAGCCGTCGCTGGGCCTGCTCACCATCAACGCACTGGCCTGCGCGCACAGCGTGCTCATCCCGCTGGAGTGCGAGTACTTCAGCCTGCGCGGGGTGGCCCTGCTGATCGACACCATCGAGAAGGTCAAGGACCGGCTCAACCCGGATCTGGCGATCAGCGGCATCCTGGCGACGATGTACGACCCGCGCACCCTGCACACCCGGGAGGTCCGGGACCGGGTGCTCGAGGCTTTCGGCGAGCTGGTGTTCGACGCCACGATCAACCGCACGGTCCGGTTCCCGGAGACGACGGTGGCCGGGGAGCCGATCACCAAGTGGGCGCCGAACTCGGCCGGCGCCAAGGCCTATCGCCAGCTCGCCCGCGAAGTGATCGCCCGGGAGGCGGCCGCCTCGTGACCGGGTCCCCGACCACGTCCCGTGCCCGCCCCACACCGGCCGCCGGCCCCGACGAGGAGTCGACGTGACTGCTGTGGTGATCCCGGACGACCTCGTCCTCGACGAGCTGGCCCGGCCCCGGTTCACCGTCCGGCTGGAGAACTTCTCCGGGCCGTTCGACCTGCTGCTGAAGTTGATCAAT
>JAJCYC010000276.1 GCA_029263115.1 Pseudonocardia sp. | reverse complement strand
CGACCAGGCTCGGGTAGGAGTGCGCGAACAGCGCGGTGCCCAGCATCGACCCGCCGGAGATCAGCACCCCGGCCCGGCTGGTGAGCCGGTCGCCGTAGCGCTCCACCAGCCAGCCGGCCGGCAACGAGACCAGCGCGCTGGCGCCGAAGTACAGCGCGACCGCGACTCCCAGCCCGGCCGGCGAGAAGCCCAGCTCGTCGCCGATCTGCACCGCGAGCCCGCCGACCAGGAAGATCGGCAGCACCGCCGCCGTGGTGGTGGCCACCGCGCCGAGCGCGGCCCGGACCGGGCTCTGGCTCGTCGGCGAGCCGGAGCCGTCGTTGACCACCCGGCCAGCTTGCGGGCGCCCGGTCGTGGCGCGCAAGCCATCGTGGCGTATCGCGCAGCCCGCTACCCTGGTCCGGGCACATGATCGAACCGGTGGGCGGCATGTCGAAGAACCGGATCACCCGACGGGCGATGCTGCGGGTGGTGGCCGCGCTGCTGCGGCACGTGAGCGAGGGTGCCCGGTTCGACCACGACATCATCTTCCTGTCCGACTGCGACGAGGAAGCCGGCCGAACAACACCTCCTGGCTGGCCCGCGAGCACTGGCGGAGATCGACGCCGGGGCGGTGATCACCGAGAGTGGATGGCTGCTGACCAGGGCGGACGGGGTGACGTCGATGCTGGCCGCGATCACCGTGCAGGACAAGCAGCCCTCCGGGGTGGAGCTGGTCGCGCGGGGCACCGCCACGCACTCGTCCAAGCCGTCGCCGGACTCGGCGATCGTGCGGCTGAATCGAGCCATGGCCCGGCTGGCCGACTACCAGCCCCCGGTGGTGGTGACCCCGGTGGCCCGGCCCTACTTCGAGGCGCTGGCGGCGGCGTCCGACGACCCGCGGCTGACCACCGCGCTGCGGGTGCTGCTCACCACCGGGGACCAGGGGGAGCGCAACCGGGCCGGCGACCTGGCGGTGAGCCTGAGCCGGTACCCGTGGCTGCACAACGCGCTGCTGCGCCACACGATCACCCAGGTGATCCAGCAGGCCGGTTACCGGTTCAACGTGATCCCGGGGTCGGCGACGGCGCTGATGAACCTGCGGCTGATGCCCGGCGGCCAGTCGGTGGCGGGCACGCTCGACGAGATCCAATCGGTACTGGGCGGAGACGGCCAGTTGGCATTGGGGCTGACCACCCGGGGGTTGACCGCGCAGACGTCCGAGCAGTTGCTGGCCCAGCTCGAGCAGCGGTTGCCGGAGCCACCGTCGGTCACCGACACCGACGTCTACCGGGCGCTGGAGCAGGGGCTGCGGGACACCTACGCCGGGGTGCCGGTGGCGCCGGGCCCGTTCGAGGCCGGCACTAGCTCCCGACCGTGGCGCGAGCGGGGGGTCCCGGTCTACGGCGTCTACGCGTTCCCGGTGGACAACGACACGATGACCCGGATGCACGGCACCGACGAGCGGGTGCGGGTCGACGGGCTGCGCTCGGGCGCGGAGCTGATGTACCGGGTGTTCGGGCGGTTCCGCGTCTGACGCCCGGATCCGGCCCGACAGGACCCGCGTATTCGGAACTATGAGCCGGAACGCGCCGCTTTCGTGGGACTGACTACGCACAGTTCTGAGAATCACTCAGTTGCGCACGCTCTGTCACTCATGCGCGCGTGTCGGTCTACAGATCGTTGGCCGGTCGGCGTCGTTTGAGGGAACAACCACCACCGACTGCGGAGCGCTCCCCGTCGCCGCGGCCGACGAAAGGACATCGATGTCCGTCGAGTCGCGCGCGCCACCGCGAGCTCCCCGAGTCCCGGTCCCAGCTCGGTCGCCGCCGTTTCCTGGGTTACCTGGTTGCCGCGCCGACCCTGGTGGTCGCGGCCGAGATCGGCCGAAGCGCGCTGTTCGACTCGCCCCCGGTGTGGGCGGCGGACCTGCCGAAGATCCCGTCGCCGCCGCAGCTGCCCGAGCAGTACGACCTGCTCGACGCGATCCGCGACCTGGCCCGGCCGACCGCGAACCTGATCAAGATCGAGGTCAAACGGGACGGCACGGTGTCGTTCGCCCTGCCCCGCTCGGACAACGGCCAGGGCATCATCACCTCCACCCAGATGATCATCGCCGAGGAGATGGACCTCGACGTCGACCAGGTCAAGGTCACCCTGGCCGACGCCCGGCCCGAGCTGGTGTTCAACCAGCTCACGGGCGGTTCGAGCACCACGTTCTCCACCTACACCCCGATCCGGGTGGCGGCCGCGCTGGCGAAGGGTCGGCTGCTGGGCGCCGCGGCGGCGCAGATGGAACAGGAGATGTCCTTCCTGACCAGCCGCCAGGGCACCATCACCGGGCAGAACGGCGAGTCGATGGGCTTCGGCGAGCTGACCGAGTCGGCTGCCAGCCCGAACAACGAGGCTGTCGAGGTCGTACTCAAGGACCGGGAGAAGTTCCGGGTCATCGGGAAGTCGCAGAACAAGACCGACGCCCGCGCCATTGTCACCGGCAAGAAGAAGTTCACCACCGACCTGAAGATCGACGACGCGCTGCCCACAGTCATCTGCCGGGCGCCCGACCACAACGGGTTCCCCAAGGACGCCAGCAACCTCGACGAGATCCGGTCGATGCCGGGGGTCACCGATGTGGCGAAGGTCAGCACCGGCTACGCCGTGCGGGCCCGGACGTTCGGCCAGTGCATCGACGCGGTGAACGAGCTCAAGGTCAGCTGGAAGGACGGCACGGCGGCCGGCGAGGACGACGACTCGGTCCTGGAGAAGATCCGCAAGGCCGAGCTGCCGCTGGCCGCGCCGGACGCCGGCGGGGACACGGTGGAGGGCGAGTTCGTCTTCTACTTCCGTAGCGGCAGCCCGCTGGAGACCAACTGCGCGGTGGCCGACGTGCGCAAGGACCGCGCAGAGATCTGGGCGGCCAGCAAGAGCCCGATCGCGGCGCAGTACCAGATCGCCAAGGACCTGGGCCTGCCGCAGAACAAGGTGACCTTCCACGTGATGGAGGGCGGCGGGTCGTTCGGCCGCAAGCTGTTCTTCGACGCCGCGCAGGAAGCCGCGGAGTGCTCGAAGAAGTTCGGCAAGCCGGTCAAGCTCATGTGGACCCGGGCCGACGACTCGCGGCAGGGCCGCACGCACCCGATGGCCACCTCGAGGATCCGCGCGGTGGTCTCCGACGAGTCGGTGCTGAGCTTCGAGATGCGCCACACCAGCGTGGCCACCGAGATCAACCCGGGCCTGTCCGAGGGGGTCTCGGCGGTGGCCCTCAAGTACCCCGGCGGCAACATCTTCCTGTCGGAGAACATCTGGGAGCTCACCCAGATCACGCCCTACAACTTCGGCAACTCGACCCGGTTCCTCAACGAGGTCGACATGCGGTTCAACACCAGCAGCACCCGCAACATCTACTCGCCGGACACCGCGACCGCCCGCGAGCTGATGGTCGACCAGATCGCCAAGAAGATGGACAAGGACCCCTACGAGTTCCGGTCCGAGTTCACCAAGATGGAACGCTGGCGCAAGGTGCTGGACCGGGCGGCGAAGGAAGCCGACTGGGGCAAGTCGATGAAGGACGGCACCGCGCAGGGCATCGCCATGCACATCGAGTACAAGGGCTCGGCGGCGTGCGTGGTCGAGATCGACTGCCGGCCGGACACGGTGAACCGGAAGATCCGCTCGGCCCGCACCGGTGCCCGGGTCACCAAGGTGACCTACGTCGTCGACGTCGGGCTGGTGATCAACCCGCGCGGGCTCGAGGCGCAGATGATGGGCGGGATCAACGACGCCCTGGCGATGACGCTGACCGCCGGACTGCACCTGCGCGACGGGCACTTCGTGGAGGCGAGCTGGGACAACTACTTCTACACCCGGCAGTGGAACACCCCGCCGGAGATGAACATCGTGATCGTCGACGACTCGGAGGCCCCGGAGCCGGGCGGTGCCGGCGAGTTCGGCGTCGCGGCCACCTGCGGCGCGGTGGCCTGCGCCTACGCCCGGGCGACCGGGACGGTGCCGGACCACTTCCCGATCTACCACAAGGACGACCTGCCGTTCGAGCCGTACCCGACCGTGCCGCCGATCCCGCCGTCGCCGACCAACGGCCTCGAGAAGACGTTCTGAGGAGCCCGACATGCCCGAACAGAAATTCACGATCAACGGCGAGTCGGTCACGGTGGACGTCGAGAGCGACGTACGCCTGCTCTGGGTGATCCGTGATCTGCTCGGGATCACCGGGCCGAAGTACGGGTGCGGGATCAACGTGTGCAAAGCGTGCACCAGCCACATCAACGGCAAGGCGTTCAACCCGTGCTCGGTGAAGGTCGGCGCGATCAGCGAGTCCGACGAGATCACCACGATCGAAGGGCTCGCGGACACCTGGGACGGCGGCGACCTGCACCCGATGCAGCAGGCGTGGATCGACAAGGACGTCTCGCAGTGCGGCTTCTGCCAGCCCGGTCAGATCATGGCCGCTGTGGCCAAGGTGCGGGAGTGCCAGCGGGAGGGTCGTGACATAGATGACGACGCGATCGAGGAACTGCGCAACATCTGCCGGTGCGGCACCTACAACCGGATCCGCGAGGCCATCAAGGCCGGCGCCGAGGAGATGTGAGGGCGGCCGTGACCAGTGAAGGGACCTTTCTGATGAACGCACGCAGGACCGTCGGAATCGCGGTGGCCGCCGCGGCGGCGCTGCTGGTGGTCGGTGTCGGGATGGCGCACGCCGACGACGATGACGACCGCGAGGGCTACCCCAGCACGCAGAGCCCGACCCAGGGCGCCGACGCCGGCGCGGCCACCCTGGACAACGGCCGCGAGTCCTTCGAGGACGGCGCGAACGGCGAGGACCGTCCGGATGGCGCGGACGGCACGGACACCGAGTTCGGCGAGCCCGACCCCCGCTTCATCGAGGGCCCGCTCGGCGGGTTGGCGGACAACGGCCCGCTGGAGTGATCCGGTGCTGACGGGCGGCGCCGGCTGTGGCCGGGGCCGCCCTTCGTCGCGACCTGAGGCGGCTCAGTGTCGATGGCTCGCCGCCTACGCTCGCTCCGCTCCTCGCTCGCTGGCGCTCGCTGCGATGCTCACTCGCTGGCGGCTCAGTCGTCTTTGATCGAGATCGCGGCCTTCGGGCACATCTCGACGGCTTCCTCGACCTCCGCGCGGCGGGACTGCGGCGGGTTCTCGTCGAGGATGTAGAGGAAGTTGTCCTCCCGTACCTCGAAGATGTCCGGCGCGATGCCCATGCAGACGGCGTTGCTCTCGCACCGGTCGAAGTCCACCACGATCTTCATGGCGTCCATCGTGCCCGCGCGCCGCCGGGCGCGGTAGCGAGCCGAGGCTTACCTCAGCCGTCCCGTGCGACGACACGCCGCGCGAGGTCACACGATCCGGTGATCCCCCTCGCGGCGGTCAATCGCACTGCAGGTAGTATCTAAGAAGATCGACTCACTCGTACGAGGTTGCTCCCCATCCTGTTCGAGCTACGTCGATCAGTGCTGCGCTCCCCGTTCTCACGCAAGGTCAGCGACTCACCCCCGGAGGCGCCATGTATCGGTCGCTGCTGACGCTGCTCACGGCGTGCGCCGTGGTGATGGCGGTCGTGGTCGCGCTGAACCTGGTCCGGTCCGGGTCGCCCGAGCCGCTGGCCGGCGCGGACGGGGCGGCGAACGCATCGAACGCGCTGCCGCTGGAGTGCGCCCCCGGCTGGGTCGCGGCCTGGAACGCCAGCCCGATCGCGGCACCCGCCGGCGCCGTCGCGGCCCGCCCGGAGGTGGGTGGGCGCAGCCTGCGGATGATCGTGCGCCCGAGGGCGGCCGGCCCGGAGATCCGGTTGGTGCTGTCCAACCGCTACGGCGCCGAGCCGCTGGAGCTGCGCTCGGTGTCGGTGGCCCCGGCCGGCGACGGGGCCTCGCTCGGCGGCCGCACGCTCCCGGTCACCTTCGGCGGTCGGCCCTCTGCGCGGATCCCGGCGCGTGGGGTACTGGTCAGCGACGCCGTGCCGTTCGCGGTGTCACCGGCCACCGGGCTCGCGGTGAGCATGTTCGTGCCCGGCCGCCCGGCGGTCGTGTCGGAGCACCCGTGGGCGATGCGCACCTCGTACATGTCCGACCCGGGTGACGTGTCCGGCGCGGGCGACGGTGCCCGGTTCCGGCACCCGGTCAACTCCTGGCTGGTGCTGACCGGGGTCGACGTGCGGGCGCCGAAGGCCACCAACGCGGTGCTGTTGATGGGCGACTCGATCACCGACGGAGTGGGCTCCTCGCCGAACGCCGACCGGCGGTTGAGCGACAGCCTCAGCGACCGGCTGTCCGCGCTCGGCGGTCCGGAGAAGATGGCGGTGCTCAACGCGGGCATCGCCGGCAACCAGTTGCTCGCCGACTTCCCCAGCCGGGTGGGGGAGTCCGCGCTCACCCGGTTCACCTGGGAGGCCGCCGGCCGGCCCGGGGTGACCGACGTGATCCTGCACTCGGGAACCAACGACGTGGCCGCCGGCGTGGGCGCGCGGGACGTGATCGGCGGGATGGTGCGGTTCACCGAGCGCGCGCGCAGCGCCGGCATGCGGGTGTTCCTGACCACCCTCACCCCGTCGGAGTCCGGCCCCTACGGCACGGCGCGCGCGGTGGCCACCCGCGCCGAGATCAACCAGTGGGTGCGGACCGAGGGGCGGGCGCGGGCCGACGGGGTGTTCGACTTCGCCGCCGCCGTCACCGACGTGTCCCGGCCGAACCGGCTGGTCACCGGCTTCGATTCCGGTGACGGGCTGCACCTTTCCGACGTCGGCTACCGGGCCCTGGCCGGCGCGGTGGATCTCGCCGCGCTCAGCGGCAGCCGCTGCCTGGCCTGAGGCCGCTTCCTGGGTGCGGCGTCGTCGACCCGGCCGGTGCGCACGGCCGGGCGGTCAGGCTCCCTCGTCGCGCGGGATGCGCCGGCGGGTGCCGGCCGGGTGTGCCTCGGAGCCGCGTGGCCGTGGCGCCGGCGCGCCGTGGTGGCCGGCCGGGCGCGCCGGCCGCGGCTCGTGGAAGGCGGCCAGCCGGGTCACCGGGGCCAGCTCGCCGTCGGCGGCCTGCGGGTCCAGCATGGACAGCTTCGGCAGCCGGGTGACCGGGGCGAGCCGTCCGTTGGTCGTGACCCGGCCCGGGTTCGGCAGGAGCTCACCGGTCGGGTCCTCCAGCGCGAGCCGCTCCAGTACCCACTCCGCCACCATCGAGACGGCGAGCACCTGCTGACCGTCGGCCAACGCGCACAACTGCTCCATCCGCCCCGCGGGCAGCCGCAGTTGGAACAGCTGTACGGGACCGAACCGATCGGGGTCGGTCTCCGCGTCGGTGGGCTCTGGTGCCGCGACACCGGGCCCGGGCCGACCACGTTCACAGGACGCCATGGGCCGAGACGATAAGGGCTTCGTGGGGTAACCGTGAGGCTCTATGGAGTGAGTGTCGCGTTCCTGCGACGAGGTGAAGTCGAGGTGCGTCAATCGGCGATTCGGTAACCGGCCTCGTCGATCGCACCGGTTATCTCACGGTCATCGAGCGCTCGATCACTCGTCACAGTGACAACCCCGCTACTCAAAGTCACATCTACCGAGCGGACGCCGTTCAGCGCACCGAGCTCCTCGGTGACCGCGTTCACGCAGTGCTGGCAGGTCATTCCGACCACGGTGAGCGTGGTCTGGTGGCCGGTCTCGACTGTCATCTCGGACTCGATCTCCTTCGGTGTGTCGGGGACGGACGCTCGGGGCGGTGGAGCCGGGCTCAGGACCGGACCAGCCGGGCGATCGCCTCGGAGGCCTCGCGCACCTTCGCCTCGGCCTCCGCGTCGCCGGCCCGGGCGGCCTCGACGACGCACCCGGCCATGTGTTCGTTGAGCAGTTCCAGGGCGAACGATTGCAGGGCGCGGGTGGCGGCCGACACCTGGGTCAGCACGTCGATGCAGTAGGTGTCCTCGTCGACCATGCGCTGCAGGCCCCGGACCTGTCCCTCGACCCGGCGCAGCCGGCGCAGATGGGCGTCCTTCTGATCGGTGTACCCGGGCATCTCGTCCTCCGATGGCGTCCGTGCTCGTCAGCATACCTCTTGGGGGTAATCCGACAGGTCGTCACCCGGATGCGCGCGGGGCGGTGGCACGCTGAGTGCATCAGCTCACCCGGGCAGGGGGATGCGAGGCCCCTACACGGTGGGTAGCGTGAAGGCCACGGTGACGGGGGTGACCGAGTTGTCGCGTCGGGCAGGCGCTCGTGCCGGTATCCAACGGGGAGGCGCGTATGAGCGGGGCGGCCAAGGTGTCGACGCAGTCGACGGGTGAGCGATTCCGGGATGCGCCCCCGGCGGTCATTCCGTCGCAGCGCAACGCGTCCGACGCCTACCGGGTCACCGAGGATCAGGTGCACCGGGCGCGCATCGTGGTGGCCCGCAACGCCGAGGATTCCGACGACTGCCGGCAGTTGCTGGACATGCTCGGACTGCTCGCCTCGACGCCCGACCAGCCGCCACCGGTCTGCCGCTGACCCGGGCTGACCTCGGCCTTCGGTGGCGCAGGGGGGCGGTTTGTCCGGGGCTGCGGGCCTGGCATATGCTTACCTCGCTCCCAGCGGTAAGCCGTTGAGGGTCTCGGTCCATCCGGGCTTGGTCCCCATCGTCTAGCGGCCTAGGACTCCGCCCTTTCAAGGCGGCAGCGCGGGTTCGAATCCCGTTGGGGGCACGTAGTACAGCAGTACGAGCAAGGCCCAGTGGCGCAGTTGGTTAGCGCGTCGCCCTGTCACGGCGAAGGTCGCGGGTTCGAGTCCCGTCTGGGTCGCACAGTGTCCGGTCACCGCCGGGCACGTCTGGCCAGGTAGCTCAGTTGGTACGAGCGACCGCCTGAAAAGCGGTAGGTCGGCGGTTCGACCCCGCCCCTGGCCACCATGTCTCACCTGCACAAACAGTGATATCAAGATCGAATGGGTCAACTGTAACGCTGTTTGGGGCTCATTTGGGGCTCAGATGTACCTGCCGCTTCGATATCGGTCGTCCGTTCAGCGAGCCGCTGGTTTCACTCCAGTGGCGTGGCCGATGACGCAGTGCGCGGGACACCGTGCCCGTAGGCGTCGGGGATCTGTGAGAGCGCCAGATCGACGGCCACGAGGTGGCCAACGGCGAGGTCTGTCCCGCAGAGGTGGAAGCGCCTGTACGCGTTGGCGTTCGCGTTTTACCGGCCGAGGAGATTGCGTGGCCGAAGTGGCTCAGCCGCGCAGGCGCGCGGCGGCGAAGGCGCCCGCCTGTTTGAGCGTGGCCTCGGCCTCGGGGAGCCGGTCGGCGAAGATCGGCCAGATGTGAACCATGTTCTCTCCGATGTGCAGGGCCACCTCGACCCCGGCCTGCTCGGCTTTGGCCGCGCAGCGTCGGGCATCGTCCAGCAGGCATTCGATGTCGCCGGCACAGATCAGCAGCGGAGGTAAGCCGGTGAAGTCTCCGTAGAGTGGGGAGGCCTTGGGGGTCAGCGGGTCCGCCCCGTTGAGGTAGATCGCCGCCGTGTTGCCGAGGAAGCCGGGGGCGCCGAGCGGGTCGATGTCCTCGTTCGCGGTGACCGATGCGCCCGTCACGGCGAGGTCGGCGAACGGTGAGAAGCACAGACCGGCGACGGGTAGCGGTTCACCGGCGTCTCGCAGCGCCTGGAGGGCGACCAGAGTCAAGGCCCCTCCTGCGGAGTCACCGCTGACCGCCACATGGTTGTGGCCCAGTTCGGCGATCGTCCACCGCAGCGCGGCGATGGCGTCGTCGGCCGGGATCGGGAAGGAGAACTCAGGGGCGAGGCGGTAGTCGACGAGGAGCACTCGGGCGCCGCTGGCGGCGGACAACCGGGCACCGAAACCGCGATAGCCGTGGGCGGAGCCCAGCATGTAGCCGCCGGAGTGGAAGTGGACGATCGCCTTACCGGGGTCAGATCCCGGCGCGTCGCACCAGATCGCGGGGACGCCGCCGGCGTCGATTTCGGTGTGGTTCGCCTCGGGCGGGACGTCGAGTCCGGAGAGGAAATCGGCGTACACGCGCTTGAAGCCTTCCGGCCCGGCCTCGGCAGCGGCGAGGAAGTTCGTCAGCAGCCGCCGGTTGCTGTCGTGTACCGCCTGGTTCTGCGGGGTCAGCATGTTCGGATCTCTCCCGGTCAGGCACTGACGGGCGCGGGGGCGCAGGCGGGCAAGCGGCCCTCGATGATGTTGCGGGCATCGGTGACGATCTTGTCCACGAGTTCCTGGCAGGTGGGGATGTCGTTGATCAGGCCCTGCGCCAGTCCGGCGGTCCAGAGCCCGGCTTCGAGGTCGCCGGTCTCGTAGACGGTCTTGCCGCGTTTGCCCGCTACGAGGTCCCGTACGTCCTCGAACGGGCGTCCTTGCGCCTCGAGGGAGATGACCTGCTGGCTGATCGAGTTCTTCGCCACCCGAGCCGAGTTTCGGTAGCTACGGAGGACGATGCTGGTATCGCGCTCGTCGGCAGCGACCAGGCGTGCTTTGACATTGTCATGGATGGGCGCCTCCCGGGTGGCCATGAAGCGGGTGCCCATGTTGATCGCGTCGGCGCCGAGCGCCAGCGCGGCCACCAGCCCGCGGCCGTCGGCGAAGCCGCCGGAGGCGATCAGACAGCAGTCCAACCGATCCGCGGCGGCCGGTATGAGCACCAGTCCGGGTACGTCGTCCTCGCCCGGGTGGCCGGCACAGTCGAACCCGTCGATGGAGACGGCGTCGACGCCGAGTGACTGAGCCTTGACCGCGTGCCGCACGGTGGTGGCTTTGTGGATGGTCTTGATCCCGGCTTGCTTGAACATCGTCAGGAACTCGCTCGGGTTGTTGCCGGCGGTCTCCACGATCGGCACGCCCTTGTCGATGATCACCTGTGCGTATTCGAGGTAGGGCGGCGGGGTGAGCGTGGGCAGGATGGTGAGGTTGACACCGAACGGGCTGTCGGTCAGCTCACGGCAACGATCGATTTCGCGGGCGAGATCGTCGGGAGTGGGCTGGGTCAGTGCGGTGAGGCAGCCGAGGGCTCCCGCGTTGGCGACCGCGGCGACCAGATCGGCGCGCCCGACCCACTGCATACCGCCCTGCACGATCGGGTGCCTGATCCCGAACACCTCGGTGAACCTGGTTGTCAGCATGGTCTGTCTTTCTCTGTGCGGGTGAGTAATTCGGGCGTGCCGGGGGCCCGGCACTCACGAGGTCGAGAACCTGGGTGTCAAGCGATCTGCTGATCGGGGTCCTCGGACGACGCAGGCGGATCGCGCCGGAGCAGGACCTCGGGGGTGGCGACAGCGCGGATGGCCAGGTCGGCGAGCTCGACGGCGACCAATCGCGCGTCGTCCGGGGTTCGGGGGACGAACCAGCGGTAGACGGTGTTGGTGGAGCCGAGGATGGAGAGGGTGGCCAACCGGGGGTTGGCCCCTGGGCGCACCAGCCCCGCGGACTGGGCCTCGACGATCAGTGACCGGAACACCTCCTGGTAGGCGTGATCACCGCCGACGATGTCCCGGCGGATCTCCTCGGGCAACCGCCGGATGCCCTCCTGGCACACTGCGGCCGCGACCAGGTTGTTGCAGGTGTGCTCGACATGCTGGCGGATGACGGACTCCAGCCGCTGCAGCGGATCGCCGGGCTCGTTCGCGGCTCGCTGCACGATGGCCAGGCCGGTGTCGTGGGCTTGCCGGAGCACCTCTATGAACAGGGTCTCTTTGGAGGGGAAGTAGTAGTACAGGCTGGCCTTCATCATGCCTATGCGGTCGGCGATCTCCTGGAGCGTCGCCGCCTCGTAACCGCGTTCGTAGATCACCTCGGTCGCCACCGTGAGCACCTCCGACCAGCGCTCGTTGCGCGGCTTGCGCTGGGTGCCGGTGACGTTGCGGGGGACAACCGTGCGCGCAGGCATCGTGGTCCGCTCCTCGGGTCGGTGATGATGCAGCAGAATTCTACCACCTGGATGGTAAAAGCGCCGCATCGTTCGATTGCCTAAGGTCCGTCAGTAGCTGATTGGAAGCGTTCAACCAGCTCAACCGCAGTGTGCACCGCCAAACGGGTGAGCCACGTAGTGCTGTCTACCATCTAGAAGGTAGATTGGCGGCCGATGGACGACGGAAGGTGGAGAGTCAATGGGCGTCAAGCTCAGCGCGGCCGAGCAGTTGGAGTTCCTGGCGCGCGGCCACACGGGGATCATCACGACGCTGCGCCGTGACGGGTGGCCGGTGTCGCTACCGGTCTGGTACGCGGTGCTCGACGGCCGGATTTACCTGTCGACGCCGCTGCGGGCGGCGAAGCTGCGACGGGTGCGGCACGACGACCGCTGCTCGTTCCTGGTCGAGTCCGGCGAGGCGTGGGTCGATCTCAAGGCGGTGGAGTTGCGGGCGCGGGTCACCGTGCTCGAACCCGGTCCGGAGGCGCAGGCGGCGAGCGAGGAGTTGTGGCGCAAGTACGACGACTTCCGTCCGCCGGCCGACCTGCTACCCGGCGCGACCACCAAGCACTACGCCGACCAGGTCGTGCTACGCCTGGACCCGGTCGAGTCGATGTTGTCCTGGGACAACTCCCGCATCCGGTTGACGTCGGCGTGAACGCGACGGCCTCGGAAGACACGGGCGTCGGCGGGGCGGGCCCGGTCGAGCGGTGCGAGGTGCTCATCGTCGGCGGCGGGATGTCGGGCATCGCCATGGGCGCGATGCTCGCCGAACAGGGCATTCACGACTACCTGGTGCTGGAGCGTTCGGACGGGCTGGGCGGCACCTGGCACCTGAACACCTACCCGGGGTGCGCGTGCGACATCCCTTCGGCCCTGTACTCCTTCGGGTTCCGGCCGAATCCGGGGTGGTCGCGGCTGTTCGCCCCACAGCCGGAGATCCTGGCCTACCTGCGAAAGGTCGCCGACGAGTGCGGTGTCACCCAACGAGCCCGGTTGCGCACCGAGATGCGCTCGGCGGCCTGGAACGAGGAGCGCGGGCGCTGGGTCGTGCACACCGGCGGCCGCGTGTACGAGAGCAAGTGGGTACTGCTGGGCACCGGTTCCCTGCACGCCACCAAGATGGCCGAGGTCCCCGGCGTGGACACCTTTCACGGCCAGGTGTTCCACTCCTCGCACTGGCCGGACGGGTACACCGGCGCGGGTGAGCGGGTCGCGGTGATCGGGACCGGGGCGTCGTCGATCCAGCTGACTCCGCGGCTGGCCAGGCACGCCGAGCGGGTGCACCTGTTCCAGCGCACCCCGGCATGGATCCAGCCCCGGCCCAACGTGCCGCACGGCCGGGGGATGAGAGCCCTGTTCACGCGGTTCCCCGCCGCTCAGCGGGCCCTGCGTGGCGCGGAGTGGGCGCTGGGTGAGTTGTTCCAGGCCGGCGCGCTCCACCGGTGGCTGGGAGAGCTGCTCGGGCTGCTGCCCAAAGCCCACCTGCGGATCATGGTGCGCGACCGGGAGCTGCGGCGGAAGCTCACCCCGCGCTACCGCATGGGCTGCAAACGGCTGCTGGTGTCCAACGACTTCTACCCCGCGCTGACCGTTGGCGCTGTCGAGCTGATCGACTCCGCTGTCACGCGGATCACCGAGGACGGCGTCGTCGCGGCCAACGGCGAGCGGCGCGCGGTCGACACCATCGTGTTCGCCACCGGCTTCCACTACGGCGCCGGCCCGGTGGCCCACCTCGTCACCGGCCGGGACGGGCGCAGCATGGCCCAGGTGTGGGACGGCAGCCCCACCACCTACATCGGGACCTCCGTGTCGGGGTTTCCGAACCTGGCGCTGCTGTGGGGGCCGAACACCGGCACAGCCTCGGTCGCGGTGTCGATCGAAGCGCAGACCGGCTACGTCGCCCGGATGATCGCCTCGACCCGCTCGCAGGGCTTCGAGGTCGTCGACGTGCGGCGCCAGCCCGAGGAGGAGTTCAAGCGCCGGGTGGCCTCCCGGCTGGACCGCAGCGTGTTCGCCGTCGGTGGCTGCACCTCGTTCTACCTGGATGAGAAGGGCAAGAACGTGCTGCTCTGGCCGGGCACCATGACCGACATGTGGCGGCGGATGCAGCACTTCGAGCCGCGTGATTACCACGTCCAGCCCGCCGGTTCCGGCCCGGCCGGGGCGCGTGAGAACCACCAGAGCTCGTCCGCACGAACCGCTTCGTAAAGCCCAAGGAGGACCCGTGGACTTCGCCTTCAGCGAGACAGAGAAGACCTTCCGTGAGGAACTGAGCACGTTCCTCGATCAAGAGGTCGCCGAATGGTGGCGACACCTCTTCCACGCCGAGGAGCGCACCATCCCGACCAGCCGCGAGCTCGCGGCGAAGCTGGCCGAGCGCGGCTGGCTGACCATGTCCTGGCCGCCGGAGTACGGCGGGTCCGGCGCGGACGCCTGGATGCAGGTGGTGCTGCGTGAGGAGATGTGGTCGCGTGGCGAACCACGCGGCCCGCAATACATGAACGTCAACTACATCGGCCCGCTGATCATGCACTACGGAACCGAGGAACAGCGGGAACGGTTCCTCACGCCGATCTCGCAGGGCCGGGTCATCTGGTGCCAGGGGTTCTCCGAGCCCGACGCGGGGTCAGACCTGGCCGCGTTGAGCACGCGTGCCCGCCGAACGGCCGACGGCCGCTACGTCATCACCGGGCAGAAGATCTGGACCAGCTATGCCGATGCTCCGGCGCAATGGTGCTTCCTCCTGGCCCGCACCAACGTCGACGTCCGCCCGCACCAGGGCCTGTCGCTGTTCCTCGTCGACATGGCCGCACCCGGTGTCACCGTGCGGCCGATCGAGTCGCTGATCGGTACCGGGGAGATCAACGAGGTCTTCTTCGACGAGGTCGAGGTCCCGGCGGACTGCCGGCTCGGCGCCGAGGACGACGGTTGGGAGATGCTGCGTACCGGGCTGGCGCTCGAGCGGATCGGCGTCCCGTGGTACGCCGACGCGGACCGGTTCCTCGAGCGGCTGGTCGCCTACACGCGCGAGACGATGGTGGACGGACGACCGCTGTCCGAGGACCCGCGCACCCGCACCCGCCTCGCCGAACTCTACGTGCGCTGCCGGGCGGCCCGCCTGGTCACGTACCGTGCGGTGTCGCTGCAGGAGAAGGGCAGCGCGACCGCGCTCGAGTCGGCGTCGGCCTGGATGCTCGGCGGGTTGACCCAGCAACTGGCCGGGCAGGTCGGCCACGAGACCGTCGGGGCGCTGAGCGTGCTGCACGCCGACGACCCGGATGCCCCGATGGACGGGTGGGCGCAGTTCCAGCAGCTGCTGGCCATTCCTACCACCATCGCGGCGGGTGCGATCGACATTCAACGCAACATTATCGCCCAGCAGGGGCTCGGATTGCCGAGGTCGAACTGATGGACCTGACCTATAACGACGACCAGCAGGATCTGGCCGATTCGGTGCGAGGGTTCGTCGCCCGGGAGTGGCCGATCGCCCGGGTCCGTGACGTGCAGACCCACGCGACTGGCTTCGATGACGAGCTGTGGAAGAAGGTGATCGCGCTGGGGTGGAGCGCCGTCGCCGTGCCCGAGGAACACGGGGGACTCGGTGGGGGCCTGGTCGAGCAACTCGTGGTTCTCGAGGAGCTGGGCCGCGGCGCGGTGGACAGCCCCCTGCGCACGACCATCGCGTACGGCGCGTTCGGCCTGCTGCGTGGGCACAACGACAGTGCGCGCGCACGGCACTTACCAGCCGTGGCCGCCGGTGAGGCGATCGTCACCGCTGCGGTGTTGGAGAGTGACGGTCGCGCCGTGTGGCCGGTCGTCACCACTGACGAGACAGCGCATTCCGCTGACCACGCCAGGTTGCACGCCACCAAGACGCTGGTCCCGTACGCCGCCTCCGCCGACCATTTCGTCGTGACCACACGCCTGATCGGCATCGGCGACGCGGTGCTGCTGATCCCCGCCGATCGGGCCGGCATCCGCATGCGCCGGCAGACGGTGCCGGTCGGCGAGCCCAGGTACCGGGTCGACTTCGACGACGTCGAGGTCCGTCGCGAAGACGTCCTGGCCGCGGGTGACGCCGCCCGCGAGCTGTTCACGACCTGCGCCGAGCTGGACACGATCCTCACCGCAGCGTACACCGTCGGGCTCTGCCACAGCGCTCTGGCGCTGACTGTCGAGCACGCGAACAGCCGGGTGCAGTTCGGTCGCCCACTGGGCGCCTTCCAGGCCGTGGCCCACCGCTGCGCAGACATGCACACCGAGATCAACGCCACAAGGCTCATGGTCTTCGAGGCCGCGTGGTTGCTCGACCAGGGTTTCGACGCCCGGCTGGCGAGCGCGGCGGCGAAAGCTCACGTCGATCAGACGGTGGCACTCGTGAGCGCGCACTCCCACCAGATCCTCGGGGCCATGGGCTTCTCCACGGAGCACGACCTGCATCTGTTCACCCGACGGGCCAAGGCCTACGAGCAGTCCGGCGGCGGACTGGACCGGCACCTGCACCGGGTCGCCGACCTGCTCGGCCTGTAGATCAAGGAGCACAGCATGGACTCCATCGCCGGGATCCTGGCCGAGCATGTGCGGCGCCGGCCTGACGCGACCGCGCTGGTACAGGACCACCGCTCGCTCACCTTCTCCGAGCTCGACGGGCGGGTGAACCGGTGCGCCCGCGGCCTGCGGGCCCTCGGCGCCGGCCCGGGCGAGCGCGTCGCTGTTCTCGACCGTAACTGCATCGAGTACTTCGACGTCATGTTCGCCGTGTCGAAGATCGGCGCGGTGATGTGCGGGGTCAACTTCCGGATCGGCGCGCGCGAGCTGGTCTACATCCTCAACGACTGCGGCGCCGAGATCCTCGTCGTCGGCGCCGATTACGTTCCACTTCTGGAGGGCGTTCTCGACCAGCTGACCAGCCTCCGGCACGTCCTGGTGCTGGGCGCGCACGACCGCTGGCCCGACTACACCGCCTGGCTCGACGGCGCGCCCGCCGATCCGATCGGCGAGCCGGTGGATCCCGCCGCTGTGGTCTGCCAGGTCTACACCTCCGGGACCACCGGCAACCCGAAGGGCGTGCTCCTGCCGAACTACGGCTTCGCGGAGTTCGTCCGCAAGCACCAGCCGGCGTTCCTGATGGACGAGAACACTGTCCAGCAGGTGGTTCTGCCCATGTTCCACATCGGCGGGGTCGACATGTCCCTGGTCGCTTTCGCCGCCGGCGGCACCAACGTCCTGATCCGCAACCCATTCCCGGCCACCGTGCTCGCCTCGCTGTCCCGCGACCGGATCACCCACGCCGGCCTGGTCGCCGCGCTGATGGCCGAGGTGCTGGCCGAGCCCGACATCGCCGAGCACGACTTGTCCGCGCTGCGGGTCATGGCCTACGGCGCCGCTCCGATGCCGGAGGATGTGCTGCGCAGAGCCGTGCGCGTGTTCGGTTGTGACTTCGTTCAGTCCTACGGCATGACCGAGAGCTGCGGCGGGTTCGCCGTCCTCGAACCCGAAGCCCACCGCCTCGACGGCCCGCACACACATCGACTGCGCGCCGCCGGCCGGGCCCTGCCCGGTGTGGAGCTACGCATCGCCGATCCGGACACCCTGGCCGAACTGCCGGTCGGTCAACCCGGCGAGGTGCAGGTCCGCAGCAGGCAGATGATGCTCGGCTACTGGAACCGGCCCGAGGCCACCGCTGAGACCCTGCTCGCCGATGGCTGGCTGCGCACCGGAGACGTCGGCCACCTCGACGTCGACGGGTACCTCTACCTGCGCGACCGGCTCAAGGACGTGATCATCTCCGGCGGAGAGAACGTCTACCCCGCCGAGGTGGAGAACGAGCTGTTCAACCACCCGGGATTGAGCGACGTCGCGGTCGTCGGGGTGCCCAGTCCACGCTGGGGTGAGACGCCGAAGGCGATCGTCGTTCTGGCTCCCGGCGCGCAGCTCACCGAAGCCGACCTCATCGCGTTCGTCCGGTCGCGCATCGCCGGCTACAAGTGCCCGACCAGTGTCGAGTTCGTCGATGAGCTACCCCGTAACGCCTCGGGCAAGATCCTCAAACGCGAGCTCCGCAAGCCGTACTGGGACGGCCACGACCGCGCCGTGTCCTGAGCGCCCACCGTCCCACCCCACCCTGACTGAAGGAGCAACGATGACCTTCGCCCCCGGACCCGAGGCCGAGGAGCTACGCGCCGTGGTGCGGGCCTTCCTCGACCGGCACTGGCGCGAACCCGATGTACGCCGGTTGATGGAGCACGACACCGGTTACGACGAGGCGGTATGGCGGCGCCTGGCCGCGGAGCTGGGCCTGCAGGGCCTGATCGTGCCGGAACGCTTCGGCGGCTCCGGAGCATCCACCGTCGAGCTGGGGGTGGTGTTCGAGGAAATGGGCGCGGCGCTGTACGGAGGCCCGTTCCTGGCCACGGTGGGACTGGCCGCGACCGCCTTGTGCTGTGTCGCGGACCAGGAAGCCGCCACCCGCTACCTCCCGGGAATCGTCGGCGGCGAGACACCAGCCACGGTGGCGTGGGGCGGGACGAACCCGCTGACCAGCACAATCACCGCAGCACGGAACGGGGGAGCGGCCTGGACACTCACCGGGCGGGCCGAGATGGTGCTCGACGGCGTGGACGCCCGGCTGGTGCTGGTGATCGCCTCCACCGCTGAAGGCCTCGGTCTGTTCGCCATCGACGGTGAGCCCGACGGCATGCTCCGCACGCCGTTGACCGCCCTGGACTCCACCCGCAACCTGGCCTCGATCGAGCTGCACACCGTGCCCGCCACACCCGTCGGTACCCCCGGCGAGGTGGACGTCCCACTGGGCGCCACCGTCGACCGAGCGGTCACCGCCCTCGCGGCCGAGCAGGTGGGCGGCGCGGCCCGGGCGCTGCGAATGTCGGTGGACTACGCCGGGTCCCGGATGCAATTCGGCCGCAAGATCGGCTCGTTCCAAGCGATCAAGCACCGCTGCGCGGACATGCTGGTGCGACTCGAGTCCGCTCGATCGGCCGCGTACTACGCCGCCTGGGCCGCCACCCACAACCCGGCCGACCTCCCGCTGGCGGCCAGCCTGGCCGGCGCCACCTGCTCCGAAACCTACGTCAGCGTCACCCTGGACAACCTGCAGAACCACGGCGGCATCGGCTTCACCTGGGAACACCCCGCACACCTCTACCTCAAGCGGGCCAAGACTTCGCAACTGTTCCTCGGCACTCCCAGCCGGCACCGCGCCCGGCTGGCCGCCCTGATCGACATCCCGGAGGTGGCGGCATGACCCGCCCCGCGACCGCCACAGCTGCAGATCTGGTCGCTGATTTCCTCGCCGAGTACCCGGTGGACAGCACCCCGGACCACGAGCTGCGCGCCGCCCGCTACCGCGCCGGACTCGCCTTCCCACACTTCCGGGCCGGGTTCGGCGGTCTTGGCCTGAGCGCAGATCTGCAGCCGGTGGTGGAGAACCTGTTCCTGGCCGCCGGGTGCAAGGACTGGCTGCCACACAACGTCATCGGGCTGGCGATGGCCGCGCCCACCATCCACGCCCACGGCACCGATGAGCAGCGACGCACCTACCTTCAACCGCTGTTCGTCGGCGAAGACCGGTGGTGTCAGCTCTTCTCCGAGCCGGACGCCGGCTCCGACCTCGCCTCGCTGACCACCCGCGCCGTGCTCGACGGTGACCGCTACATCGTCACCGGGCAGAAGGTGTGGAGCTCACTGGCCCATGTCGCGCGGTGGGGCCTGCTGCTCGCCCGCACAGATCCCGATCAGCCCAAACACCGCGGGCTGTCGTACTTCGTGGTCGACATGACCGCACCCGGCGTCGACGTCCGGCCGTTGCGCCAGATCACCGGGCAGGCCGAATTCAACGAGGTCTTCCTCGACGGCGTCGAGGTACCCGCCAACAACCGGATCGGCGCCGCCGGTGACGGCTGGAAGATCGCCATGACCACCCTGTCCAGCGAACGCGGCCTCACCCAGAGCACACCTCAGCGCGGCGAAGGACCGATCAGCCAGGCGCTGGGAACGTTTCGAACGGCCGCGGCGACGGGCACGGCGGACTCGGGTGACCGCAACCGGCTCATCCAGCTGTGGATCGATGCCGAGACCAACCGGCTGACGAACCTGCGCCACGAAACCACCCAGCACGTACCGGGGCTGGCCGGCTCCATCGCCAAGCTCCGCTTCGCCGAACTGAACAAGGCCATCTACGAGCTGTGCCTGGACCTGAGCGAAGATGGAATGCTTTTCGACAGCTACGCCATGACCCGTCCCGAGCACAGCACCCTCGGCGATACCGAGGGCGACGTCCGCACGGCGTTCCTGCGATCGCTGGCCAACTCCATCGAGGGCGGCACCCAGGGGAACGTCAAAGTCCGTGAGGTTGGCGTGAGGTCGTCAGGTTGCTCGGATGGCGGTGGCGATGATCGGGAAGATCCTGGTCCGGTCGGCGGCGATGCGTTCGAGGGTGCGCTTGATCTGGGTGATTCCGGCCAGT
>JAJCYC010000275.1 GCA_029263115.1 Pseudonocardia sp. | reverse complement strand
CCGGGCTGCCGGTGCCGACCTACCGCACCGAACTGCCCCGGCCCGGAGACCTGGTGCTGGCGCTGGGCAGCCCGCTGGGTTTCGAGGGCACCGTGACCGCCGGCATCGTGTCCGGGCTCGGCCGCGAGGTGCCCGGTTCGGCACGGCGAACCCAGGCGCTGATCGACCTGATCCAGACCGACGCGGCGATCTCTCCAGGCAACTCTGGCGGGGCGCTGATCGACGCCGGCGGCCAGGTGGTCGGCATCAACGAGGCCTACATCCCGCCCGGCGCCGGCGCGGTGTCCATCGGGTTCGCGATCCCGGCGGCAACCGCGGTGGACATCGCCGAGCAACTGCTCGCCGACGGCACCGCCACCCACCCATACCTCGGCGTCTCACTCAACCAACTGCCCCCGTCAATCCGGCAGGCACTCGGCGTCCGCGCGGACGCCGGCGCCCTGGTCCTCGGAGCCGAGCCCGGCGGCCCAGCTGCGGCCGCCGGCGTCCGCGACGGCGACGTGATCACCACGTTCGCCGGGCAGCCGGTGCGCAGCGTCGAGGACGTGCTCGCCGCACTGCGCGGCGCCCAGCCCGGTCAGGCGGTGCCGATCACCGTCGAGCGTGCGGGCGATCCGGTGGAGCTGACGGTCACTATCGGTACCCGACCCGCGCCGTGACCGCAGCTGCCGGTACCCACCGGATGTGGCCGGCGAGCCGACTCGGATGAGGCTGATGGCCCGCGCGCGCGAACGGTTCTGGCTGATCCCGCTGTGCGGAGCGGCGTTGGCGGTCGGGCTCGGCTCGGTGGCACTCGACCAACGGCTCAGCGACTCGGTGCGGCTGCCGTTCGTGTTCAGCAGCGGAGCGGACGGCGCCAGAGCACTGCTCGGGGCGATCGTCAGATCGATGATCTCGTTCACCGCCCTGGTGTTCTCGATCACGATCGAGAACACCAGCTGACCAGCGGTCAGTTATCCCCCGGGTCCTGCGCACATTCCTCCAGGACCGGTTCAACCAGGTCACCCTGGCGGTGTTTCATCGCGACGTTCGTCTACGCGATGGTGGTGCTGCGATCCCAGCGCCGAAACGGACCTCGGAGTCGGCCCGACGCACATCGTCGCGGCCGCCCGCCCGGGCATCGTCGCCGCCGTCGATGCCGCGAGACTGTTCCGGCTGGTCAAAGGTAACGGGTGCCGGGTGGAGCTGTTGCGGGCCGTCGGCGAGTTCGTGCCGACCGGGGCCGACCTGCTCCGGGTGCACGGATCGGACCCACCTCCCGACCTCGAGCTGTGCGCGGCGATCACGCTCGGCGAGGAGCGCACGCTCGAGCAGGACGTCGGTTTCGGCCTGCGCCAGCTGGTCGGCATCGCCGAGCGGGCCCTCTCCCCCGGGATCAACGACCCGACCACGGCCATCCAGGTGCTCGGCCAGCTGCACGACCTACTGCGCCGGCTGGCGACCAGACCACTGCGGTTGCGGGTGCACACCGCCGGCGACGGCCGGATCGCGGTGTGGGTGCCCGGGCCCGGCTTCGAGGACTACCTGAAGCTCGGCGTCGACGAGATCGACCGGTGGGTTGCCGACGCGCGGCGAGTGCGCAACCGGCTGCGCGGCATGCTGCGTGACCTGCACACCGCCGCGCTGCCCGAGCACCAGGCCTCGATCGCGCGCCAACTCGAGCGGTGGGACGAACGGCCCGGGCCGCTCGTCCAGCCCGATCTGACACCGTCCGACGTCGTCTGCGCGGGTACGGCTAGCGACGACCGCCGGTGGGCATCGGCGCCAGGTCGGCGAGCATCCGCTCGGCCTCCTCGGCCACGTCCAGCTCGGCCTGGACGTTGTAGCGCTGCGCGCGCATGGTCTGGATCGAGGAGAAGTCGCGCCGACCGCCGGTCATGGCGTGGCCGACCATACCGAGCACCGCGCCGATCACCGTCCCGATCACCAGGCCCCACAGCGCCAGCAGGATGGCCGAGACCAGCGGGGTGACCAGGCTGAACAGGCCGAACAGCCAGCCGAGGAGGGCACCGATCGCCGCGCCGCTGGCCGCTCCCTCCGCCGCCGCCCGACCGTAACGTTTGCGGCCGGTGATCTGCTCGAAGGACTCCAGCCCCGCGCCGACGATCGCCAACCGCTGCACCGGGAACTTGCGGTCGGAGAGCCCGTCGACGGCGTACTGCGCCTCGGCATACGTGGGATAGGAAGCGATCGTCCGGGAGCTGGTTCCGGCAGTCATCTTGTCTCCTTCTCGTCTCGTGGTCACCACCGTCCCCGTTGGGTACCTCTGCGCCGCCGGTCGAAACCGCGTCGCGCCGCCGCGGCCGAATCGTGACCCGCAGCGCGCACGGGCGGCGGGCGGACGGCGAGTGGCCGTTCCACCCGGGGACGCGGCGGGCGGAACGGCCTGGTGGCGGGTCAGACTCGCGCGGACCGAGCCGTGAGCCGGGCCAGGGCGACGGCGGCCAGGATGACCACCAGGACCCCGATGCCGTAGAAGACGCTGAGCTGGGCGAGCACCTGCATCCAGGTGGGTCCGATCGGGATGCCGATCTCCGCACCCGGACCAGCGGCCCCCCACAGCCGGCTGACGGCCGGGCCCACCACCAACCAGACCCCGCCGAGCAGCGCCAGCAGTGCGCCCAGCGCGCCGGTCGCGCGGTGTCGGCTCGGCCCGAGGATCACGCCGCCGAGCACGATGGCGATCGCGGGCAGCGTGGTGAGCCACAGCCGGTCGAGGGTGAACACCGGCGTGTCGGCGGCCGGTGAGGCGTCGAAGCCGTAACCGAAGTACGGGCCCAGGAACGGGACGGACCCGACCCAGAGCCCGGCCAGCAGCAGCAGTCCGGCGGCGACGGCCCCGTTGCGTCGCCGCATGGCGAAGCGGGATGCCGTCTGCTCGTGCCCGCCGTCCCGGTCCGGACGCTCCAGCTGGCGGGTGTCCTCGGGCCGCTCGGGTGCCCGCTCGTACGGTTCGCTGCCCGCCGACGCACCGGCCTGCGCGGGCGCACCGGCCGGCGCGGGGGCATCAGCCGGCGCGGGCCGGTCGGGGCTCACAGCGTCCCCCGCCCGGAGACCGCGCGCAGGACGCGCACGATGATCGCCCCGATCACCAGCCAGACCAGCGCGGCCAGACCGTAGTTGACCAGTACCGCGATCTTCACGTCATCCGGGGTGAAGAGGTTCTGCAGGCCGAGGGTGAGGCTGCTGGACAGATCCGCGACGAACTGGGTGATCCCGTTCTGCGGGTTCGCCTCGAACAGGGTGAACACGATGTGCACCACCAGGATCAGGGCGAAGATGCCGCAGACGACCCGGACGGCGGTCATCGCGAAACGCATGAGGCCACCGAAGGCGCTCCGCACCCGCGACGACGAGCCGGCTTTCTCTGTGTCTCGCAATGATTCGGTCATGAAAACGACTACCCGCCCACCGCAACAACACGCGCATCGTGACCTCACTGGTACCTAGAAACTGTTTCGTGATGCCCACGGGGCCCGACCGTTGCCGCGGCGGCTTCCTCGTGTCGTGTCCCGTCGCGCCTGGGTCCGATGGTTACCAGCAGCCGTCGCGTGGTACCCGCAGTTCGTGCCACAACCGCGGACCGCCCGATCGCCCGCCATGCCCGGTGTCGGGCGACTACCGCTGCCGCCGCCGCCTGCCTGACCGTCCTACTCGGCGCCTGAGGCCAGGACCAGGACAGCGCCGGGCCCGAGCGTGGAGTGACCACGCAGCAGATCCGACAGCCGCAGTACTTCCACGAGGTCGACTACCTCGGGCAGCGGGTCACCGTCAGCGCCGAGGTGGCGGAGGTGCTGGGGCCGAGGAACTTCCAGCTCGAGGCCCGCGGCTACGGCGACGAGAGCCTGCTGGTGCAGACCGCGGTGCCCACCGAGGTTCAACCCGGCCAGGTGCTGCGGGTGACCGGAAGCGTCGGGCAGTGTCATATCGTCGCCGACAACGAGGCCCAGTACATGCAGTACGACCGGTACGAGAAGTACGAGACCGAGGCATACCTCTACGACGCGACGGCCGAGCCACTGGCTGGGTGAAAACGGGTTACCCCGGGTCGAACCGGGTAACCGGCCCCCGACATGGCTGACACGACGCACCACGAGACCACGGACCACTCCACCAGCCGGGCACCGACACAGCTCCCGCTGGCGTCGGTGGCCGCGCTGCCCGGCAGCTACCTCGGTGTCGCGGAGTACTTCGGGCTGTCGCACCCCACGCTCTCGCCGCCACTGGCGGCCCTGATCTACGGCGTCGCGATCATCGGCGCGGCCTTCCTGCTCTCCTGGGCCGCCGAGGCCGCGCAGGTCGACATCAGTGCCGGGATGGCGATCGCCCTGCTGGCGTTGCTCGCGGTGCTACCCGAGTACGCGGTCGACTTCGTGTTCACCTACCAGGCCGGTGAGGTCTACCAGGCCGCCGGTAGCTGCGCGCCGCCACCGGGCCAGCCCAACCCGTGCTCGCTGGCGTTGGCCAACATGACC
>JAJCYC010000274.1 GCA_029263115.1 Pseudonocardia sp. | reverse complement strand
CGCTCGATGGCCCACTTGAGCACCCGGGAGTTCTCCCCGAAGCCCGGCCACAGGAACCGGCCGTCCTCGCCGCGGCGGAACCAGTTCACGTAGAAGATCGTCGGCAGCTGGCCCTCGTCCGCGCCCTTGCCGATGTTGATCCAGTGCTGGAAGTAGTCGCCGACGTTGTAGCCCAGGAACGGCAGCATCGCCATCGGGTCGCGCCGGACCTGGCCCTTGCCGCCCTTGGCCGCGGCGGTCATCTCGGACGACATGGTGGCGCCCATGAAGGTGCCGTGCTGCCAGTTGCGGGCCTCGGTGACCAGCGGGACCGTGGTCTTGCGCCGGCCGCCGAACAGGATCGCCGAGATCGGCACGCCCTTCGGGTCGTCCCACTCCGGGGCCACCACCGGGCACTGCGCGATCGGCACCGTGTAGCGGGAGTTCGGGTGTGCGGCGGCACTGCCGGTCTCCGGGGTCCAGTCCTCGCCCTTCCAGGAGGTCAGGTGCTCGTGCTCACCCTCCAGGCCCTCCCACCAGACGTCGCCGTCGTCGGTCAGCGCGACGTTGGTGAACAGCGAGTTGCCCTTCTCGATGGTGCGCATCGCGTTCGGGTTGGTCGACCAGTTGGTGCCCGGGGCCACCCCGAAGAAGCCGAACTCCGGGTTGACCGCGTACAGCCGGCCGTCCTCGCCGAAGCGCATCCAGGCGATGTCGTCGCCGACCGTCTCGGCCTTCCAGCCGGGCACGGTGGGCTGCAGCATGGCCAGGTTGGTCTTGCCGCAGGCCGACGGGAACGCCGCCGCCAGGTAGTAGGCCTTGTCCTGCGGGCTGGTCAGCTTGAGGATCAGCATGTGCTCGGCCAGCCAGCCCTCGTCGTGTGCGATGTTGCTGGCGATCCGCAGCGCGAAGCACTTCTTGCCCAACAGCGCGTTGCCGCCGTAGCCGGAGCCGTAGCTCCAGATCTCCCGGCTCTCCGGGAAGTGGCAGATGTACTTGGTCTCGTTGCACGGCCACGCCACGTCGGCCTGACCCTGCGCCAGCGGGGCGCCGACCGAGTGCAGGCACGGCACGAACTTGTCGCCGGCCGGGGTATCGAACAGCGCGAGCACCTCGGGGCCCATCCGGGTCATGATCCGCATCGAGGCGACCACGTACTCGGAGTCGGTGATCTCCACGCCGAGCTTCGGGTCGTCCGCGCCGACCGGGCCCATACAGAACGGGATGACGTACATCGTGCGGCCGCTCATACAGCCGGCGAACAGGTCGGTGAGGATGCCGCGCATCTCCGCCGGGTCCATCCAGTTGTTGGTCGGCCCGGCGCCGTCCTGGGTGGCGCTGCAGATGAAGGTGCGCTCCTCCACCCGCGCGACGTCGTCGGGGTCGGACACGGCCCAGAACGAGTTCGGCTTCTTGTCCTCGTTGAGCTTGACGAAGGTGCCCGCGTCGACCAGTCGGCTGGTCATCCGCTCCCACTCCGCGTCGGAACCGTCACACCAGACGACCCGGTCCGGCGTGGTCAGCTCGGCCACCTCCGCCACCCACGCCCGCAGGCGTGCGTTGGACGTAGGCGCCTCGTCGAGCCCGGGCAGAGTGGCTGCGGTCATCTCGTGACATCTCCTCAGCTCGCTGTTCGCACACCGTGTGTCGTCTTTTCCGACAATGGCGGCAGCGCGCCCGCGTCGACCCATTGCGGGGCGGACGGGCGCGTCACGTGGAAATATGAATTCCCAGGTTAGCCGGTGATCACACACGGCACATCGCCCGATCGCTGTCGGCTCACTCACAGGAGCGATTCAGCGGATCGATTCAGACGATTTTGCCAGCCCCACGCGCACCAGGCGGCCCGATCAGCTCGCCCGGCTGACCGAGGACATGTGGAAGTCGGGCACCACCAACGGCGGCATCACCGTGCGGGTGAACCAGTCCTTGAGCTCGCGGGGCAGTGTGCGCTCGGTGACCCCGGCGACGGTCACCCGGCGCAGCAGGTCCAGCGGTGACTCGTTGAACCGGAAGTTGTTCACCTCGCCGACCACCTCGCCGCTCTCCACCAGGTACACCCCGTCGCGGGTCAGCCCGGTCAGCAGCAGGCTCGCCGGGTCGACCGTCCGGATGTACCACAGGCAGGTCAGCAGCAGCCCACGCTCGGTGCCGGCGACCAGCTCGTCCAGCGGGGTGGCCGAGCCGGCGGTGAGGATCAGGTTCTCGGCCGGCGGGGTGAACGTCGCGTCGGAGCCGGGACCGTCGCCGAACTCGCGCGCCGCGGCCCTCGGGTAGGTCAGCGCGCCGACCGTGCCGTTCGCCACCCAGTCCACCCGGCGCAGCGGGGCGCCGTTGTCGAACACGCTCACGTCGTCGTCGGATTGGGCGGTGGCCAGGTACGGCGCGCCCGCCAGACCGTCCGGGGCGGCCGGGTCGGAGTACAGGGTCAACGGCAGCGTGCTGAGCCGCTCGCCGACCCGGGTGGGCGTGGTCGCACCGGGTGGTGCGGAGAACGCGCTGCGACCCTCCCGTGCCGGTCGACCGGTCATCGACCAGACCAGGTAGGTCATCAGGTCGGCCACGCACGAGGGCGGCAGGATCGTCGGGTAGCGCCCGGCCGGCAGGTCGATCCGGCGCTCGCCCCAGGCCAACCGGCCGGCGAGCTCGGCGTCCAGCGCGACCACGTCCAGCGCGGCCAGGTCGTCCGGCGTCGGGGTGGGCCGCCCGGTCCACGCCGAACGGGCCAGGTCGGCGGTCTTGGCGTTGAGCTCCACCGATCCGGTCGGTTGGGTCCAGACCAGCCGGACGCCGGTGGAGGTACCCAGCCAGGTGGTACCGACCTGGTGGTGGGCGTACCCGTAGAGCACCCGCCGCGCCGATCCGGCCCGGGCGAAGGCGTCGGCCAGGCCCCCGGCGAACGCACCGAACACCCCGACGGAGGTCTGCCCGGCGGGGTCGCCCCAGGCCGTCCCCCCGGCCACCCGCACGTCGGCCGGCTCGGGCAGCTCGATGGCGTCCCGGGCCGGGCCGGCCTGCCGCGCGACGGCCTCGCTCGCGGCGACCGCGGCGGCGATCCGCGCCGGGTCGGTGACCAGCCCGGACGAGGTGACCACGCCGGCGCCGACCCCGCCACACGGTAGGCGGACCATCGAGATGACCGTCCAGCTCACCGAGGTGGCGTGCCCGTTGGTGGTCATCGTGTTGTTCGCCCAGCGCAGCGACGCCTCGCTGTCCTCGCTGACCAGCACCACCCGCCCGACCCCGGCCGGGTCGCCGGGGACCGCGAGCACCCGCTCCACCAGATCCTGGGCGCGCACCTACCGGCCCGCCTCACGCTCGGTGTTGAGCACGCCGACCTGCTCGAACAGCGCGGGCGGGCACCCGTGGCTGACCGCGGCGATCTGCCCGGGCTGGGCCTTGCCGCAGTTCAGCGCCCCGGACAGCAGCCAGGAGGACGGTCCGCCGAGCGCCCGCAGTGATCCCCAGAAGTCGGTGGTGGTGGCCTGGTAGGCGACGTCGCGCAGCTGACCGGCCAGCTTCCCGCCCTCGATCGCGAAGAACCGCTGACCGGTGAACTGGAAGTTGTACCGCTGCATGTCGATCGACCAGGACTTGTCGCCGACCACGTAGATGCCCCGGTCCACCCCGGCGATCAGGTCCTCGACGCCGGTGTCGCGGGTGCGGTCGGGTTGCAGGGACACATTCGGCATCCGCTGGATCGGTACGTGGTGCGGCGAGTCGGCGAAGGAGCAACCGTTGGACCGGTCCAGCCCCAGCCGCGCCGCGAACGTCCGGTCGAGCTGGTAGCCGACCAGCACCCCGTCGCGGACCAGGTCGAACTCAGCCGTGGCCACCCCGTCGTCGTCGTAGCCGATCGTGGCGAGACCGTGCGGATCCGTACGGTCGCCGGTGACGTGCATCAGCTCCGAGCCGTAGCGCAGGCTGCCCAGCTGGTCGGGGGTGGCGAAGCTGGTGCCGGCGTAGGCGGCCTCGTAGCCGATGGCCCGGTCGTACTCGGTGGCGTGCCCGACCGACTCGTGGATGGTCAGCCACAGGTTCGTCGGGTCGATGACCAGGTCGTAGCGCCCCGGTTCGACACCAGGAGCGGCCATCTTCCCGGCCAGCAGGTCGGGCACCCGGGCCAGCTCGTCGTCGAAGTCCCAGCCTGCCCCGAGCGCGTACTCCCAGCCGCGTCCGGCCGGCGGGGCGAGGGTGCGCATGGTCTCGAACCGGCCGGCGGCCCGGTCCACGGCGGTGGCCTCGAAGCGCGGTTCGAGGCGGATCCGCTGCTGGAGGGTGCTGGTGCCGGCCAGGTCGGCGTAGTACTTCTGCTCCTTGACCTGCGGGCACGCCGCGCTCACGTGCTGGATCCCGGGGGCGGCGAGCAGCCGGGCGGACCACTCGGCGAGCAGCGCGATCTTCTCCGGGGTGGGCACGGTGAACGGGTCGATCTCGTAGGCCGACACCCAGCTGACCCCGGCGTGCACCGGCTCGTCGGCCCGGGTGACCGGTTCGGAGTTCACCGCGCGCAGGGTGCGCGCCACCTCGACCGCGCGGGCCGCGGTGGCGGCGGCCGCGTCGGCGGTCAGCTCGGAGGTGGAGGCGAACCCCCAGGTGCCGTCCACGATCACCCGCACCGCCAGGCCGAGGATCAGCCCGTCGGCGCACGAGACGACCGCGCCGTCGCGCAACCGCAGGCTCTGCGACACGATCCGCTCGACGCGCAGGTCGGCGTGCCCGGCGCCGAGCCGGGCGGCGGTGCTCAGTCCCGAGTCGGCCAGCGCGGGCAGCGGCAGCGCCCGGAACCGCTCGTCGATCCGATCGTCAGCCAGCACCCGAGGAACCTACCGGCGGCGATCCGGGTCCACCGGCTCCAGGCCGAACACCAGCCGCCAGCCCAGTCGCTCCAGCGCCGCGCTGAGCCGGGACGGTGGTCGCCGGACATCCACCTGCTGAGCTGCTCACGCAAACGCACCCCGCAGCTTTCGGCGAGCTGCGCTTGCGTGAGCAGGTCCAGATCGGCGAAGTACTGCAGCAACGCCGGCACAGACCGGAACCGGGCCTGCTCCGGCTCGACCCGGTCCGGGCCCAACCCGATCCGGGGCCCACGCCACGCGGGAACGCTGGGCCGACCTCTGCTCACCTGTGGCTCCGTGTCCTCGCGCCGTCAGCCCCGGTCCGGAGACGGTCCGACCGGGAGAGCCGCTCGTCACCACGAGCTCGTCCCACGGCCGGTCATCACGGGGCCGAGCCGCCGAACCCGTCGTAGCAGGCGTCGGCGAGGGGGTCGGTGGGACGCCAGGCCGGGGGGCCGGCGCCGTCGAGCACGCTGGTGCGGGCCACCGCGTCCGGGCCCACCTCGACCAGCAGGTCGGCGAACCCGTCGTGGTCGGTGTCCACCGCGAGCACCAGGTCGATCGCGTCGGGCACCAGCAGGGTGTCCGGTTGGCCGTCGAGGTCGCTGTCCACCCCGGCTCGCACGTCGATCGGGTATCCGTCCTCGGCTGTCATCTTCCCGTCTCCCTGGTCCGCGACTGTTCGGATGTGTTCGCCCGCATCGCCCGCACGCTGCGGTGATGGGCTGCCACCGCGCCGTCCAGCCGGGTCGCGGCCTGCTCCAGCGCGGCCCGGATCCGGCGTTCGGCGGTGAGCGCCTGCTCGGCGAACGCCGCGTCCAGGCCCGCTCGGGTGTCACCGAGCACCTCGTGGGTCCAGTGCGCGAGCCGGGCCCGCTCGCTCGCCGCGCGGCGGGCGCCGACCAGCCAGCAGAGCACGCCGAGGCTCACCGCCACCGAGATCCCGACCGCCGGACCGGGCGGCAGCGGGCCGGCGACCCAGGCCAGGCGGACCAGACCCACCCCGGCCGACGCCCCGGCGAACAGCACCAGCCGCTCCTCGGCCGGCCACCGCGGACCGGGCGGCGGCCGGCCGGGCCCCGCCGGCGGCCGGGCCTCGAACGGCTGCACCGGGTCGATGGGGTCGACAGGGTCCAGCCCGACCAGCGCGCGCGACGCCGGACCGGCCAGCAGCGCGCGGGTGCGCAGGCGGTGGCGCCGGCCCAGCTCCGCGACCCCCGCCGCCAGCAGGTCCGGATAATCCCGGCGCGCGGCGGCGTCCGCCCGGTCGAGGTAGCCGCGGCCGTCGTCGCGCAGCCGCCGCAGGCCGTCGGCGAGTTCGGCGGCCGCGAGCAGCCGGGTCCGGGCCAGGTCGGTCCGCAGCACGCCGGACCGCGCGGCGAGCGCCCGCCGGCGCGCGGCCAGTTCCTCGGCCCGCCGGCGCAGTACCAGATCGTCCATCACCGCATGGTGGGCGAGATGCGGCACGCGGACGCGGCGATTCGGGGAGAACCTTCGCGTTCGCGAACAGATCGGCCGTGACGACGTGCAGGTCACCGAGCACGCGCGGCGCTGCGAGCAGGTGTTCGCGACCGGCACCGACTTCGCCGACCGGCGGTGGCGATCCACCGCTAACTGGTGGCCGGCTCGGGTCGGCGCCGAACTGGCCGCCGACCTGCCCGAACTGCTCTGGCTCTACCAGCTGGGGTTGGTGCTGTACTGGGTGCACGACCCCTCACCCGGGCTCACCCGGACCCGGGCGCTGATCGAGCACACCGTCCCGATGGTCGCCCGGCTGGTCGGGTTGTCCCGGCTGCCGGTGATCCGCCCGCTGGCCCGGCGGACCGTCGACCTCGTCGGGCTGCTGCGCGGCGACCAGCCGGCTGTACCGGGCCCCGGCCGCCAGCAGCACCAGCCCGGCCCCGACGAACGCGCCGACCCGGGCCAGGCCGTCGAGCGCGACCAGGTCGAACAGCAGCAGCTTGGCCACCGCGGCGCCGACCAGCAGTAGCCCGGCCCAGCGCGGCGTGGGCCGGGCGACACCCCGGGCCAGCAGGACCAGCGCGGCCAGCGTCCAGGACACGGTGACCACCGCGTGCGCGGTGACGAACCCGACCGGCACCGGGGCGATCAGCAGCCCGGTGGTCACCACGACCCCGGCCGCCCCGTAGAGCGTCACCAGCCCGGCCGGCAGCCACGCCCGCGCGGCGGCGGCGGCGGTCGGGCGCAGCCAGCCCGACCGGTCGGCCGCGAGCAGGAACCCGGCGACCAGCAGCAGGGTCAGCAGCGACAGGCTCAGCCCGGTGATCAGGGCGGCGTGGTCCGGCCGTCCGGCGTCCAGGTACGGGTCGGCGGGGAACACGGTGAGCGCACGCAGCGGGGCGTCCCGGGTGAGTGCCAGCCACAGGCCGGCCGCGCCGTAGCCCAGCGCGCCGACCAGCGGCACCCTCCGCCCGGTCGACCAGCAGACCACGGTGAGGGTGAGGGCCTGGCCGAGCAGCACCCCGGTCAACGCCGCCCCGTCCAGCCACAGCACGGTGGCCTGGAAGACCGCCACCGCGCCGGCGGCGGCAGCGGCGGCACGCACCGGACCCGGCAACGGCGCGAACCGGCCGCCGAGCGGAACTGCGGCCGGGACGACGCCGAGCAGGGCGACGCCGAGCAGGGCGACGCCGATCGACGCGGCCAGCCATCCGCCGAGCACGCCGCCGTGCGCGCCGGCCAGTTGCAGCGCCGGCACCGGTGCGGCCACCAGCACACCGGCGGCCAGCCCGACCGGCAGCCGGCGCACGGTCACCACCGCGCCCACCGTGCCGACCAGGAACCCCGCCACCAGCGCGAACGTCACGGTGAGCCGCCCACCGGAGGCACCGAACAGCTCCGCGAACCGGGTGTGCCAGGCCGCCGCCGTGCCGTACACCAGCGGGAACGCCGCCCCGATCACCGCCGTCGCGCGCCATCCCCGCCGCGCCACCACCGGCACCGCCGCCGCCTGCGCCACCACCACCAGCGCCACCAGCAGCGGCATCGAGCCGCCGGTCACCGCCGGCATCAGGAATCCGGCGCCGAGCAGCACCCCGCCCGCCAACTGCGCCGAGCGCCACCGATCGGCCAGCACCAGGCCGATCCCGGCGACCAGCAACCCGGCGAGCATGCCGACCGGCTCGGGCAGGTACTGGTACTTGGCGGTGGCCGCGCCGACGTCGAGGTACAGCGCCGCGACCCCGGTGCCGGCCAGCGCGGTCGCGCCGACCTCGCCGCCCGGGCCCGGCTGCTTACGCCGCACCCACCGGCCGACCTGCACCAGCGCCACCCCGAGCGCGGCGCCGGCGATCAGCCGCGCGGGCACCCCGAACCAGCCCCGGCTGGCCGCCAGCACCAGGAACAGCACCACCCCGATCAGCGTCATCGACCCGCCCACCCAGGCCAGCACCCGACCGCCGAGCAGCCGGTCACCGCCCGGCCGGGCCGACGTCGGTGCCGCCGGCGGCGGAGGTCCGAGCGGTGGGCGCGCGGGGCCCAGCGGCGGGGCAGGCCAGGCGCCGGCCGGGTGCGGCTGGATCGGGGCGGCCCGCGGCGCCGCGGGCGACCCGCCGGCCAGCGGCAGGGTGAGCAGCTCGTGGCGGGCCCAGGCCAGTCGCCGGCCGAGCTCACTGAGCTCGTCGGCCAGCCGGGTGACCCGCTCGGCATCGGTCGGTGTGCTGGTCATGCCAGCAGCATCCCGCGCCGGGCGTCCGAACGGATCCGTAGAACTACGGCAGCCGTACTGTGTGCGGTCATGTCCGAGGGGTCCGTCGAGGAGTTGCCCACGCACCGGCGCGGGGTGGTCAGCTTCGTGCACCGCGGCGGGCGGATGACCGACGGTCAGGCACAGGCCTGGGAACGCTGGTGGCCGGTGTACGGCCGCGCCCTCGCGCCCGCCGCCGACACCTCCGAGACCGTCGACACCGCCACCGATAGCGGGCTGGACCTGCCGGGCTGGTTCGGCCGGGACGCGCCGGTGATCCTGGAGATCGGCTCCGGGATGGGCGAGTCGACCGCCGCGCTGGCCGCCGCCGCCCCGGCGGTCGACCATCTCGCGGTGGAGGTCTACCAGCCGGGGCTGGCCCAGCTGCTCATGCGGATCCAGGAGCGCGGGCTGACCAACCTGCGGCTGGTGCGGGCCGACGCCGTCCCGGTGCTGAACGAGCAGCTACCGCCCGACTCGCTGGCCGGCGTGCGGGTCTACTTCCCCGACCCCTGGCCGAAGCGCAAGCACCACAAGCGGCGGCTGGTGCAACCGGACTTCGTGGCGCTCGCCGCGTCCCGGATCGTCCCCGGCGGCACCCTGCACCTGGCCACCGACTGGGCGCACTACGCCGATCAGATGCGCGAGGTGTGCGACGCCGAGCCGAGCCTGCGCGCGGAGCGGCCACCCGGAACCGACTGGACGCCCCGCCCGCCGTGGCGCCCGCTGACCAAGTTCGAGCAGCGCGCCGGCCAGGAGGGTCGGGCGGTGCGGGACCTGATCTACCGTCGGGTATGACGTACCCGGTGCGGGCTAGGGTTCGGTCATGAGTGTCACCATGCCCGACACCGAGCGCCGCGCCGACCCGGCGGTCCCGGCCGTCCCGAAGGTACTGCTGGTCTGGGACGCGCCGAACATGGACATGAGCCTCGGCTCGCTGCTCGGCGCGCGGCCGACCGCCGCGTTCCGGCCGCGGTTCGACGCGCTGGGCCGCTGGCTGCTCGGGCTGGCCGGCGCCGAGGGCTTCGCCGAGGCGTGCGTGTTCACCAACGTCACCCCGGGCAGCACCGAGGTGGTGCGGCCGTGGGTGGAGGCGCTGCGCAACGTCGGGTTCGCGGTGTTCGCCAAGCCGAAGGTCACCGAGGACAGCGACATCGACTCGGACATGCTCGACCACATCGCGCTGCGCCGCGCGTCGGGCGACCTGACCCGGCTGGTGGTGGCCTCCGGCGACGCGCGGGCGTTCCGCGGGCCGCTGGAGGAGCTGGTGGACGCCGGGGTCGGCGTCACGGTGATCGGGTTCCGGGAGTACGCGTCCTTCGCCCTGGCGTCCGAGCTGCTGGAGTTCCTCGACCTGGAGGACATCGACGGGGTGTTCCGCGAGCCGCTGCCGCGGATCACCCTGGAGTCGCTGCCCGACGAGGGTGCGTGGCTGCCGCCGTTCCGCTCGCTGCGCTCCCTGCTCGAGGTGCGCCAGGGTCGTTCGTGAATGCGGCCGCGCCGCCCGTGAGCGCACACGAAGGCTCTGTCGTCACGGTGCGCTCACGACCGCTGCGGTTGGCCGCGCCGGTGGTGCTGCCGTGTGACCCGAGCTGCTCGGTGGTCCGCGACGGGGTGGTGGACGTCGACGTCACCGGGCGGATCGTCTGGTGCGGGCCGGAGGTCGACGCCCCGGCCGCGCCGGACGCCGAGGTGCGGCGGATGCCCGGGATGCTGCTGCCCGGGCTGGTCAACGCGCACTGCCACACCCCGATGATCGTGCTGCGCGGCCTCGGTGGCGACCTGCCGCTGATGCGCTGGCTGACCGAGGTGATGTGGCCGGCCGAGGCCCTCCTGAGCGGCGCCGATGTGCATGCCGGGATGCTGCTCGGCTGCCTGGAGCTGCTCGGCGCGGGGGTGACGACCAGCGTCGAGATGTACTTCTACACCGACGAGGTGACCGACGCGGTGCTCACCGCCGGCTCCCGCGCAGTGCTCACCCCGGGCATCATCGCCGCGCCCGGGTGGGACCGTCTCGGCGACTGGCGGGCGATGCTGGGCGCGGTGTCCCGGCGGATCGCCCGGCACGGGCTGCGGCACGGGCCGGGCGAGCGGATCGAGCTGGGGTACGGCCCGCACGCGGCGTACACCCTGCCCACCGAGGCGCTGGTGGCGGTGGCGGACGCGGCGCGGCAGCGCGGGGCGCTGCTGCACATCCACCTCGCCGAGACCCTCGCCGAGGACGCC
>JAJCYC010000273.1 GCA_029263115.1 Pseudonocardia sp. | reverse complement strand
CGGTTGGCGGCGTCGCCGAACAGGTAGGCGATCTGCTCGGGGGATGAGGTGTTGTAGACCGAGAACGGGGTGGCGCCCAGGTGCTGGGCGGCGGTGTCGACCATGAAGAACTGCGGGCGGTTGGCGAGCATCAGACCGACGGAGTCGCCACGACGGACTCCGAGACCGTGCAGACCGCCGGCGTACTGGGCGACCAGGTCGGCGTACTCCCTCCAGGTGTATCTGATGTCGGTGCCGAACACCTGCAGGGCGACCTGGTCGGAGTACATCGCCACAGTCGAGGCGAACGCCTCGGGCATCACTCGGGCACCCTCGAGCGGTAGCGGCTTACCGCACAGCGGCTCGATGGACATGTAGTCGGTCTCGGTGTGCTCGGTCGTCGTCGACATAGACGATGATCCTCCCCGTCAGGCGAAGCGCGTGGCATGTGTCACATGATTCTCGGCCACCATATCCGGCGACGCCGCGAGAAACCACCACCGCGTGCGATGCCGGTTCGACGACCGGATCAGTGTCGAGCCGGGGCGTACCGCATCCGGTGCTCAGCCCGAACCGACCACCAGGCCGATGCCACCCAAGGTGAAAATGATCATTGTCGTGACGAGTGGGATCTGGGCGCGGAGCTGTTCCTTCCGGGGGAACACCTCCATGGCGCGGTCGTGCGCGGCGATCACGCCCGCCACGTGGCCCACGACGATGGCCCCGACCTGCACGAACCCGATCAGGGTAGTCGACACCACCAGGTAGTCGATGCCGCGCCCGGCGGGGCCGAACAGGCTCCAACCGAGCCCGAACGGATCCGTGGCGAGCAGGTAGCCGGCCTGGCCCTGGAAGACGAAGTAGGAGAAGTAGTGCGCGACGGTGTAGCCGAACACGATCGGCAGCAGGGAGTGCGCGAACAGTGGGGGGAGCGCCAACCCGGTTCGTTTGAGCACCGCGCCGCGAACGCCCGCGCTGCCGACGGTCGCGGACAGGAAGAGCCCGAACACCAGCCCGATGGAACCCACGAGACCTGCCGTGCCGAGCAACGCGTTCGCGGGTTGTTCGGTCGCCCGGTCCGCCAGTCCTGTCCAGAACCGGGTGCGGGCGAACCCGTCGAACGCGGTCGAGCCGAGCAGGACGCACACCACGGCGACCAGGCCCGGTCTGGGCCGCAGCGAGGCCAGGCCGTTGAACGGGTTGCGCAGGACGAAATCGTTGCCGACCCGCCGGCCGAGCACACAGAATCGGCCGAGCAGGTCGGAGTACACCTCGAACCCGTCGCCCCGGGCGAACCACTCGTTGCCGTAGCGCAGACCGAAGAAGATCTGGACCACGCTGTACAACAGGATGAAGGCGAGCAGGGTGCCGGGACGTGAGGCGTCGCGGTAGGCCAGTTCCAGCCACACGAATACCAGCAGCGCCGCCGCCGCCGGCCAGTAGCCGAGCCGTTCCGGGTACTGCCGGTCCGGCGACGGCCGGAGTGCTCCCGGTAGCGCCGCACGGATCCCGCTGGTGACGGTCCGGAGCGGGTTCACCAACCGCCACACCGGGCCGAAGAACACCGAGAGCGCCGGGAGGCCGACCCATAGCCATACGTAGACCCAGGTCGGCGCGGGATTCGTCGCGGCCGAGTCGCCACCGAAGATCAGTACCACCAGGGTGGCGACGTAGAGCAACAGGCCCACGACGCGCAGCACGATCCGAGGCGGTCCGCTGTCCAGCAACCGTTGCGCGCCGGCCGGCACGGGTCTGCCGGCACTGATGCCGGTGAACCGGGGGGAGCTCCAGAAGGTGACCAGGATGACGAACGAGGCCAACACGACCGCGCCGGCCGCATACATGGCGAGCCACAGCGGGGCCGGCAGATCCGATCGGCCACCGACCCCGTGCGCCAGGAACACGGCTGTTACCTCACCCGCAGCTGGACGAGCCGTTGGTGTCCGGCGTGCGTCTCGACCTCGAACACGCCGGGAATGGTCGCGTCGAACCGGAGCTCGATCGGCTTACCCGGAGTGACCGAAGCTTTCTTGTCGTAGCCGTGCACATGCAGCTCGTCGGCCTTGTCGGAGGTGACGACCAGCAGCACCGGACTGCCCAGAGCGACGTCCACCACCGGCTGCGCGGTAGTGACCTTCCCGCCGGCCACGACGACCTCGATCCGGGTCGGTGCAACCGCCTCCGGGGTGGAGGTGGCGGAGGAGCTGGGCGTGACCACCGGCGCGGCCGGTGGGGCGGGCGCCGGGGCCGTCCCGGCTTCGGTGGACGCGCAACCAGCCAGGACGGAGGCAACCGCCGTTACCGCCACGAACAGCAATCTCACCTGTACATCACCCCTTACGGTGTCAAGCATCGTTGCGGCAGCCTAGCTGATCACCAACACCGACCGGGGTTAACAGGGCTGTAATGCGCATGACAGTGTCAGCGTTCCTCAGCGGCTCGTGACTCGGTTCGGCGGTGGCCCACGGCAGTCCCCCCAGGCACCGGTGAGGCCGAGTCGAGTGACTCGGCCTCACCGGTTGTCGTGACGGAGCCCGTCGACGCAGCGCCTCACATGCCGTCAGTAGAGGCCGTCGGTGAAATAGGGCGTGGGCCTACGCTCGTTGTCTTCTTCATCCTCGTAGCGGTCCTCGTCGGTGCCGTTGTACAGCCCCGGGTAGGTGTCGCCCTTATAGCGGGTGTCGGTGTCGTAGTCGTCGCTGTCGTAGTCGCCGTCATCGTCGTCGTCACCGTTGGAGTAGAAACTCCCATCACGTCCACCGATGGGGTTGTCGTCGCTGTTGCCGTAGTCGTCGTCATAGTCGTCGTAGTCGTTATCGTCATCGTCGTCATCGTCCCGGCTCGCGCGGAGGTCCGATGGTGCTGACGGCATCTCGAACGCGGCGGACTGCACGTCGTGCGCGGACGCCGAGTCCGACCGGAGCGCGTCCAGGCCGTCGTCCGTGGCCACGGTCTGCTGACCTGGCGCTGGGGATGCGAGCTCATGGGTCTGTCCGGCGGTCGCGGCGAAAGCAGCGCCCGGCAGCGCGACACCGGCTGCGGCGACTCCCGCCACCGCCGCCACGAATCGGACGGCCCGGCGAGCTGACGTCGTCGTCATCAGGTGGTTTCCCTTCACGAGGAGAGGGCGCGCATGCGCAACGTTCCCTTTCCCGGGACAACGACCGGCCGGGCCCAACGTTGTTGGTGGCCCGGCCGGTCGCCCGCGATTCGCCCGTATGGGTGAATCGGCGGTCAGTCCTTCTGGCTGAAGCGGCGTCCGAGCACCTCGCCGGCCAGTACGTTGCGCATCACCTCGGTGGTACCGCCACCGAGGGACAGGCCACGGGCATCCCGGTAGTACCGCTCCAGGGGCAGGTCCCGGCAGTAGCCGTGGTGGCCGTGCAGCTGCAGCGCCTCGTCACAGATGAACCTGGTGGCCTCGTTCGCGTAGATCTTGGCCATCACCGTCCACCGGGTGTTGGGGAATCCGCCGTCGTCGGAACTGGCGGCCCGCCACAACAGCTCACGTGCGCTCTCCAGGCGCAGCGACATGTCGGCGATCTTCCACTGCAGGCCCTGGAACTCGGCCAGTTCGCGCCCGAACTGCTTGCGGGTGCGCAGGCGGACGATCGCGTCCCGCAATGCGGCGCGGGCCACCCCGATGCCCATCGCCGCATTGCCGCAGCGTTCGGGGTTGAACTGCTTGAGCATGATCGCGGCGCCCTTGCTGGAACCGGCCTCCGGGACCACCACCACGTTGCGGGACTCGACCCGCACCCCGTCGAAGGTGATCACCGCCTCGCCGATGCCACGCCCACCCATCTTCGGTTGGCTGTGCGGGGTCTCGAAGCCTTCCTGGCCGCGTTCGATGATGACGGCGCCGAGGCCCTTGGCTCCGGAGGTGCCGGCCAGTCGGCAGAACACCAGGAAGGTGTCCGACCGCATCCCGGCGGTGATGTAGCACTTCTCACCGTAGAGGCGGTAGCCGTCGCCGTCGGGCTCCAGCCTGCTCTCCAGCTCGGTCGCGGACGAACCGGCCTGCGGCTCGGAGATCGCGATGGAGAAGAAGCGCTCGCCGGTCGCCACACCCGGCAGGTACCGCTGGCGCTGGTCCTCGGTACCCAGCTCCAGGATCGCCCGGGGCGGGCCGTTGAGGAACATCTGCACCAACATCGAGGAGTTCATGCAGACCGCCGCGATCTCCTCGGCGACGATGCACGCCTCCAGCACGCCGAGGGCCTCGCCGCCGTACTCCTTGGGCATGGTCAGGCCGAGGATTCCGGCGGCGCGGAGCTTCTCCAGCGAGGCCTCCGGGAAGATCTCCTCCTCGTCCCAGCGCTTGGCGTCCTCGGCCAGCGTCGCGGCGACCGCCGCCGCCCGGTCGCGTAGGGCCGCCAGGTCGCCGGTCAGCGGTGGGACCAGCGGGGGGAACTCCACCTGCGGACTTGCGCCGTTGGTGGCGACGGTCGCGGCCGCCGGCGCGGACCCGTTGGCGGAGGGCTGCGGGCGACGCTGGTCGAACCGGCGTCCGAGAACCTCCGCGGCGAGCACGTTGCGGTTGGTCTCCAGGGTGCCGCCGCCGATCGAGGTACCGCGGGCGTCGCGGTAGAGACGTTCCATCGGGATGTCGCGGCAGTAACCGTGGTGGCCGTGGACCTGCATGGCCTCCCGGGTGATGAACTCGGCCGCCTCGTTGGCCGCGATCTTGGCGTTCATCACGTACCGGGTGACCGGGAACCCGCCGTCGTTCGAC
>JAJCYC010000272.1 GCA_029263115.1 Pseudonocardia sp. | reverse complement strand
GCTGGTCACCCAGGCCGGGCGCGCCTGGTTGGTGGCCACCGCCGCACCCGGCCCCACGCTGGCCGACCTGCTCGACGAGGGGCCACACCGCGACGGCGGCAACGCAGCTGCGCTGCTGGCCGACATCGCGGCCACCCTGCGCGACGCCCATCGGGCCGGGTTGGCGCACGGCGGCCTGGGTGCGGCCGCCGTGGTGGTCTCGGGCGCGGGGGTGGGGCTGCTCGCCGACTGGGGGACCGATGAGCACGCCGACGCCGAAGACGACCTGCGGACGTGGGGCGAGCTGGCCGGTCTGCTCGCCGACCGGTGGTGCGCCGAATCGGTGACCGACGCGGCGGTGCTGGCCCGCGCCGTGCACGCCGCCGAGCAACGGGGGGCCGACGGTGGGCTCGAGGCCGCGCTGGACCAGCTGCGCGGGCTGGTCGACACCGCCCGGCGCGACCTGCTAGCCGAGGCGGGCGCCCGGCCGACGCCGCGACCCGTGCGGCGGACGCCGGTACTCCAGCCCTCGCCGGAATCGACCCGCCCCCGGGACGAGCCGCCATGGCAGCCGCCGGACGAGCAGCCGTGGGCGGACGAGCCGCGGATACCCGAGCCAGGGCCACCGCCGCACGACCCGGCGCCGTCGGGTCCGGGGTCCGACCGGTGGGCCAGGGCCACGCCGGTGCTGCTCGCGATCGCCCTGGCCCTATTGCTGGTGGGTACGGTCGCTCTGGTGGTCCGGCCGTTCGAGCCGGATCGGCCGAGGACGCCGGTCCTCGCGCCCTCCGCGCCGTTGGACGTCCGGTCGGTGGCGGTCGAGTCGCGGATCATCGCGTCGATCTGCGTGGTCGTCGGCACGCTCACCACGAACGGCCAGCCGGGCCGGGTGGTGTACCGGTGGGTCGGAGAGAACGGCTCGCAGGCGGTGGCCACGGTGAGCGCTGCGGCCTACAGCTACGAGGTCGAGGTCGGTCTCGTCTGGTCGCCCAGCACGCCGCCGCTCCGCGGCTCCTCGGTCACCCTGCAGATCCTCGAACCGCGGCCGAGCACCACGTCCGCGCTGGTACCCCTGAGCTGTATCTAGCGATACCCGGCAGCTCAGGGCCCGGGCAGGGTGCCCGGAGCAAAGATCTTCAGCGCCAGGAACACGGCGGTGATCATGACGATGGCCACGACCGTGATAATCACCATCTGCGGGTCGATCGTGAAGGACTTCGGTTCGGGCCGCTTGCGCTCGGCCGCCGCCTCGGCCGCCGACAGCCGTTCCGGACCGATGTAGTCGGAGAACTCGAACTTCCGGTCGAAGTCGTCCGTCGACTCGATACCTTCCAACACCTCCTCGGGCGGGCCGAACGCGACGATCCGGCCGTTCACCAGCACCGCCAGGTTGTCCGCCACGGTCCGGGCCAGGTTGAGGTTGTGTGTGGTCATCAGCAGGGTGCATCCGGTGCGCTCGCGCAGCGACCGGATTCCGGTGATCATCGCGGAGCTGTGCTGGGCGTCCAGGCCCACATCGATCTCGTCGAGCACCACCAGCGGGGCATCGGTGACCAGGGCCCGGGCCAGGGCCAACCGCTTGCTCGCGTGTGCGGGCAACTCGGCCGGCTGACGGTCGAACTCCTCGACCAGGTGCACCTCTCGCAGGCGGGCCATCGCTCGGTCGTGGCGCTGGGTGAGCGGGACGTCGTGCATCTTCAGGGTGTACGTGAGGTTCTCCAGTACGGTGAACGAGCTGAAGACGGAGGTGCTGTACAGGTTGTGCCCTCCGAGCATCGCCCCGATCCCGCGACGTACCTCACGCAGCTCCTCCGGGGACATTCCCCAGATGTCGCGGCCGCCGATCCGCACGGTGCCCTCGGACGGCTCGAGCAGCCCGACGATGTGCTTGATCAGGGTGGTCTTGCCGACCCCGGAAGGACCCATCAGCACGGTCACCTCGCCGGCCGGCACCACCAGCCGCAACTGGTGCAGCACGGCGGTGTCGCCCAGGAGCGTGGTGATGTCGTCGATGTCGATCTCGGGCGGGATGGCCTCGGCGGCCGGCATCGCCGGTTCCAACGACATGGGGGCTCCTTCAGGGTCCGGATGACAGGAAAGGCGAGGCGGCCGCGAGCGCCAGGAACACACCACCGACCGCCATGCACATGGCGCAGCCCCGGCGTAGCACGGCCCGGCGGCGGTCCTGGGATTGCTCGTCCCATCCGTCCACCGCGCTGAGCCGGCCGGCCCGGCGCAGGCCCCACAGACCGACCACCATCAGGCCCAGCCCGCAGAGACCGAAGAACAACAGGTTGGCTATCACAGGAACCTCCTCAGCCCCGGTACCGCGCCCCGGCCTCCACGCTGGTGTTCCATGCCGAGCCAGCGGGACACCGCCTCGGCCCGGTTGGCCGCGCCGAGCTTGCGCAGGATGTGTTTGACGTGTGTCTTGACTGTGCCCTCGGAGATCACCAGCCGCCTTCCGATCCGCCCGTTCGTGTCCCCGGATGCCATCAGCCGGAGCACCTCCAACTCGCGCCGGGTCAGGTGCTCGCCGTCGCCGCCGGTCGGGCGGTGGTCGTCGTGCCTCTGGGTGGCGCCGCCCGAGGACACTGCGGTACGGGGCCTCGGCACCGGGCCGCCAAGCCGGACCCGCTCGCCCACGGCCGACCCCAACGTCCCGGAGAGCCGGTCGAACCCGGTCCGGATGGCAGCCAGCCGGTCCATCATCTCGGTCCGGGCAAGCGCATGACTCACACCCTCGGCGAACGTGGCGAGCAACCGCCGGTCGAACCCGTCGAGCTCGCGACCCTGGTAGTAGCAGTCGGCATGCAGAAAGCCGACCACGTCCCTGCCTGCCATCAGGGGTGCCGCGGCATACGAGCGGGACAGCGAGGCCTCGGCGATCGGCCGGTGCACGGCGGGGCGGGCCTGGACGTCGTGCACCAGGATGGGCACCTTGCGCTGGACCATCTCGGTCTCCACCAGCGTGCGGTCGAGCACCCGGTGGTCGCGACACCCGGCTTCGAGAATCTCCCGCGCCCACTGCCGGTCGCGGCCCACCCACACGTTCTCCGGGATCCAGGCCGACTCCTCGATGCGGGAGAGGATGGACCGGTCGAAACCGAGCAGGCCGGTGGCCTCGGTGGCCAACTCGATCAGCTCGTCCGTCGACCGCGCCGCACGCAGCGTGGCAAGGGCCTCGCGGACCCTGCCCAGCGACGCGTCCTGGTGCCGGAGCCGTGCCAGCATCAGGTTGTGGTCGGTCCGGCGGATCTCGTCGAGCAGCGCGACGTAGGCCGATGGGTCGGTTGGTGCGGCGGTAACCGGCAGGCCGTCCCGCAACACCTCGTTCAGCGCCGACAGCACCACGTCCCAGGACTCGGCGAGCGCGGAGTGCACCGCCGGATAGTCGGCGATGTGGTCGGCGACAGGCAGGCCCACGTCACCGCACAGCAACCGCACCCCGTCGAGCAGACCGACCACCTGATCGCGGTACTCATCGACCAGCGCGGCACCGCGGACGTCCGGAGCGGCGAACCCGTCGCGCTCGCCCGGGCCCTCCTCCGCGGAGCCCGCTGGCGGCATGCCCACTCCTCATTGCATCGCTGGCCCGGCCGTCGGGGTGACGGCGGTAACAGGTTATCGCCCGCCGACCACCGAGCGGTTCGGCGAGATGGGCCATCAGCGGGTTGACCACCTGTGTGGGTGATCTCCGACCGAGTTTCACGCAGGTCGCGCGATGGCGGCCACGGCCCGGCTCGAACCGACGGGGCACGGCCTCTAGGTAGGGTCGGGACCGGCACACATCGCGAGGACAGGAGCCCAGCCCGTTGACCGCCCAGGCACCGGTCCAGGAGCCTCCGGCACCACCCTGTCGGCCCACGCGGCGCGGCGGGCCGGCGGGCCTCGCGGTGGCCGCGGGCTACCTGCTCGCCTCATTCGGGCTCTACCGGGGGCTGTGGGCGGCACCCGGTACCGGATACCTACGGGACAGCGGCCGGGACCAGGCCCTGTTCGAGTGGTTCTTCGCGGTGCACGCGGATGCGCTCGCGCACGGACAGCTGATCCTGTTCAGTGCGCTGCAGAACCACCCTGACGGGGTCAACCTGATGGGCAACACCACCATGCCCGGGCTGGCCGTGCCACTGGCCCCGCTGACCTGGCTGTACGGCCCAACGGTCACCTGGGCCGTGGTGCTGACCTTCGGCCTGGCCGGCACGGCGTTGTGCTGGTACCTGCTGTTCGCCCGGCACCTGGTCGACTCCAGGTGGGCGGCGGCGGTGGGCGGCGGGTTCTGTGCCTTCGCCCCACCGGTGATATCCCACGCCTTCGCGCACCCGAACTTCACGGCCACCTTCCTGCTGCCGTTGATCATCGACCAGCTGGTTCGGCTGACCC
>JAJCYC010000271.1 GCA_029263115.1 Pseudonocardia sp. | reverse complement strand
GGTCGCCTGGATCGACGGGCTCGGCTCCGTCGTGCGGGGGTGCGGGTATCCCGGCCCGTGTGGGCACAGTGACGCCCTCGCGTCACTGTGCTCTCACGAGGCCCGACCGAAGGGAGGGCACCCATGCCCCTGGTACAGATCACCCTGGCCCGCGGCCGGACGGCCGAGCAGAAGGCGGCGCTGGGCCGGGCGGTGACCGACGCGGTGGTCGAGTCGATCGGCGCCCGCCGCGAGGCGGTCCGGGTCGTGCTCACCGAGTGCGAGCCGGAGCACTGGTTCGTCGGCGGGGAGTCGATGGCTGAGCTGCGGGCATCCGGGCAACGGTAACCCGGTGGGCAGCGGTCCCATGGCACGGCCGCCGGGCGGGCGGCGCGTCAGGGCCGTGAGCCGGGTTCCACGGTGAACAGGTCGCCCGGTTGGCAGTGCAGGACTGCGCAGATCGCGGTGAGGGTGGAGAATCTGATCGCCCGGGCGCGGTTGTTCTTGAGCACCGAAAGGTTCACCACGGTCACCCCGACGCGGCGGGCCAGTTCGGTGACGGTCATCCCGCGTTCCTCGAGAATCTCGTCGAGACGGCATCGCACCCGGTGGGTGGTGCCGGCCTCCTCGTCGCGGCCCACTGTCACACCAGGCCTTCGGCGTCCTCGCTCAGCTGGCGCCCCCGTCGGAACACCTGGGCCACGGCCAGCACGATCAACCCGATGGCGGCGAGCCGACGGGCGTTGCTCGCCGCGAACGGCTCCCCGCCGCCGATCGCGGCCACCAGCTGCGCGGCGTACAGCGCGCCCACCAGCCAGCATGTAGAGCATGGTCCCCGATCTGGCGGACAGCCGGGTGCCCAGCGGCAGCGGCGGGGTGGTCAGCGAGCGGATCCCGACCTCACCGCCGTACTCGGCGCCAGGGGGCAGGGCCGGGCCGGGCACGGCCTCCAGCCCAGCAACACGTGCGGGTCCGGGGACGAGCTAGGCGACGGTGAGCACCAGCTTGCCGGTGGTGGCGCCGCGCTCGCCGACCCGGTGCGCCTCGCCGGCCCGCTCCATCGGGAACGTCTCCTGCACCAGCACCCGCAGCGCGCCGGTCCGGGCCAGCTCAGCCAGTTCGGCCAGGCCGTCGCCGTCCGGCTCGACCAGCATCCCGGTGGCCCGCAGACCCCGGGCGGACGCCGCGTCGACGGCCGTCCCCGCCGACCGGGACGGCAGGCTGATCAGCAGCCCGTCCGGGCGCAGCAGGTCCAGCGACCGCAGTGCCACGTCGCCGCCGACCAGGTCCAGCACCACATCGACCGGGTCGAGCACCTTCTCGAACGCGGTGCCCCGGTAGTTGACCGCCTCGTGCAGCCCCAGCTCGCCGAGCAGCCGGTGCTTGGCGGAGCTGGCCGTGCCGATCACGTAGGCGCCCCGCGCACGGGCGATCTGCACCGCGAGGTGGCCCACCCCCCCGGCCGCGGCGTGCACCAGCACCCGCTGCCCCGGCTCGATCCGGGCGATGTCCACCAGGCACTGCCAGGCGGTCAACCCGGCCAGCGACAACCCGGCCGCCTCGGTCTCGGACAGCTGCTCCGGGCGGTGGGCGAAGTGCCGCGACGGCGCGGTGACGTACTCGGCGTAGCCGCCGGCCTGCCGGGGGAACCACGGCATGCCGAACACCGGGTCGCCCACCGCGAACCGGGTGACCCCGAGGCCCACCGCGTCGACCACCCCGGACACGTCCCAGCCCAGCACGATCGGCGGGTGGCCGAGCACCCCGGCCATCCCGACTCCCTCCCGGGTCTTCCAGTCGACCGGGTTCACCCCGGCGGCGGCCACCCGGACCCGGATCTCGGTGGGCAGCGGCTCGGGGACCGACCGCCCGCCCACCGCGAGCAGCTCGGGTGGGCCGTACCGGTCGAGCACCACCGCGCGCATCCTGTCCACCCGCGGTGTCTATCACGCCGATGTCAGAAGCTGCCGGCTCAGTAGCCACCGCCCGGAGCGGGCTGAGGCTCCGGCGCGGGCGTCTGGCCGGCACCGCCGGCACCTCCCGCGCCCGACCCGCCGGGCGCCGCGCCGGAGCCCACCGCCGGCTTGCCCGACGGCGCGATGGCGTGCCAGGTGCCGCCGACCCCCTCGCCCTTGGTCTCCCCCGGGCCGTCGGCGGCGTAGGTGTAGAGCGGCCAGCCGTTGAGGGTCACCTGCTCGGCGCCGTCCGCGCGGGTCAGCGTGCCGACCAGCGCCTGGTCGACACCGCTGGCCGTCGGGGTGGCGCCCTGGGACAGCAGCGGCGGCCAGGTGCTGGCGCAGGCACCGTTGCAGTTGGACGTCGGCGGCTTCGGGGTGTCCTTGTCGAAGCGGTAGAGCGTGGCTCCGCCGCTGGTCACCACCGCGCCCAGCGGCAACTGGGCGGTGGTCAGATCGACCCCTGCCGCGGCCGGTGGCGCGTCGGCCCCGGCCGCCGGGACATCCGCCCCGGCCGCCGCCGGTTCCTCCGCGGCGGGGTTGCCCCGGGTGATGTCGTAGACGCCGAGGGCGACCAGTGCGAGGGCGAACACGATCAGCACCGCGGTCAGCCGCGACATGGCAGGTCTCCTCGATAACCGGGCTCCGCGCGCCGGACGGCGCGCCACCCCCTCACACGGGACGCGGCGCCAATCAGTTCACTCGGGAGGTCACCGGGCGCGCAGCGCCATCACCACGGCCTTGGGTTCGGTGAAGAACTCGCGGCTGAAGTTGCCGCCCTCGCGACCGACCCCGGAGTCGCCGACGCCGCCGAACGGGGCCCGCAGGTCGCGCACGAAGAAGCAGTTGGCCCAGATCGTGCCGGCCCGCAGCGCGGCGGCCACCCGGTGGGCCCGGGACAGGTTCTCGGTGAACACCATCGCGTTGAGGCCGTACGGCGAGTCGTTGGCGCCGGCCACCGCTTCGGCCTCGTCGTCGAACGGGGTGACCGTGACGACCGGGCCGAAGATCTCCTCCCGTCGGACCGGCGCGTCGGGCGGGGCATCGGTGACCACGGTCGGGCGCACCCGCCAGCTGCCGTCCTCGACCAGACCACCGGTGGCGATCTTGCCACCGTGGGCCTCGACGGCGTCCACGTAGCCCCGCACCTTGCGGTAGTGGGTCAGCGAGGCCAACGGGCCGAGCTGGGTGGCGGGGTCCTTCGGGTCGCCCAGCACCAACGCCTCGGCGGCCGCGACGAAGCGCGCCAGGAACTCCTCGTACACCCCGCGCTGCACGTACAACCGGCTGCCGGCCAGGCACACCTGCCCGGCGTTGGTGAAGATCGCCCTGATCGACCAGTCGACCGCGCCGGCCAGCTCGGCGTCGTCGAAGACCAGGTTGGCGCCCTTGCCGCCCAGCTCCAGGCTGACCGGGGTCAGGTTCGCCGCCGCGGCCGCGGCGATCGTCCGACCGGTCCCGGACTCGCCGGTGAAGGTGATCCGGTCCACCCGGGGGTCGGCGGTCAGCGCGGCGCCGGCCGAGTCCGGGCCGAACCCGTGCAGCACGTTGAGCACCCCGGGCGGCAGACCGGCCTCGACCGCCAGCCGCGCCATGATCGACGCCGACACCGGGGTGTCTTCGGCCGGTTTGAGCACCACGGTGTTGCCCCAGGCCAGCGCCGGCGCGACCTTCCACGACTCGAGCATCAGCGGGAAGTTACACGGCGCGATCGCGGCGGCCACCCCGGCCGGCTCGTAGCGGGTGTAGGCGTGGTGCCCGGTGTCCATCGGCAGCGCCTCGGCGATGGCCAACCGGGCGTGGTCGGCGAAGAAGCGGTAGTTCTGCGCGGTGCGCGGGACGTCCTTGGTCGTCGCGTCGGTGATCGGCTTGCCCATGTCCCGGGTGTCGGCCATGGCCAGCTCACCGGTGTGCGCCTCGATCAGGTCGGCGAACCGGTGCAGGATCGCGCCGCGCTCGGCGAAACCCATCCTCGGCCACGGCCCGGAGTCGAACGCCCGCCGCGCGGCGGTGACCGCGCGCGCGGCGTCCGCCGCGCCGCCGAGCGCGACGCGTGCCCACGGCTGCCTGGTCCACGGGTCGACCGACTCGAACGTCGCGCCGTCACGCGAGTCGACCTCGTCGCCGTCGATGAGGTGCCGGATGGTCTCCACCGCGCTCAGCCGTGCCCCTTCTCCCGCTCGGCGGCGAGCTGGATCGCCACGTCGATGATCATGTCCTCCTGGCCGCCGACGTAGCCCAGCTCGCCGCAACGGCGCAGGATCTCGTGCGCCGGCACCTTGTACCGCTCGCCGGCCCGCTCGGCGTGCAGCAGGAACGACGAGTACACCCCGGCCCAGCCCTGCACGATCGCGTTGCGGTCCATCTTCGGCCAGCGCGGCAGGTAGGG
>JAJCYC010000270.1 GCA_029263115.1 Pseudonocardia sp. | reverse complement strand
ACCGTCGGCGGCCATCGCCAGCACCCGACGGACGGTGCTGTCCACCGCCCGGCTACGCACGTAGGCATCGACCAGGGCGGTCTCCGGGGCGCTGTCGGGTACCTCGGCGCGCAGCGCGCCGACCATCCGGTCGAGCTCGCGGGCCATCTGCAGCGAGCGCTGGGCCATCCCGCTGGACCGCTCCCAGGCCAGGGCGTAGGTGGCCGCTCGCCAGCCGCCGCCGATCTCGCCGACGATGTCGTCGCGGTCCACCACCACGTCGTCGAGGAAGACCTCGCAGAACTCGCTGCTACCGGTGCTGTTGCGCAGTGGCCGCACGGTCACCCCCGGCCGGTCCATGTGCAGCACCACCATGGTCACCCCGCCCGGCTCACCGGTCACCCGCACCATCAGGTAGCAGAGCTCGGAGAAGTGCGCGTAGGACGTCCACACCTTCTGCCCGTTGACGATCAGCCGGTCGCCGTCGGGTACCGCCCGGGTGGACAGACCCGCCAGGTCGGAGCCCGCCTGCGGCTCGGAGAAGCCCTGGCACCAGATCTGCTCGTGGGCGACCATCGGCGCCAGGTAGCGCTGCTTCTGCGCCGGGCTGCCGAACCGCATCAGGGCCGGGGCGAAGATGGTGAGCCCGTTGTTGTTCATCGGCTCCGGCGCGCCCGAGCCGACCATCACGTCGAGGTAGGCCAGCTGGGCGTCCACGCCGAGGCCCCGGCCGCCGTACTCGACGGGCCAGTGCGGCGCCAGCCAGCCCGCCTCGGCCAGCTGCCGCCCCCACGTCCGTCGCATGGCGACGTAGTCGTCGTCGTTGCCGGTGCCCAGTGGGACGTCCCGCCACTGCTGGGGCAGGTTGTCCTCCACCCAGGCCCGCAGGCCCTCGCCGTAGCGCTCGGCCTCCGGAGTCAGGGACAGGTCCACCTCAGCGCCTCCGCTGGCTGATGCGTACGCCGGTGACCTCGCCGGAGATCATGTTGCGCAGGATCTCGGTGGTGCCGCCACCGATACCCAGGCCGCGGGCGTCGCGGAAGTAGCGCTCCATCGGGTAGCGGGTCAGATAACCCTTGTGCCCGAGCAGCTGGATGGCCTCGTTGCAGACCCGCACCGCCATCTCGTTCGCGAACAGCTTGGCCATCAACGTCTCCTTCATCCCGGGGAAGCCGTCGATGTCCGTGCGGGCCGCGCGCCACAGCAGCAGCCGGGCCGAGTCCAGCTCGGTAGCCATGTCGGCGATCTTCCACTGGATGCACTGGAACTCCAGGATGGAACGGCCGAACTGCTCGCGCTGCTTGACGTAGGCGATGGCGTCCTCCAGCGCGGCGCGCGCCACCCCGACGGACATCGCGGCGTTGCCACAGCGCTCCGGGTTGAACTGGCGCACCAGGAAGGCGGCGCCTTCCTTGGAGCCCTTGACCGGCTTCATCAGCACCTGGTCGGCCCGCACCGGGGCGTTCTCGAAGTGCATGATGCCCTCGGCGACGCCGCGGCCACCCATCTTCTCCTCGGTCTCGATCGGGCCGAGCCCCTCGACGCCGGCGTGCACCAGCACCGCGCCGATCCCGTCCGGACCGGTGGTCTCCGCCGCCCGACAGAACACCAGGAAGGCGTGCGCGCTCGCCGCGCCGGTGATGTGGCACTTGGTCCCGTTCAGCCGGAAGCCGTCGCCGTCCTCGGACAGCGTGGTGGCCAGCGCGGTGCCGTCCGAGCCGGCCTGCGGCTCGGTCATCGCGATGGAGAACCGGGTGGAACCGTCGGCGACCTCGGTGAGGTACTTCTTCTTGTGTGCCTCGGTGCCCAGCCGGGAGATCACCCGGGGCGGGCCGTTGACCTGCATCTGGATCGACATCGCGCTGGCCATGCAGCCGGCGGCGAGCTCCTCGAGCACCAGGCACGCCTCGAACACACCCAGGCCCTGGCCGCCGTACTCGACCGGCACGGTGAGACCGGTGAATCCTGCCCGGCGCAGGATCTGGAACGAGTCCTCGGGGAACTCCTGGCGACGATCCCATTCGGCCGCGCGCGGGCGCAGGTCGTTCTGAGCGATGGTGCGGGCACGTTCGACCAGATCGCGCTGGGCGTCGGTCAGCTCGTCGAGGGGTTGTACGGTCACATCGTTCCTTTCGTCAGGTGCAGGTGCGGTCAGCCCACTCGGCCGGACAGTTCCTTGACCGCGCGCTCGCGCAGCGTGGCCTTGTCCACCTTGCCCCCGGCGTTGACCGGTAGCGAGTTGACCATGATGAGCCTTTCGGGGAGCTTGACGGTCGCCAGTTGCAGCTCGCGCAGGTGCTGGCACAGCTCGGCCAGGGTGGGCTCGGCGCCACGAGCGGCGACCACCACCGCGCAGGCCCGCTCGCCGAGCCGCTCGTCCGGGATTCCGACGACCGCGACCTCGGCGACCCCGGGGTGTCGGCCGAGCAGATCCTCGATCTCGGCGGGGAAGATGTTCGTCCCGCCGCGCAGGATCATGTCCTTGGTCCGGCCGACGATGCTCAGGTAGCCGGCCTCGTCGAACTGCCCGACGTCTCCGGAGTGGAAGTAGCCGTCGTCGTCGAACGCGGCACCGTCGTAGTCCGGCTGGTTGAAGTACCCGTAGGACTTGCTCGGTCCGCGCCAGCAGACCTCCCCGGACCCGCCGGCCGGGACGTCGGCTCCGTCCGGTCCCACCAGACGCACCTCGGCGCCGGGGCATACCGCGCCGACCGTGCGCCAACGCTTCTCGTCCGGGTCGTCGACTGCCGTCATCACCGGAACCCCACCGTCGGTCGCGCCGTACACCGACTGGACCCGGCAGCCCATCCGTTGTTCCAGTTCCCGGGCCACCTTCTCCGACAGCGGTGCTCCGGCGTTGTTGAATCGCTCGAACGTGCCCAGGTCGGCCCCTTCGAGGTCCAGGCCCAGCAGCATCACCATCTGGGTGGGGATGGCGGTCGCGTAGGTGGCCCGCTCGCGGACGATCAGGTCCAGCGCGCCCTGGGGCGACCAGTGCTCCAGCATCGCCGAGGTGGCCCCGATCAGCAGCGGAGCCAGGACCGGGAACACGTAACCGGTGGAGCCGGTGCCCGCCGGGGCGATACCGGCTGCCACGTCCTCCGGGGTCAGCCGCAGGCGGTCACCGAGGTGGCGCACAACGAGCGCGATCATGTCGTTGCTGCTGCACACCGAAGCCTTCGGGGTGCCGGTCGTGCCCGAGGAGCACATGGTGTGCGCGGGCGCGTCCGGCCCTAGCCGGCGGGCGGCCAGCTCGGCGGTGCCCATCGGCGCGGCGCCGGAGCCCAACTGCTCGAGCCCGCCGGAATCGTCGACCAGCGCCGGGAGCACGTGCCGCAACGAGGGGAGCTCGTCACGCAGTGACTCGGCCAGTCCGAGGTGGTCGAAGGTCTCGTCGGCGCCGGTGGCCACCAGCACCGGCGCGGCCACCGTGCTCAGCAGCGCCCGCAGCTCGGCGGCCCGCCAGGTCGGGCTCAGGGGCATGAAGAGCGCGCCGATCCGGACACAGGCCAGATGCAGGGTCGGCATCAGGGCGCAGCCGGGCAGCTGCACGGCCACCGGATCTCCAGGTCGCACCCCCAGCTCGGCCAGCACCGTCGCGTAGCGCAGCGAGCGGTCGAGCAGCTGGCCGTAGCTCGAGCGCCCCCGGGAGTCGACGACAGCCACCTTGTCCGGGTCGCGCCGTGCTCCCTCGTCGAACATCTCGGCGAGGGTCAGGTCGCCCCACACCCCGAGCCCGCGGAAGCGGTCCCCGGCGCCGTCCGGCTGGAGCCAGGGTGAGATCGCGCTCGCTGGCATGGTGCTCCGTCCACGTTGGCGTCGCGCTTGCTGACGAGATGGTCTGGATGTCGCCAACACGCGGCAGCCGCGACGCGGGGTGTTGAGTACGACCTGAGGATATGCGTACATCCGGGTGCCGGTAGGCACAAGTATCAGTGATGAGGATTATGAGTAATGAGTCCTCGATGGCGCAACAGCCTTCACCTGGTCATCGTCCAGGCCGTATCGCCGGACTCCCGCAGCGCGCGTCGCCCTGCCCGCAGCCGCATGGCGAGCTGCAGCCGGAACCGCTGTTCGGGATCCGTGAGGTCGACGTCCATGACCTCGGACGTCCGCTGTAGGCGGTACCGCAGCGTGTTGACGTGCACCGCCAGTTGCTCCGCCGCGCGCCGCATGTTGCCGCCCGCGTCCAGGTATCCCGCAACCGTGCTCGTGCCGTCGAACCCGAGCTCGTCGCGGCAAGCCTCCAAGCGCTCGACCGGCTCCTCGAACACCGGGTCGCCGGCTTCCGCTCCCGGCATCAGCAAGCGGTGCACCCCGATGCCCGCGAAGTCGAGCATCCGTTGGCGGGTGGCCAGGGCTATCCGGCAGGTCCACGCGGCCTGCCGCGCTGAGGTCGGCAGTTCGCCCGGGTCATGGACGATCGACCCCAGCCCCACCGTCACCGGTTGGGTCACCAGTTCGTCGACCAGCCGCCCGGCGGCCTGGTCGCCCCCGGGTAGCAGCGCCACGATCATCTCCAGGTGCTCACCGTGTGCCACCCCGAGCCGGTCCAGGCTCCGTACGACGACGTCCGGGTCGTAGGCACCGGATATGCCGGGAGGGATGTGGGCCCCGACCGGCGGACTCAGCGCGGCCACCCGTACTCCCTCGGGCCCCACCAGATGGTTCAGGGTCATCCGAGCCGACTCCGGGCTGAGCAACCCCTGGACCAGGAGGGTGACCAGCTGTCGCCGGGACTCCGAGCGCAGCCTCCGCCAGCGCCCCCGCCGGGCCATCTCGGCCGCCAGCAGTGGTGCGACGTGCCGCAGCCACGTCACGGCGCCCGGGAGGTCGGAGTCGGGAGCGTTCCCGGAGAGGTACCCCAGGAGCTCCCTGGTACCGATCCGCACCACGAGCCGATGCCCGGCCGAGGGTGTGCCGAGGCGGACCCGCTCGGGAACGCCCGGCTGGAGCCGGCTCGCCAGTCTGGACAGCCGGCCCGCGGTGATGAGCTCGGACAACGAAGGCGGCGGGGACGCTCTCGGGAGCCAGGCGACGGGGCGGAACCGGACGTCCTCGAGCAGGACCTCGGTACCCAGGTAGCTCCGCCCGGCCGCCAGCACCTCGTCGATCCGGCCATCGGTCTGCATCACGGCGGTGCACATGGACTCGCACATGCTCGAGAACGGCCGCGTCGAGGTGACCGAGACGGGCGTCCGCATCGGAGGGAGCGCGGACAGGCGGCGGTCGACCAACCGTTCCACCGCTGCCCGGTCGAGTTCTTTCACCACCGGGGACATGGCCAGCTGGTGGATCGCCGCGGGATCGTCGAGTGCCTCCAGCAACATGTCCAGCGCCAAGAGCTGGCCCTCGTGGTGCGTCAGGCCGAGCTCGATGCCGTCGAACCGCAGGACCGGGTGCCGGAACAGCGCGGCGAGGCCCCCGGTGGCCGCGTGGGGTGCGTCGAACAGGCAGATGGTCGAGGACCAGATGGACGCCGAACGCCCGTCCTCGGCCAAGGAACACACACACGGGTGATAACGGTTCACGGTGTCGGGAGCGAGCGGGTGCACCACGAGCAGACACGGCGGTCCGTCCTCGTGGTGGGCCGCGCGCTGTGCCGCCGCCCGCAGCGCGGACAGCCCGCCGCTGCGATGCACGAACTCCACCGGCCCGCCGTGCAGGAGCGGTTCCAGGCCCCGTTCCTGCAGCTCCAGGGCTATCTCGGCGGCTTCCACCGCCCCGCCGTGCAGGACGACGACGGGGTGCCCGTCGGACGTCTTCGCGTCGACCAGGTCCGCTGTGCGGGCGGCCAGGGCCCCGGCGGAAACGACCATGGCCTGGTGATCCGGCGGCGGCATCGGTTTCCCCATTCGTCTACAACGTCCACATCTCGGGTCATCGTTGTGCGCCGTCGACGATGCGTCAACCGTGCGATACCCGTCACAGTATGAGGGTTATTCACGCGGACCTGTAAAACTGTAGTCCGATGACGGCGCTGATGGTGTCTGCGAAGGTCTCAAGCGGTCGCCGGTAGTCGGTATGCAGAATTCTCCACGTCTTCAGGTTCGCAATCGTCTGTTCGATTCTCC
>JAJCYC010000269.1 GCA_029263115.1 Pseudonocardia sp. | reverse complement strand
GGTGGTCGGGCTCGGCAACCCCGGGCCGAAGTACGACGACACCCGACACAACGTCGGGTTCGCCGTCGTCGACCGGCTGGCCGCCCGGATCGGCGACCGGTTCGGCGTGCACAAGGCCTCCGGCAACACCGCCGAGGTCGCCGACGGCCGGCTCGGCGGGCGCCGGGTGGTGCTGGCCAAGCCGCGCTCGTACATGAACGTCTCGGGCGGGCCGGTGTCCGCGGTGCTGCGCTACTTCGGGGTGCCGGTGACCGACCTGATCGTGGTGCACGACGACCTCGACCTCGCCTTCGGCACCGTGCGGCTCAAGCGCGGCGGCGGCGAGGGCGGGCACAACGGGCTGCGCTCGATCAGCCGCTCGACCGGGACGCGGGACTACCTGCGGGTCCGCTTCGGGATCGGTCGCCCGCAGGGTCGGCAGGACCCGGCCGACTACGTGCTGCGCCGGTTCGCCGCGGCCGAACGCACCGACGTCGACCTGGCCGTCGAGCTGGCCGCGGACGCGGTCGAGGAGCTGCTGCGGGTCGGGCTGGAGCCGGCGCAGAACCGCTTCCACGCGCTGAGCCCCTGACCGGGCGGTCGCTCGGTCCCGACCCGGCAGGCGCCGGGCCGCTGATCCAGACTGGGCCGGTGACCGACACCGGGCCCATGACCGACACCCTGCGCGGCTGGCCGTCGTTCCCCGAGGACCTGCCCGGGTTCGACCCGGCCGGAGCCCCCGGCCGGCCGCACGAGCTGTTCCGGACCTGGCTGGCCGACGCCGGCGAGCACGTGCTGGCACCGCACGCGGTGACCCTGTCCACGGTCGACGCCGACGGCGCGCCGGACGCCAGGGTGGTCATCCTCAAGACCGTCGACGAGTCCGGCTTCACCATCGCCACCAGCGCGCACAGCCCCACCGGCATCCAGCTCGGCGACGCTCCCCGGGCCGCGCTCACCTCGTTCTGGCCCGGCCGGGGCCGGCAGGTGCGGGTGCGCGGGCCGGTACGCCGCTGCCCGCCGGAGGTGTCCGCCCGGGACTTCCGCGAGCGCCCGCCGGCCTCCCGGGTGGAGGCGTTCGTCGGCCGCCAGTCCGAGGTGCTGGCCGACCCGGCGGAGCTCGCGGCGGCCTCCGAGGACGCCCGCCGCCGGGTCGAGGCCGACCCGGCTCTGGTGCCCGAGGCGTGGACCCGGTACCTGGTCGAGCCGCTGAGCGTGGAGTTCTGGCAGGCCCGGCACGACCGGCGGCACGTGCGGCTGCGCTACCGGGCGGCCCGGGACGGCTGGGTCTCCGAGCTGCTCTGGCCCTAGACCGCCTCGCTTCGCTCGGCCCGTGCATGCGGAGATCGCCGGGGCACGCTCATGGGGCGGCGACCAGCCCCCGGGTGGCGGTCCGGCGCAGCTTGCCCGACGGGGTCTTGGGCAGCGAACCGGGCGCGACGACGACCACCTGGGCCGGTCGGGCGCCCACCGCGTCCAGCACCCGGGCGGTCACCTGCTTGCGGATCGACGCCTCGGCCTCCGGGTCCCCGGCCTTCCGGGACTCGACCACCACCGCGAACGACTCGCGGCGGCTGGTCCCGACCCCGCCGCCGGCGTCCAGCCGCACCGCCACCGCGTTGCCCGCACGCACCCCCTCGACGGTGCCGGCGGCCCGCTCGACGTCGGTGGGGTAGATGTTGCGGCCGCCCATGATGATCACGTCCTTGAGCCGACCGCAGACGACGACCTGCCCACCGGCCAGGTATCCCTGGTCACCGGTGTCCAACCAGCCCTCCGCGTCCATGGTCGGCACCGGACCCGACACGGTGAGGTAGCCGGGGGTGACCGAGTCGCCGCGCAGCTGGATCGCGCCGACCTCGCGCTCCCCCCGCACCGCGCCGTCGGCGCCCACCACCCGCACGGTCAACCCGGGCAGCGGCGGCCCGAGCAGCGGGAACCGCCGCACCGGCCGCTCCGCCTCGCCGACCGAGACCTCCGACTCCGCCGACCCGGCACCGCCCGCGGCCACCGGCACCGCCCGGCCCTGCGCCTCCAGCTCGTGCGCGTCGACCACGTCCACCTCCAGACCGGTGTCCAGCGGCGCGAACGACACCCCGAGCGCGGTCTCGGCCATACCGTAGGCGGCGACCACGCACTCCGGGCGCAGCCCGAACCGCGCGCCGGCGGCGGTGAAGCACGCGACCGCGTCCGGGTCGATCGGCTCGGCGCCGTTGAGCGCGAAGCGCAGCGAGGACAGCTCCAGCGAACCGTCCTCGGCATGCGCCAGCTGGCGGCCGAGCATGGCGTACGCGAAGTTGGGCGCCGCGGTCACCGTGCCGCCGTAGCTGCTGATCAGCTCGGGCCACAGCAGCGGCCGGGTGAGGAAGTCGGCCGGGGTGACCGTCACCAGCTCCAGGCCGGCGGCCATCGGCACGGTGAGGAACCCGACCATCCCCATGTCGTGGAACAGCGGCAACCAGGACACCATCACGTCCTCGTCCGGGCGCAGCCGCGCCCCGGTGAGCATCGCGGTGAGGTTCGCGTAGAGGTTGCGGTGGGTGATCCGCACCGCCTTCGGCTCGGCGGTGGAGCCGCTGGTCAGCTGCAGCAGCGCGGTGTCGTCCTCGCCCGCGTCGGACGGTTCGATCGGGGCCGCCGCGGTGTCGATGCGGGAGTCGGTGCCCAGCTGGGCGATCGGCCGAACCCGGATGCCCCGGGTGGTCAGCACGTCGGCCAGCGGTTCGAACGGCGGCCCGAGCAGCACCAGGCCGGCACCGACCATGCTCAGCACGGTGACCGTGTCCTCGGCCCACACCGCGAGGTCGGTGCGCGACGTGGGCTGGTGCAGCATGGTGACGCTGCCGCCGGTCAGCCAGACCGCCTGCGCGGCCGGGGCGATCAGCGCGGGCTCGCCCGCCAGCAGGGCCACCGCGGTGCCCGGCGGAACGCCGTCGGCGGCCAGGTCGGCGGCCATTCGCCGGGCGGTGGCGTGGATCTCCGGCCAGCCCCGGCGCACCGGCGCCGTGGGCGCTCCGGTGACCATGCCCCTGGTGGACTGGCCGGCGCTGGTCAGCAACAGATCGAGGAATCGGCTCACCCCACAGAGCGTACGTGCGAGTAGCCTCGGTGGGCGTGTCCGAAACGAATGACGATCTCCTAACCCGGGTCCGCGCCAAGGTGAACAGTGCGCTACCCGGGGCCCTCGCCGACCTGAAGTCGCTGGTGCGGATCCCGAGCGTCTGGGCCGACCCGGCGCACCGGTCGGACACCGAACGCAGCGCCACCGCGATCGCCGACCTGGCCCGCGCCGACGGGGCCGCCGAGGTGCAGATCCTCACCTCCGGTACGGGTGCCCCCGCCGTGCTGGCGCACTGGCCGGCCGACAGCGGAGAGCCCGCCCTGGCGCCCACCGTGCTGCTGTACGCCCACCACGACGTGCAGCCCACCGGCGGCGACGAACTGTGGACCAGCCCGCCGTTCGAGCCCACCGAACGCGACGGCCGGCTCTACGGCCGGGGCGCGGCGGACGACAAGGCCGGGGTGATGCTGCACCTGGCGGTGATCCGGGCCTTCGCCGGCCGCCCACCGGTGAACGTGACGCTGTTCGTGGAGGGTGAGGAGGAGTCCGGCTCGCCCACCCTCGACCGGCTGCTCGCCGAGCACCACCACCGGCTCGCCGCCGACGTCATCGTGATCGCCGACTCGGGCAACCCGGCCACCGACGTCCCGGCGCTGACCACCAGCCTGCGCGGGCTGGTCGACTGCACGGTCGAGGTGGCGATGCTGGAGCACCCGGCGCACTCCGGGGTGTATGGGGGCCCGCTGGGCGACGCGCTGACCGCGCTGTGCCGGCTGATGGCCACGCTGCACGACGACAAGGGCCGGGTCGCGGTGCCCGGTCTGGTCGTCCGGTCCTCGGACTCCCCCGACTTCGACGAGGCCACGTTCCGCTGCGACGCCGGGGTGCTCGACGGGGTGGAGCTGATCGGGGCGGGCACGCTGCCCGAGCGACTGTGGTACTCCCCGGCCATCGCGGTGCTGGGCATCGACGCGCCGCCGGTGGACCGGGCGGCGAACGTGCTGCTGCCGCGCGCCCGGGCGGCGGTGAGCCTGCGGCTGGCGCCGGGCGACGACCCGTCCCGCGCGCAGGCCCAGCTGACCGGGCACCTGCGGGCGCACACGCCGTGGGGTGCCCGGGTGACGGTGACCCCGGGGGCGGCGGCCGCCCCGTTCGAGCTGGACGCGGTCGGCGCGGTGTACGACGCGGCGCGGCGGACGTTCGGGCAGGCCTACGGCAACGCGGCGGTGGAGATGGGCATCGGCGGCTCGATCCCGTTCATCGCCGAGTTCGCCCGGGCGTTCCCGGGAGCCGCGGTGCTGGTCACCGGGGTCGGCGACCCGGCGAGCCGCTGGCACGGGATCGACGAGAGCCTCTCGCTGGACATGTTCGCCACGGCGGTGTTGGCCGAAGCACTGCTGCTCACCGAGCTGCGGTAGCGGACGGGCGGGTATCGTCCGGTGACGAGACCAGGTGGGCTGGTCGCCGGATGGGTTGCCATGATCGGTCGTATTGCCCGGTTGGCCGGGGCCTCAGCGCTGGTCGGCGTCCTGGCGGCCAGCGCCGTGCTGATCCCGGTCGGTGGCGCCTGGCAGAGCTTCGAGGGGCTGCTGGACACCGCCCCGGCCGTCGACCAGAGCAACCGTACGCTGCCGGTGGCCTCCACCCTGCTCGACTCGCGGGGGCGGCCGTTCGCCCGGATCTACGACAAGCAGTACCGGCTCACCGCCACCACCGAGCAGACCGGCGACGCGATCCGCAAGGCCGTGGTGGCGGTGGAGGACCGCCGGTTCTACGAGCACCGCGGCGTGGACTGGTATGGCGTGGGCCGGGCGATGCTGGACAACGCGGTCTCCTCCGGCGATCCGCTCTCCGGGCAGGGCGCCTCCACGATCACCATGCAGTACGTGAAGAACCACCGGCTCTACGCGGTGGCCGACACCGAGGAGCAGCAGGACGCCGCGGTCGCGGACAACGTGGGCCGCAAGCTGCTGGACGTCCAGCTCGCGCTCACCGTGGAGCAGCGCACCGCCAAGGAGGAGATCCTCACCCGCTACCTGAACGCGGTGTACTTCGGCAACAAGGCATACGGCATCCGCACCGCGGCCAACACCTACTTCGGGGTGGAGCCGGAAGCGCTGACCGTCCCGCAGGCGGCCCTGCTCGCCGGCATGATCAAGTCGCCGACGGCGTTCGACCCGGTGAAGAAACCCCGGGAGGCGCAGGTGCGGCGCAGCGTCGTGCTCGCCCTGATGCGTGAGTCCGGCATGATCACCCCCGCCGAGCAGGACGCCGCGAACGCCGCTCCGCTCGGCATCCGCATCCCGCTGGCCCGTACGGGGTCCGGCTGCGCCGCGGCCGAGCCGGCCACCGGCCTGTTCTGCGCCTACACCCTGGACTACCTGGCCTCGACCGGGGTGCCGCTGACCAAGCTGCAGACCGGCGGCTACATCGTGCGCACCAGCCTCGACCTGGACACCTCCCGGGTCGCCGACCAGGCTGCCACCCGGCAGGTGCCGGTTCCGGCCGTCAAGGGCATCGCGAACGCCATCGCGATCGTCGCGCCGGGAGCCGACCGGCATCCGGTGGTGGCGCTGGCCGCCAACCGCGACTTCGGCCCGAACGCCGCCGCCGGGCAGACCTCGTACCCGATCGCCTCGGCGCCGGCCCCGCACGGTGCCGGCTCGGTCTACAAGATCTTCACCGCGGCCGCCGCGCTGCGCCAGGGGGTCAACCTCAACACCGAACTGGACGTGCCGGAGAAGTACACCTCGCGGGTGTTCCGCAACGCCGGCGAGCCGTACACGGTGAAGAACGCCGGCGACTACCAGGGCGAGATGTCGCTGCAGCAGGCGCTCGCGTCCTCGCCGAACACCGCGTTCGTCGCGCTGGAGGACCACATCGGCTCGATCACGCCGATCGTGGACATGGCCTGGGCGCTGGGCATGCGCGAGAGCCTGAAGGTGCCGGACTCCCAGGGTGGCACCGTCGGGGAGGCGGTGAGGTCGGACCAGCGCGCGTCGTTCACCCTCGGTCCGGTGCCGGCCAGCCCGCTGGAGCTGGCGAACGTGGCCGCCACCCTGATGAGCAAGGGCCGGTGGTGCCCACCGACCCCGATCACCGCCGTGGAGGACTCCCGTGGCGCCCCGGTGGCGCTCACCGAGGAACCCTGCGCGGAGGCGGTGTCACCCGGGCTTGCCGACGCACTGGTCGACGGCCTGAGCACCGACACCACCGGGGGCACGGCGACCAAGCCGGCGGGCGCGGCCGGCTGGCAGCGGCCCATGCTCGGCAAGACCGGCACCACCCAGGACAGCAAGTCCAGCGCGTTCGTCGGAGCAACCCCGCAGCTGGCCGGCGCGGTGATCACCTGGTCGGACGGGGTGCAGCCGCGCCCGGTCTGCGTCAACCCGCCGCGGCTGTGCGGCAGCGGCAACCTGTTCGGTGCCACCATCCCGGCCGCCACCTGGTTCGCCACCATGTCGCCGCTGCACCGCAGCCTGCCGGTCATCCCGCTGCCGAAAGCCGGCCCGGAGTACACCGACGGAGGCAAGGTGGAGGCCAAGGGCTCCGGGGACGACGAGGACGACGAGGACGACGAGGACGACGGAGATGATGACGACGACGAGGGTGACGAGGACGAGGGTGACGAGGACGACGACGAGGACTGACCGGGCCCGACCCGACCTGATCAGTCGTGGCCGGCCACTGCCAGGGTCAGCGCCGGAGCGGCCAACCGGGCGCAGCGGGGGCCGCCGCACTCGTCGGTGAGGTGCACGTCGGCCACCACCCGACCGTCCGAACCGGCCTTCGACAACAGCGGCCGTAGCACGGCCAGCATCAGCTTCGCCCGGCGGAACATGGTGAACGATCCGTCACCACCGACGTTTCCCCAGGTGAGGTACACGAAGCGGGCGCCACGCCGCCCCTGTACCGCGCGCCCCCGGTAGTCGATGTCACCGTCGCGCTCCAGCACCTCGACCGGCACCGTCCAGCTCGCCCGCTCGCTGTCGGCGCGTACCAGACCATACGGCTCTCGACCGACCTGGACGCCGACGTGCACGTTGTCGCACGGTTCGCCGTCCAGATGCCAGTGCCGGCCGGGCAGGTGATGGCCGCGGATCTCCAGCAGCATGCTGATCAGGCTGCCATGTCCGGGCCGGCCGGTACACCTGTTCCAGCGATCAGTAGCCGGTGAGGAGCACGACCAAGGTCGACACGGTCAACGCCGCGCTACGGGAGCTGACCGCGGTCCGGGAGCGACGGTCAGCTCTCGGCCAGCTCGGCGGCCAGCAGCCACTCTTCCTCGACCCGGCCGCGCTCGGCGAGCACGTCGCGCAGCTCGGCGTCCAGAGCCAGCAGCCGGGGGCCGTCGGTGGACGCGTCCACCAGCGCGTCGTGCAGCTCGGTCTCCCTGGCCACGAGCAACTCCAGCCGCCGCTCCAGGCGTTTGGCCTGCTTGCGCGCTTCCCGCTGTTCGGCCGCCGAGCTCGCCCCGTCGTCCGCGCGCGGGGCCCGTTCGGTCCGCCCGGTCCCGGCTGCGGGCCGTTCCCGCGCTCGCGCGGACGCGCCGGGGTCGGACATCGCGGCCCGCCTGGTGAGGTACTCCTCGATGCCACCGGGCAGGTGGGTGAGCCGGCCGTCGCCGAACAGCGCGACGACCGTGTCGCACACCCGCTCGATCAGGTACCGGTCGTGGCTGACCACCAGCATGGTGCCCGGCCAGCCGTCGAGCAGGTCCTCCAGCCGTTGCAGGGTGTCGATGTCCAGGTCGTTGGTCGGCTCGTCGAGCACCAGCACGTTGGGCTCGTCCATCAGCAGCCGGGTCAGCTGCAGCCGCCGCCGCTCGCCACCGGAGAGCTCGGCCACCGGCGTCCACTGCCGGTCGGCCGGGAAGCCCAGCCGCTCCAGCATCGAGGACGCGGTCAGCTCGTACTTCCCGACCGTCACGTAGCGGGCCACCTGCTCGACGGCCTCCAACACCCGCAGGTGCCCCGGCACGCCCGAAGACGAGCTTGCCGAGTCGAGCGTCGATACCGGTAGTTCCTGGGTCAGGTGCGCCAGCCGCACGGTCTTCCCGGTGACCAGCCGGCCGCCGTCCAGCGCCCGCTGCCCGGTCAGCGCGCGCAGCAGGGAGGTCTTGCCCGAGCCGTTCACCCCGACCAGGCCGACCCGGTCGCCCGGCCCGATCCGCCAGGTGCCCCGGTCGAGCAGGGTGCGCCCGGCCGGCTCGTCCGGCCCCGACCGGGTCCCGGGGACCCGCAGCACCGCGTCCTCCAGCTCCAGCACGGTCTTGCCCAACCGCGCCGACGCGAACGCCAGCAGCTCCGGGTCGTTGCGCGGTGCCGGCACGTCCGAGATCAGCGCCTCGGCGGCCTCGATCCGGAACCTGGGCTTTGACGTGCGGGCCGGGGCGCCCCTGCGCAGCCAGGCCAGCTCCTTGCGGGCCAGGTTGCGCCGCCGCTCCTCGGCCGCGTCGGCCTGCCGGGACCGCTCGGCACGGGCGTACACCCAGTCCGCGTAGCCGCCCAGGTAGGACTCCACCCGCCCCTGCGCGACCTCCCAGGTTCGGGTGCACACCACGTCCAGGAACCACCGGTCGTGGGTCACCACCACCAGCGCGCAGCGTCGGGCCACCAGGTGCGACGCCAGCCAGGCGATGCCCTCCAGGTCGAGGTGGTTGGTCGGCTCGTCCAGCACCAGCAGGTCGAGCTCGCCGACCAGCGCGGCGGCCAGCGCCACCCGGCGGCGCTCACCGCCGGACATCCCGTCCACCGTGCGCTCCAGCACGCCACCGCCGTCGGCGAGCAGGCCCAGACCGCCCAGCACCGTACGCACCCTCGGGTCGGCCGCCCACTCGTGCTCACCGGCGTCGACCGACACCCCGAGACCGGCCAGCACCACCTCCCGTACGCCGGCGCCGGGCGGCAGCTCGGTGCGCTGGGTGACCACCGCGGTACGCAGCCCGCGCACCGAGCTGACCCGCCCGGAGTCCGGCGTGCGGACCCCGGTGAGCACCTCCAGCAGGGTGGTCTTGCCGCCGCCGTTGAGCCCGACCACGCCGACCCGCTCGCCGGCCGCCACCCCCAGCGACACCGCGTCCAGCAGCACCCGGGAACCGTCACCCGGCACCGTCGCGGTCACCGCCTCGAGGTTGACCAGGTTCGTCACCTTGCGCTCGGCCACCGGCGGCTACGCCCAACCCGGCGCGGGCGGTGGGGCGGACGGCGGCGCGCCGCTGGGCGCCGGTTCCGGATCCTCCACCACCCGGGCACCGGGCACCGGCCCGTTCGCCACCCGCACACCGCGACAGACCCCGGCACCGGCCAGCTCGGCGGCCACCGCCACCGCGGCCGCCTCGTCGGAGCACAGGAACGCGCAGCTCGGCCCGGAGCCGGAGACGATGCCGGCCAGCGCGCCCGCCTCCACCCCGGCCCGCAGGGTGCGGCGCAGGGTCGGCTCCAGGCTCACCGCGGCGGCCTGCAGATCGTTGCCCAGCAGCAGCGCCAACTGCCGGGGGTCACCACCGGAGAGCGCCTCCAGGACCGGCTCGACCGCCCCCGCGCGGGGCGGCGTGGTGGGCGAGCCGGACACCCCACGAAGGCGGTCCAGCTCGGCGAACACCGCCGGGGTGGCCAGGCCCCGGTGGTGCAGCGCGATCACCCAATGCACGCTGTGCCGGGTCAGCACCGGCACCAGGCGCTCACCCCGCCCGGTGCCCAGCGCGGTGCCACCGTGCAGCGCGAAGGTGACGTCGCTACCCAGCTCGGCGGCCAGCGGTGCCAGCTGGTCGCGCGGCAGGTCCAGCTTCCACAGCGCGGCCAGCCCCACCAGAGTGGCCGCCGCGTCCGCGCTGCCGCCGGCCATCCCGCCGGCCACCGGGATCGCCTTGCGCAGCACCACCCGCACCAGCGGCTCCCGTCCGACGTGCCGGGCCAGGGCGAGCACCGCCCGCCAGGCCAGGTTCCGCTCGTCGGCCGGCACCTCGACGGCGCTGCCCCCGGCACCCTCGCCGAACACCTCGACCCCGGGCTGGTCGGTGGCCGCCACGGTCACCTCGTCGAACAGGCTCACCGCGTGGAACACGGTGATCAGGTCGTGGAACCCGTCCGGGCGGGTGTCGCCGACGGCGAGGTGCAGGTTCACCTTGGCCGGAACCCGGACGGTGACCGGTGGTGGGACGACGGCGAGCACCCCGCAACCCTAGTTGCGTGCCTGGTGGGGCCCGCGGGCGATCCGGGCGAAGTCGGCCACCGAAAGCTGCTCGGCCCTGGTCATCGGGTCGATCCCGGCGGCCAGCAGTGCCTCCTCGCAGGCTCCCGTGGACCCGAAATGGCCGGCCAGCGCCGACCGCAGGGCCTTGCGCCGCTGCGCGAACGCCGCGTCCACCAGTGCGAACACCTCTTCCCGGACCACCTCGGCGCCGTCCGGGGCCGGCTGGTCCCGGCAGCTGAACGCCAGCAACGCGGAGTCCACCCCGGGCACCGGCCAGAACACCGCCCGGGGCACCGGGCCGGCCCGCCGGGCCTCGGCGTACCAGGCCAGCTTGGCGCTGGGCGCGCCGTAGGCGCGGCTTCCGGGCGCCGCGGCCAACCGGTCGACCACCTCGGCCTGCACCATGACCAGGCCGCGACACACCGAGGGCAACCGCGCCAGGACCGTCAGCAGCACCGGCACCCCGACGTTGTAGGGCAGGTTCGCCACCAGCACCGTCGGCCACGGCAGCCCCTCGGGCAGGTCGGCCGGGCGCAGCGCGAGCGCGTCGAGGGTGAGCACGGTGAGCCGGGCGGCGGCATCCGGGGACCGTTCGGCCACCGTCCCGGACAGCGCCGCGGCCAGCCGGGGGTCGATCTCCACCGCGAGCACCCGGGCGGCCGGTGCGTCGGCGAGCAGGGCCAGGGTGAGCGACCCCAGCCCGGGCCCGATCTCCAGCACCACGTCGTCCGGGGTCAGCGCGGCCAGCCGGGCGATCCGGCGCACCGTGTTGGCGTCGTGCACGAAGTTCTGGCCGAGGCGCTTGGTGGGACGCAGGTCGAGCCGCTCGGCCAGCCGGCGTACCTCAGCCGGACCGAGCATCGCGGGCTCGGCCGGACCGGGCAGCACGTGCTCAGGCGCCGTTACGGGACAGGCCGAGCTTGCGGGAACAGGCCGGCCATGCGCCGAACCCGCCGCGGGAGTCCCGGACCTTCTGCGCAACGGCGATCTGCTCCTCACGGCTGGCCTGGTGCGGGTACGGCGCGTACCGGCCGCCACCGTTGGACCGCCAGGTCTGGGCGTCGAACTGCAGACCACCGTAGTAGCCGTTGCCGGTGTTGGCGTTCCACCGCCCACCCGCCTCGCACGTGGCCAGCCGATCCCACACCGCGCCCGTCGCCACCTTCGGGACCAGCGCGGCGTTGGTGCCCAGCCGGACCAGCCTCGGCTTGGGCAGCCTGGTGAGCCCGCCGCGGATCTTCTGCCGGCTCACCTCCTTGCCGTTCTTCACCCGTACCCGGTACACGGCGGTGAGCTCGCCCGGCACGCCCGGATCCTGGATGACCCGCTCACCCTTGGCCAGCTTCGGATCCTCGACGATCTTCACCGGCGCCGGGATCGGGGTGTGCACGGTGATCTCGCCGCCGCCGTTGCGCACCACCTGCACCCGGTCACCGTCCTCCAGCACGGTGTCCGGCGCCGGCATGGTGATGTCCTCCGAGCCGATCGGCACGCCGAGCTCGGCGAGCACCTCCTGCACGGTGCCGCCCTTCACCCCGACCTTGCGGGCCGCCCGCGCGCCGTCGACCAGGGTGACCGAGCGGACCAGGGACACCTCCAGGGACAACCCGTCCAGCGGGATCTCCGAGTCGGCGGCGGGCTCCCGGGCCGGGCCGCGGCCGGGCCGGGCGGCGCGCTTCGGCGGCTTGGCCCGCATGCCCAGCCCGCGCAAGGCCTCCCGTACCGAGCTGGCGGTGGTCCACACCCGCCGGGTGGCCCCGCCATCGACCAGCGTGAGCTCCCGGGCCCGGTTGAGCACGATGTGGTCGCCGTCGACGATCCGGATGCTGCCGGCCGGCTCCAGCCGGTCCCGGGACGTGACGGTCAGCCCGGCCGCGCGCACCGCGCCGTAGACGTTGTTCGCGTAGGTGTGCACCGTCCGGTCGCGCCCGTCGACGGTGATGGTGATGGTCTTGTCCAGCGCAACCGCGACCACCCCGCCGACGAACATGGTGAACATCATCGCGGTCACCAGCGCGATCACCAGCGGGCGCCGGGTGGCGGCAGGATCCACGGATGTGTCCAGTCGTCGTCGGAACGGCACGGTCGGAAACCGCGCAACGTTGCGGCGTGCCAGGGAGCGGTCACAGGACCGTAACGACGCCTGGGCGGACGCCCCAAGACGTCAGGCGGTGGTTGCGACGAGCGGCTTGATTACTGAGACGAACCGTGCGACTACGCTCCGCTACGCCACGCTAGGTAGTCGTCGAGATCAGTTCGGCGAGCCGGAAGACCCGCTCGGCGTTCTCCCGGACGGTGTCGGCGAGTCGCCGTTCATCGACCTGCCGGACCTCGGCGAGCCCGCGCACCGTCCAGGGCAGGCAGTACGGTTCGTTGGCCCGGCCCCGGTGCGGGTGCGGGGTCAGGTACGGGGCGTCGGTCTCCACCAGCAGCAGCTCGGCCGGCGCCAGCGCGGCGGCCTCCCGGAGCTCCCGGGAGTTACGGAAAGTGACCGGGCCGGCGAACGACATGACGTATCCGGCGTCCGCGCAGCGCCCGGCCATCGCGGCGTCGCCGGAGAAGCAGTGGAAGACCACCGTCTCCGGGGCACCCTCGGCGGCAAGCACTGCGAGCACGTCGTCGTGGGCGTCCCGGTCGTGGATCATCAACGGCTTGCCCAACCGCTTGGCCAGGTCGATGTGCCAGGCGAACGCCGCGCGCTGCTCGGCCGGCTCGGCGCAGCCCTCCAGCTTGCCGGGCCAGTGGTAGTCCAGACCGGTCTCGCCCACCGCGACCACCCGCTCGGCGGCGGCCAGCCGCTCGATCTCGGCCCGGGCCGCGTCGTCCAGCACGTTCGCCCGGGTCGGGTGCAGCGCGACGGCGGCCACCACCCGGTGGTCCCACCCGGCCGCCTCCACCGTCCAGCGCGCGGCGTCGAGGTCGTCGGCCACGGTCACCGCAGCGACCACACCGACCGCCTCGGCCCGGTCCATCGCCGCCCGCACGTCCTGGGCCGTCCGCCCGGCGGCCGCGTCCAGGTGGGTGTGCGCGTCCAGCACCGGGGCGAGCAGCGGCTCGGGCGCCGGCGGGCGTTCCCGGCGCGCGCGCTCGCTCATGGCCTCCGGCCTCGTGGGTGGCGACTGCGGCTATGGCCGCACTCGCCACTCGCGGACGCACTAGCGCACAACGGGTGCCCACTCCGGGCCGGTCTCACCGAGCTCCGGGTCGAGCTTGGCGAACAGCGGCGACGGCTTGGCCAGCGGGCGGCCCACCTCGATCGGGCTGGACGCCCAGACCGCAGCCTCCCTCGCATAGTCGCCCATCAGCACCGGGTAGGCCGGGGCCGAGCCATCCGGGGAGTCCTCGTCGACCTCCCGGACCTCCGGCTGCGCGGCCCACACGCCCTCGCCGCCGAGCGCGCCGTGCACCTGCTGGGCGGCGTGCGGCAGGAACGGGGTGAGCAGGGTGTTCACGTCCGAGACCACCTGCAGCGCGGTGTGCAGGATGGTGTCGCGGCGGTCCGGGTCGTCCTTGCGCTTCCACGGCTCCTGGTCGGACAGGTACTTGTTCGCCGCCCCGGCCACCCGCATCGCCTCGCCGATGGCCTGCTTGAACCGGTTGCGCTCCAGTAGCCCACCGACCGTGTCGAACGCGGCACGGGACAGCGCCAGCAACTCATGATCGGCATCAGCCGGCGTCAACGCCTTGGGCACCGATCCGACGTTCTTGTGCGCCATCGAGATCGACCGGTTGACCAGGTTGCCCCACTCGTTGGCCAGCTCGAAGTTGGTCCGGCGGACGAACTCGTCCCAGGTGAAGTCGGTGTCCTGATTCTCCGGGCCGGCCACCGAGATGAAGTAGCGCAACGCGTCCGGGCCGAACTGCTTCAGGAAGTTGCCGACGTAGATCACGGTGCCGCGGCTGGTGGAGAACTTCGAACCGCTCATCGTCAGGAACTCGCTGGAGACGATCTCGTCGGGCAGGTTCAGCGTGCCGAACGCCCCCGGCTCGCCGCCCCGATCGCCCGCGCCGTTCTGCCCGAGCAGGGTGGCCGGCCAGATCACCGTGTGGAAGGTGATGTTGTCCTTGCCCATGAAGTAGTAGCCCCGCGCCTCCGGGTCGCACCAGAACTGGCGCCAGGCGTCCGGATCGCCGCTGCGCCGGGCCCATTCAACAGATGCCGAGAGGTAGCCCATGCAGGCGTCGAACCAGACGTAGAACCGCTTCATCGGCTGGTCGCGCCAGCCGTCCAGCGGCACCGGCACCCCCCAGTCCAGATCGCGGGTGATCGGCCGGGGTTTGAGGTCGGCCAGCAGGTTCTGGCTGAACTTCAGCACGTTCGGCCGCCAGTCGGTGCGCCCGGCCAGCCAGCTGCCCAGCGACTCGGTGAACGCCGTCAGATCGAGGAACAGGTGCTCGGTCTCGACGAACTTCGGCGTCTCACCATTGATCTTCGAGCGCGGGTTCCTCAGGTCGGCCGGGTCGAGCTGGTTGCCGCAGTTGTCACACTGGTCGCCGCGCGCGCCGTCGTAGCCGCAGATCGGGCAGGTGCCCTCGATGTAGCGGTCCGGCAGGGTGCGCCCGGTGGACGGGCTGATCGCGGCGAGCGTGGTCTTCGGCACGATGTAGCCGTTGCGGTGCAGCGACAGGAACATGTCCTGCACCACGGCGTAGTGGTTGCGGGTGGTCGTGCGGGTGAACAGGTCGTAGGACAGCCCCAGGCCCTGCAGGTCATCCACGATCACCCGGTTGTACTTGTCCACCAGCTGGCGCGGGGTCATCCCCTCGGCGTCGGCCTGGACCTGGATCGGGGTGCCGTGCTCGTCGGTGCCCGAGACCATCAGCACCTGGTTGCCGGCCATCCGCTGGTAGCGGGAGAAGACGTCGGAGGGCACCCCGAAGCCGGAGACATGGCCGATGTGCCGGGGACCGTTGGCGTAGGGCCAGGCCACCGCGTTGAGCACCCTGCTCACGGCTCGACCCTGGCGAGCAGGTCTCGCGAAGAACTCATGACGTCCAGCCTAGGCCCGCACGGCCAGCGGGTTTGCGCAGGTCGGTTTCCGGCCGGCGATTGCCCCGGTGGCCGTTTCGGACAGCCGCCTCTTGCTCACTAGGTTGTCGGCGTTCTGCTCACTAGGATGACCTTGGTCCGAGAGTTCCTGGGCCTGTTCCAGCGGGCAGGGTCCGGCCTGCTCCTCGCCATGGCGCCGAGATCGATCTGATCGTGTCCGATCGGAGGTCCGGACGGTTCGCCGGAATCGAGGTCAAGTTGACCGCAACCCCCACCGAGCGGCACGCCCGGACGCTGGCCCGGGAGCGGTTCACCGTCGGGCTCGTGGTGCACACCGGTCGGCACCCGCTGCCGCTCGGCGATCGGGTCTGGGCGGTGCCGGTGAGCACGCTGTGGAGGTCCGACCCGGCGGGCTGAGTCCCCGGTGATCCGCGAGCCGCGACCGATCGATCTCGCTGACCCGTCCGCATCCTCGCCAGCTATCGTGGAGGGGTGAACGTCGAGGTCACCCCACTTCCCGGGATCGGGGTCCGGAAGGACTTCGCGCTGCGCAACGGACGGCGGATCGGGGTGATCAGCCACCGGGACGGCAAACTCGAGCTGATCGTGTCCAAGCGCGACGACCCCGACGCCTGCCTGGCCGAGATCGAGTTGAACTACGACGAGGCCGGGGCGCTGGCCAACCTGCTCGGTGCCCCGCAACTGGTCGCCCAGCTCGCTGAGGAGCACAAGGATCTGCCCGGCATCCGCACCAAGCAGTTGCCGATCAAGCAGGACTCGCCGTTCGACGGCCGCCCGCTGGGCGACACCGCCATGCGCACCCGGACCGGGGTGTCGCTGGTCGCGGTGATGCGCGCCGGGCAGGTGCACCCCTCCCCCGGCCCGGACTTCACCCTCGCGGCCGGCGACCTGCTGGTCGCCGTCGGCACCCGGGACGGACTGGCCGAGGCCGCCGAGATCCTCACCCGCGGCTGAGCGGTGCTGATGGCCGCATGAACCACGTCGCGCTCGAGCTCATCCAACTGGGCGCGGTCTTCTTCACCCTGGGTCTGCTGGGCCGGGTGGCGCAGCGGATCGGCATGTCGCCGATCCCGCTCTACCTGCTCGGCGGGCTGGCCTTCGGCAACGGCGGGCTGGTCGAGCTGGACGGGATCGAGGGGTTCTCCCCGATCGCCTCCGAGGTCGGGGTGGTGCTGCTGCTCCTACTGCTCGGGCTGGAGTACTCGGCGTCCGAGCTGGTCAGTGGGCTGAAGCGGTCCTGGATGGCCGGGGTGCTGGACGTCGTGCTCAACGCCGCGCCCGGCGTCGCGGTGGCGCTGTACGTGGGCTGGGGCGTGGTGGGTGCCGTGGTGATGGGCGGTGTCACCTACATCTCCTCCTCCGGGATCATCGCCAAGGTGCTCACCGACCTGGGCCGGCTGGGCAACCGGGAGACCCCGGTGGTGTTGTCCATCCTGGTGTTCGAGGACCTGGTGATGGCGCTCTACCTGCCCATTCTGACCACAATCCTGGCCGGGGTGTCGCTGCTCGGCGGGCTGACCACGGTCGGCGTCTCGCTGGCGGTGATCAGCGTGGTGCTGCTGGTCGCGCTGCGCTGGGGCCGGTACGTCTCGGCGCTGGTGGACAGCCCCGACCGCGAGGTGTTCCTGCTCAAGGTGCTCGGCCTGGCCCTGCTGGTGGCCGGCTTCGCGGCGGCGCTGCAGGTCTCGGCGGCGGTCGGCGCGTTCCTGCTCGGCATCGCCATCTCCGGCTCCACCGCGCACAACGCCACCCGGCTGCTGGAGCCGCTGCGCGACCTGTTCGCGGCGGTCTTCTTCGTCGCGTTCGGGCTCAACACCGACCCGGCTACCATCCCGCCGGTGCTGGGCTGGGCGCTGGTGCTCGCGGTGTCCACCACGCTGACCAAGCTGGCCACCGGCTGGTGGGCCGCGCGCCGGCAGGACATCGGTCGGTTGGGGCGGGCCCGGGCCGGCGCGGCACTGGTCGCCCGCGGCGAGTTCTCCATCGTGATCGCCGGCCTCGCGGTGGCCTCGGGCGCGGTACCCGGACAACTGGCGGCGCTGGCCACCGCGTACGTGCTGCTGATGGCGGTGGCGGGGCCGATCGCGGCGCGGGTGGTGGAACCGGTCGCCCGCTGGCGCCCGTTCGCCGGCCGGACGGCGAATCCGGCCGCGGCCGACTGACGCCCCGGTGCGGGAAGATCCCGTGCCCCCGGCGGGTTGTACCCGACATGCCACATCCGCCGCTGTCCGTACTGGACCTCGCCCCGGTCGGGGTCGGCTCGACCACCGGCGCCGCACTGGCCAGCACCGTCGAGCTGGCCCGGGCCACCGAGCGGCTCGGCTACCACCGGTTCTGGGTGGCCGAGCACCACAACATGCCCGGCATCGCCAGCTCCGCGCCGGCCGTGCTGCTGGCCCACATCGCCAGCGCCACGGCGGCGATCCGAATCGGCTCGGGCGGGGTGATGCTGCCCAACCATCCGCCGTTGGTGGTCGCCGAGCAGTTCGGCATGCTCGAGGCGCTGCACCCCGGCCGGGTCGACCTGGGCATCGGGCGGGCGCCGGGCACCGACCCGGTCACCGCGCAGGCGCTGCGGCGCAGTGCGAACCCGCTGTCCGCGGACGAGTTCCCCGAGCAGCTCACCGAGCTCATGGGCTACTTCGGCGGTGCCGGCCCGCGCGGGGTGACCGCCGTCCCGGGCGACGGCAACCGGCCCGAGGTGTGGCTGCTCGGCTCCAGCGGCTACAGCGCGCAGGTGGCGGGGGTGCTCGGGCTGCCGTTCGCGTTCGCCCACCACTTCAGCGCGGCCAACACGCTGCCCGCGCTCGCGCTGTACCGGGCGAGCTTCGACCGGGGTCGGGCCGCGCGCGCCGCGCAAGCGCAGGTCACCGGCTCGGCGCGGCTGGCCGAGCCGTACGCAATGGTGTGCGCGTCGGTGCTGGCCGCCGAGGACGACGACCGGGCGCGCCACCTCGCCGGTCCCGGCGCGCTGGCGTTCCTGCAGCTGCGCCTCGGCAGGCCGGTCCGGGTGCCCACCCCGGAGGAGGCCGCCGCCTACCCGTACTCCGAACAGGAGCGGCGATTCGTCGACGACCGGCTGGCCAGCCAGATCATCGGTGGACCGGAGACGGTGGCCAAGAGCATCGCGGCGCTGCTCGAGGCCACCCGGGCGGACGAGCTGATGGTCACCACCCTGGTGCACGACCCGGCCGACCGGCTGCGCAGCGTGGAGCTGGTGCACGACCTGGTGGGTGCGAAGTAGGCCTGGTTCTCACCCACGTGCGAGCGAAGCCGCATACAACTCACGCTTCGGCACGCTCCCACCTGCGGCCACCGCGTGCACGGCGTCCTTGAGCCGCTCACCGGCCTCCACCCGCTGGTGTACCCGCGCGACCAGCTCGTCCAGCGCGGCCGGCGCCGCCGACCCGCCGGCCAGCACCACGGTGATCTCGCCGCGCACCTCGTCGGCCGCCGCCCACCCGGCGAGTTCGGCCAGCGAGCCGCGCAGCACCTGCTCGTAGGTCTTGGTCAGCTCACGGCACACCGCGATCTGGCGCTGCCCGCCCAGCTCGGTGACCGCGTCGGCCAGGGTGACGGCGAGCCGGCGCGGTGACTCGAAGAACACGGTGGTGCGTGCCTCGTCGGCCAGCGAGGCCAACCACCGCCGCCGCTCACCGGGCCGGCGCGGCGCGAACCCGTCGAAACAGAACCGGTCGCACGGCAGACCGGACAGGGCCAGCGCGGTGGTCACCGCCGACGGCCCGGGCAGGCAGCTCACCGGCAACCCGGCCGCGACACACTCGCTGACCAGCCGGAACCCCGGATCGGACACCGACGGCATGCCCGCGTCGGTGACCACCAGCACGGTCTGCCCGCCGCGCACCGCGTCCAGCAGCGCCGGCGCCCGGCGGGCCTCGACGGCGTCGTAGTGGCTGACCACCCGCCCGGTGATCCGCACCCCCAGCGCGGTCGCCAGGGTGCGCACCCGGCGGGTGTCCTCGGCGGCCACCACGTCCACGTCGCCGAGGGCGGCGACCAGCCGGGCCGAGGCATCCCCCGGGTCGCCGAGCGGGGTCGCGGCCAACAGCAGCAGGCCGGGCTCCTCGGCTGTGGACACCATGGCAGCGTAGTCGGCTGGCCGACGGTCACCCTCGTACCGGCTGCATGAGTGCCGAGCGTTGCTCCAGGCGTCGGGACACCCGCCGTACGGTCTCCGGCGGGGTGTCGAGATCGTCCGCACCCAGGCGCATGGTGTCCCACCCCAGGTCGGCCAACTCCAGGTCACGCCGGCGGTCACGGAGCGTGCGACGCGGGTCGAGGTGTCCGGCGCCGTCGTACTCGATGGCCAGCCGGATCGCGGGATAGGCGAGGTCGACCCGGGCCAGCACGAACCCGTACTCGTCGCGCACCTGGTACTGCACCTCCGGTACCGGCAACCCTCCCCCGCGCAGCAGCAGCCGCAGCCGGGTCTCCGGCGGCGACTCCGCCCGCGGATCGGCCTGCGCCACCACCTCGACCAGCCGCCGGACCCCGCGGCAGCGCGGCTCGGCCGACGCCCGGGCCAGCAGATCGGCCGGAGCGAACCCACCGACCCTGGCCAGCGCGTCCAGCGCGACGACCGCGTCCACCACCGGCAGCCTGCGGGCGAGGTCCCAGGCGGTGCGCGCCGGCGAGGTCACCCGGATGCCGTCGACCATGGCCAGATCGGCGCCACCGACCCGGCCGCGGTGGATCCGGAGGCCGGGGTGCGGCCGGGCGTTCATGGACACCAGGACCTCGGCCGGCGCGCCCGGCGGCGCGCAGTCGGCACCGAGCAGGATCGCCGCCGAGTATCCGGCAAGCACCCCACCGCGGTCGGCGACCAGCAGGAACGCCGCACGGGACAGCGTGGCCAGGTCGGGCTCCGACCCGGCGGGCAGGTACACGTCCGGGTACAGCCGCCGGTAGCGCGGCCCGTACAACCGGGCACGGGTGAGCCGACCCGCGGCGAGCGCCTCGGTACCGCGGAACGGAGCCGGCCGGACGGCCACCCGCCCGGTCTCCTGACTGCCTCGACCGCCCATCCCGCCCCCGCACGCCAGTTCGACGCCCGCCATCCGACCCGTCGACACTCCACTAGAGTAACGTTAGTCCGATTTCGTAGATCGTGAGCCTGTCTGTGGTTACCTCCACGGCCGCCATCGGCGTCGCCGACCGCCACACGACCCGAGTCCGCCACGGTCGCGCGGGCCGACCCGGCCGCACGCCCGCGGGCCGCCGACCGCAGTACCCGCCAGTCAGATCCACGACCGCCACCTGATCGACGTCTGGACATACGAAAGTAACTCCAGTCGGATCATCGGCGCCGACAACCGGATCAGCGTTACTCTCGCGAGCGGCTCCTGCCTGGCCCGGCGATCTGGCTGAGCGAACGGGCGGCGCACGCCTACGATCGGCGGTCATGGCGGGCACCAGACTGGCACCCTGGACTCCGGCGGACCCCGCACCGGGGACCGCCGCTGCCTCGGGGCGTTCGGCGCGCGCGGGACTCCTGCCGATCGGCCGCCGGCCCCGATCCGGTCCACCGGCCCGGCACCGCTACACCCCGGACCCGCCGCTGCCGACCGACCGGCTGCGCGGCTGGCTGGTGGCGCTCGCGCTGGCCCTGGTCGGTGGCGCGCTGCGGTTCTACCGGCTCGGCCACCCCACCGACGGGGGAACACCGGTCTTCGACGAGAAGCACTACGTGCCGCAGGCCTGGCAGATGGTGCGCAACGGCGGCGTCGAGGACAACCCCGGGTACGAACTGGTGGTGCACCCGCCGCTGGCCAAGCAGCTGATCGCGGTCGGCGAGCAGATGTTCGGCTACGACGGGTTCGGCTGGCGGTTCAGCGCGGCCGTCGCCGGCACGCTCTGCGTGCTGCTGATCGTGCGCATCGCCCGCCGGATGACCCGCTCGACGCTGCTCGGCACGGTGGCCGGGGTGCTGGTGCTGGCCGACGGGGTCAGCTTCGTGTCCTCCCGGATGGGGATGCTGGACATCTTCCTCACCATGTTCGTGCTGGCCGCGTTCAGCTGCCTGCTGGTCGACCGCGACGACGTGCGGATGCGGATGGCCGTGGTGGTGGCGCAGGACCGGGTCGGCGAGTCGCCGTTCGGACCCCGCTGGGGCGTGCGCTGGTGGCGGTTCGGGGCCGGCGTGGCCATCGGGGCGGCCTGCGCGGTCAAGTGGTCCGGGGTGTACTGGCTGGCCGCGTTCGGGCTGCTCGCGGTGTTCTGGGACCTGTCGCTGCGCCGGAGCGCCGGGGTGGCCAGGCCGTGGGCGGGCACCTGGATCCGGGACGTGGTCCCGGCGCTCTGGGCACTGGCCGCGGTGCCCGTGCTGGCCTACCTGGCGAGCTGGTGGGCGTGGTTCGGCAGCGAGACCGGCACCGACCGGCACGTGGTCGGTCAGGCGGTCGGCGAGGGCGGTCTCTGGTCGTTCCTGCCCGACCCGCTGCGCGCGCTCTGGTACTACAGCGGGCACGTGCTCGGGTTCCACGAGGGCCTGGCCACCTCACGCAGCGAGCCGCACCCGTGGGAGTCGAAGCCCTGGTCATGGCCGCTGGGCCTGCGCCCGATGCTCTACTACTACTCCGACGAGGTGGGCGCCTGCGGCGAGGCGGACTGCGTGACGGTCACCATGCTGGTCGGCACCCCGGCCCTGTGGTGGCTCAGCCCGGTGGCGCTGGGTTGGTCGCTGTGGCGGGTGCTCGCCGGGTTTGACTGGCGCTACGCCGCGGTGCTGGTCGGCTACGGCGCGGGGTACCTGCCGTGGTTCACCAACCTCGACCGGCAGATGTACTACTTTTACGCCACGCCGCTGGCCCCGTTCCTGGTGCTGGGACTGACCCTGGCGCTGGGTGAACTCCTCGGCCGCGCCGGCGCCACGCCCGACCGACGGCGCATCGGCCTGGTGCTGGTCTCGCTGTACCTCGGGGCGGCGGTGGCCAACTTCGCCTGGCTGTGGCCGATCATGGTCGGGGACACCATCACCGCCGCGCACTGGGACGCGCAGATGTGGCTGCCGTCCTGGCGCTAGTCGCCCAGCACTTCAGTCGCCCAGCTCGATCTTATGGCCGTACATCTCGCCCAGCGGGTCGTGGATCAGCTCCAGCCGGGCGCCGTCGGGGTCCCGGAAGTAGATCGAGCTGCCGCTTTCCAGCAGGTACTCCACCCCGGCCGCGTCCAGCCGCATCCGGGCGGCCCGCCAGTTCTCCGGCGTGATCGAGATCGCCAGGTGGTGCAGCCCACCCAGCACCTCGGCGTACGGGCCGGGGTCGACGCCGGGCAGGTCGAAGAAGGCGATCGTGTTGCCGTGGCCGAGGTCGAAGAAGAAGTGCGTGGAGCCGGGCAGGTCGCGGTTCTCGAACATCTCGACCAGCGGGAAACCCAGCAGGTCCTGGTAGAAGGCGCAGGTGCGGCGCACGTCCGAGCTGATCAGCGCGGTGTGGTGCACGCCGCGGGCCGAACTGGCCGGGCCGGTCGGCCGGCACCAGGAACTCCTGCTTGATCTTCTCCCGGTCGTCGGTGAGCTGTTCGCGCTCGGCGGGGGTGACGGTGGCGGTCATGTCCGGGCCTCCTGCAGTGGTGGCTGGCTGGCCGGTCCAGTCTGCCCCGGCGCGCGCCTGGGCACCACGATCGGCGGCTCGATCAGCGCGGCCGCCGGCTCGACACCACCCACCGGGCGGTACCATCGCCGGTCGCCGGCCGTGCCTCCGTCGAGGGCGAACTCCCAGCGCACCGTGCGGTCGATCCGCACCGGGTAGATCGTCAGCTCACCGTCCGACGCGATCCGCAGCCGCACGAAGCACTTGTGGTCGGGGATCGCCTGCGCGGCGAACAGCTCGTTGGTGTTCACCCCGACCCGGTCGGCGACCAGCAGATGCGCGGCCAGCACCAGCAGCCTGGCCACCGCGCCGGCCACCGCGCACCCGCCGAGCAGGGTGATCGCCGTCCACTGCGGCGGGAAGCCCAGCCCCACGCAGGCCAGCCGCAGCCCGGCCGCCACGACGAGCACCGTGACCAGGTGGGCGAGGGTGTGCACTGCGCCCAGCAGCCGCCGACTGGCCGCCCGGGGGCGTTTCTTCAGCCCGGTGAACGCGGACAGCCCGTAGTAGGTGCCGGCCAGGATCAGCACCGCGAGCACCAGCTGCTCGGCGTCCACCCGCCATGGGTCGGCGCCGCCGAAACCGGGGAACGCCTGGCCGATCACGAAGCCGAGCAGCCCGTAGAGCAGCGCCGGGATCGCGCACAGCGTGCGGTTGCCGAAGATGCCTCGCCACACCCCGTACCGGCGGCGCCGGGACTCCTCCGGGCTGGGGTAGGTGGCGCGCAGCCGGTACTCCACCGGGGAGCGTTTGGCCAGGTCGCGGGAGTCCTCGGGGGGCAGCAACAGCTGATCGGGGAGGTGGTGGGTGGCCGCCAGGTAGGCGCCACCACCGCCCGCAGTGATCTTCTGCTCGCCGTTGGGCCCGGCGTAGCGGGCGTAGTGGTGCAGGTCGCCGGTCAGCACCACCCGCACCATGGCCCGGTCGGGCACCACGGTGCGCTCGAAGAACTCGAACGCCGCGTAGGCCTCCGGGTCGGCCGGGCCGGAGTCCACCCAGCACGGGTTCGCCCAGCACAGGATGATCGCCTCGTCCGGTCCGACCTGCTGCGCGATCGCCCGGAAGTAGTCCAGCTGCGGCTTGTCGATCTCGTCGGCGAGCTGGGTGTCGACCCCCCACAGCCACCAGCCGCCGGGCAGCCGCACCGCGAAGTAGCTGCGCGACTGCACCGTCTTCCAACCACCGATCCAACGCTGCTGGCAGAACGCCCGCAGAAAGCTGACCAACCCGTCGTACCAGTCGTGGTTGCCGGGCAGCGCCACCAGCCAGCGCGGCCGCTCGGCCCAGGGCAGCATCGCCCGGTAGGGCCCGACCAGCCGGTCGTTGTACGCGGTCGCGGACGCCGCCGGATACACCTGGTCGCCGCCCATCACCAGCAGCGAGCCCGCCCTGGTCAGGATCTCGCCGTCCGGTCCGGCGAGCGTCAACTCGTCCGCGGCGAGCTGGCTGGCCACCGTGGCGGTGGCATCGAACCCGTCGCCAAGGTCGGCGACGAAGTCCAGCCAGAAGTCCTCGTCCCCCGGGCTCGTCCCGTCGTGGCCGGCGGTGTCGTGCCGGGCGGCGGTGAGGTCCAGCGGGTTCGCCCGCTCGGTCTTCTGCAGCTCGCGCCGGTCGGCGAACTGACCGAACGTGCGGGACAGCGCCACCTGCACGGCGGTCCGGGCGAGCACCGCCGGGTTGAGCCAGCGCACCCGGCCGGCGGGGGTGAAGCCGGTGTGCCGACGGTGCTCGCCGGCCGGCCAGCCCGGCCGGTGGCCCCTGGACCACGGCACGCTCGACATGGGTCGATCATCCTCCCCCGCCGACCGTCGCGGTAGTGGTCCCGGTGACCGGGCGGCTCAGGTGGCCGCGCGCCAACCGTCAGCTCCAGGGGATGTCCCGGTCGGCGATGACGCGGCGGTCCCGATCGGGCCGGTCCAGTGGCCCCACACAGCACGGCGCACCGACCCCGATGGGAGCCGGCGCGCCGTGTGATGGGAACGGGGTGGGTCAGTTCTTCTTGAAGGCGTCCTTGACGTTGCCGGCGGCGTCCTTCACGTTCTCGCCGGCCTGCTTGACGTGGGCGCCACCCTGGTCGGACTTGCCCTCGTACTCGAGTTCCTTGTCGTCCGTCGCCTTGCCGGTGCCTTCCTTGGCCTTGCCCTTGGCCTCGTCCAGCTTGTTCTTGGCCTTGTCGATCAAGCTCATCGGACTTCTCCTCCAAGTAGGCCGGCACCTCGTGCGCCGGCTTGTTGACCTGGACCGGATACCCGGCGGCACCGGAAAGTACGCATGCCGGAGACAGAGGCCACAATGGTGTGGTGCACCTTCTCGACCCGGATGACCCACACCTCGTCGTCGACGGCGAACGGGTGTGCGAAGCACGCGCCCACCTGCCGGCCCCGGACGCCCTGCACGCCTGGGTCACCCGGTTCACCCTGCTGGCCGACCAGACCCGGTTGGCCCTGCTGCTGTGCATCCACCACACCGGGGAGATCTGCGTATCCGACCTGGCGGCCGCCACCGGGGTGAAGGACAGCACCGTGTCGCAGGCACTGCGGCTGCTGCGCGCGCACGGGGTGGTCACCACCCGCCGGGACGGGCGCACCATCCACTACCAACTAGCCGACGACTCGATCCGGGCGCTGGTCGGCCAGGTGGACGACCCGGCGGACAGCGCCTCAGCGCTGAACGCCACCAACGGCCTCCCCGGCTGACGGTCGAGAACCGGTCAGGCCTGGGCGGACGCCCGGGCGGGCGGCACCTGCCCGGCCCGGGACAGCAGCCGCTCGGTGGCGGCCCCGTAGCCCAACCCGAGCACGGTCCACAACAGCGCCACCGACGCCACCGAGTACAGCCGGAAGTCGTAGAGCAGGTCCGGGTCGAAGCCGGGGAAGACGATCACGCCGGACGGATCCCGCAGCGGTCCGGTGGTCTCGGTGCGCTGCGGGCCGTACTGCGCGACGTTCACCGCGAGTTCGCCGAGCGCCGGCAGGACCGCCATCACGAGCCCGACCAGCACCACGAACCCACCCAGGCCGGCGAGCGTGGCGTTCCACCCACCGATCCGCGCGGCCAGCGCGCGGCCCAGCCACAGGGCCGTCGCGGCGGCCAGCACCGAGGCGACCACCATCACCAGGTACAGCCCGGTGCGCGCGCCGATGGTGTCTTCGTGCCCGACCGCCGGCGGGGTCACCGGATACTTCAGGAACGGCACCAGGTACAGGGTGACGAAACCGGCCACCGCCAGCAGGAGCGCCAGCACCCGAGGGCGCAGGCCGGTGACCCGCCCCCAGGCGAGGCTGAAACCCACAGCGAGCAGCGCGCCCATCGCCATGCCGAACAGCACCAGGCCCAGTCCGATCCCGAAGGTGCCCTGCACACCCCGGCTGACCAGGTCGTCCCCGGCAGGCTCGACGGGCAGCCCGGCGGCGTTGTTCAACGCCTCCTGGGCCGCGCCGCGGGCGCCCTCGTACTCGATGGCCGCCTCGATCACCGGCTCACCGAACACCCAGGCGAAACAGAACGTGACCAGCCCGGCGAGCGCGCCCACCGCGAGACCACGCAGCATCAACGACCGCACCATGTCGGCGTCCCGCTCAGTGGCAGGGGAATCCGAGCAGGTGGCGGGCGTCGTGCACCAGTTCGTGCACCATCCCGGTGTTGCCCAGCAAGGCCGAGGCGCCCTCATCGATGCCCACCACGTAGTACAGCGCCAGGGCGAACAGCAGGGTGCCCAGCAGCCAGGGCAGCACCTCGGACACCTGCACTGGACGGGCGCCGGAGATCGCGGGCGAACTCATGCTGGGGTCCTCCTCTGGGGCGAGCGACGGTCACCCCGACGGTACGTTCCCGCCCCCGGACGAGGCAATACCTTCGCAGGTGTTCAGATGTGGGTTGAGCACAGGCTCACAACGGGAGGTCGACCGGCGATGCGCGTGATACTGATCTGCCACAGCGAGACCGAGGCGCTGCGCCGGGCGGCCTTCGCCGCGGACGAGCCGCTGACGCCCGCCGGGGTCGCCGAGGCCGCCTCGGTGACCGCCCCCCGGGCCGGCCGGGCGGTGCGTGCGCCCTCGGCGGCCTGCCGGCAGACCGCCGCCGGCCTGGGCGTCGAGGCGGTCGAGGACGAGCGGCTGCGCGGCTGCGACTACGGACGCTGGCGTGGTCGGACCCTGGACGAGACGCTCGCCGCCGAGCCGGAGGCGGTCCGGGCCTGGCTGGCCGATCCGGCGGCCACCCCGCACGGTGGGGAGAGCCTGGCCGCGTTGGGCGTCCGGGTCGGCGGGTGGCTGGACGACCAGGACGGCACGGTGCGTGCGCTGCTCGCCGTCGCGGACGCGGCGGTGATCAGGGCGGCGGTGGTGCACGCGATCGAGGCCGGGCCCCGCTCGCTGTGGCGGATCGACGTCTCGGCGCTCAGCCGCACCGTCCTGGTCGGTGAGCCGGGTCGGTGGTCGTTGCGGGAACTCGGCCGCTGAGCGCGCCTCTCCCGGCTCGGTGAGCACCCGGAACAGCGCGGCGAGCACCCCGTCGGCGGCCGGCCGGGCGCGGGTGGCGGCCGGCAACGCGGCCACCCCGGCCAGGGTGCGACGTCGGGCGGCGCGGGTCCCGGTCGGGTGCCGACCAACCCCCGCCGGCCCGGATCGGCCGCCGGCCCGGGTCGGCTGCGCCGAACGAGTGGCCGACCCCGATCGGTGAAACGCACCGCCCCGGCCGGGAGATGTCCTTCTCAGCGGCCGCCGACGGTTGCCGCGGACCGACGCACTGTTCCCGGTGAGCGGGTTCGCCGCACCGGACCGACGAGACCGTCGCGGCCACGGCCCGCGCGGAAAGGGTGATCGAGCTGTCGCACACCGAACCCGGGGTCCGCGCGCCCACCGACCTGACGCCGACGCGGCCGGACTCGGATCCGGCACTGACGTCGCTGACGCCCGCGTTCGAACCCCCGGCGCCGCGGCCGAACTGGGACGAACCCTCCCGGCGGGTGTCACCGTCTCACCGGCCCGGGCCGCCGCACGGCGCCCCGGAGCCGAACGCCGCGCGGCCCGAAGGGGTCCGGGAGCGACCTGAGCGGGCGCGGGAGCGGCCGGAGCCGGAGCCGGAGTGGTCCGACTGGTCGTCGGCGATGTCGGTGCCGCTGGCCGACCGGCTGGGCTGGGTGGTACCGGCGCCCGGCGCGACAACGACCCGCCCGCCCGGTCCGGCAAGGCAGGTCCGGCGGGCCCGACCGACCCGCCCGGGCGGCACGCCCTGCGCTGATCCCAGCCGCCGGGCGGCACCCACCGCGCCGGGCGGCATCCGCCGCGCCGAACCAGCCGCCGGGCGGGACCGCCGACCTGCCCGGGCAGCACCCGCTGCAGGGCGGCGGGGGCCGAGCGGCGTCAGGTCGGCGGTGGCGCCACCCGGAGGCTGAGCCGGCCGTCCGGCGGACCGGTGGGACGCCACTCGCCGGTGTCGGGCGTCCACCTCCGGCCGTCCCAGACGACCTGGTCGAGCGCCAGCCGGTCGGCGTGCCCGACCAGCCAGTGCGCGTAGGCCCGCCCGCGCTCGGCCGGGTGCGCGCCGCTGAGCACGGCGGTGCCCAGCTCCCGCTCGGCCAGGGTGACCACGCCGGTGGCCGGGCCCGTGAGCTCCAGGTCGTGGCAGGTCAGGGTGGCATCCGCCGCCCCGGTCAGCGCGGCCGCGGCGGCCCTGGCCTGCGGCTCCCACCGGGCGTAGGCCAGCGGGTACGCCGAGCGCTGGACCAGTTGCGCGGCGTCGGTGACCTCCAACCGGTGCCAGTCCCGCTGTTCGCGCAATCGCCGGTAGAACGCGGTGGCGGCATACACCGGGTCGGTCAGCTGCTCCGGGCGACCCCAGCCCTGGCTGGGCCGTTGCTGGAAAATGCCCAGCGAGTCCCGGTCGCCGTAGTTGAGGTGGCGCAGCCCGGACTCCTGCAGCGCGGTGGCCAGCGCGACGCTCACCGCGTGGTCGGGCATGCCCAGGCGCCGGCCGACCCCGGCGATGGTGGCGGCGTTGTCGGTCTGCTCGACCGTCAACGGGTAGGCGGTGATCTCCTCGCCGGCCCCGTGCGCGACCGTACAACCCGCCGGTGGCCGGCCGACCGGGGTCAGCCGGTACAGCGCCAGCACCCCCGCCAGGACCACCAGCACCACCAGCACGACCATCACCGGGCGGCGCATCGGCCTGCACGAATCCTTCACATCATCGCCCCCGCGCCTGCGCACGGCGGTCCTACAGTCACAGCCTATGGGCGGCACGCGGCGGGTGTTGGTGGTGGAGGACGAGGTGAGCATCGCCGACGCGGTGGCGGCGCGGCTGCGCGCCGAGGGTTACCTGGTCGACGTGGCGCACGACGGGCCCGGCGCGGTGGCCCGGGCGGAGGCGACCGAACCCGACCTGGTGGTGCTGGACGTGATGCTGCCCGGCATCGACGGCATCGAGGTGTGCCGCCGGATCCAGGCCCGCCGCCCGGTCCCGGTGCTGATGGTGACCGCCCGCGACGACGAGACCGACGTGCTGGTCGGGCTGGGGGTCGGCGCGGACGACTACCTGACCAAGCCGTTCTCCCCGCGCGAGCTGGCCGCCCGGGTGCATGCACTGCTGCGCCGGGTGGACCGGGCGCGGGAGCTGCACCCGGAGCCCGACCCGGCGGAGTCGGTCACCCTCGGCGAGGTGCAGGTGGACCTGGTGACCCGGCGGGTGCGGCGGGCCGGGACGGAGGTGCACCTCACCCCGACCGAGTTCGACCTGCTGGTCTACCTGGCCGCTCGCCCGCGCGCGGTGCAGGCCCGGGAGCGGCTGCTCGGCGAGGTGTGGGGCTGGCACGGAGGGGCCGCCACCCGCACCGTGGACAGCCACGTCAAGGGCCTGCGCCGCAAGCTGGGCACCGACCTGATCCGCACCGTGCACGGCGTCGGGTACGCCCTGGAGGTCCCGGCGGGCGAGGCGGGCCGGTGAGACTCCTGGAGCTGTTGCCCCGCCCGCTGGACCCGGTGCGGTCGATCAAGCTCAAGCTGAGCATCGTGCTGCTCGGCTCGGGCGCGGTGGGCGTGGCCTACCTGTGGTGGCAGTACCGGTGGCTGCCCCCCTACCTGGACACGACGGTCACCGTCGCGCTGGTGCTGCTCAGCGCACAGGTGCTGGCGCACGGCATGACCAGCCCGCTGCGCGAGATGACCGCGGCGGCACGGGCGATGGCCCGTGGCGACTACACCCGGCGGGTGCGGGCCACCACCCGCGACGAGGTCGGCCAGCTGGCCGGGGCGTTCAACCAGATGGCCGCCGAGCTGGCCACCGCGGACCAGCGACGGCGCGAGCTGATCGCGGGTGTCTCGCACGAGTTGCGGACCCCGATCGCCGCACTGTGCGCGGTGCTGGAGAACGCGGTGGACGGCGTCGGCGACCCGCCGGCCGACGTGCTGCCGGTCGCGCTGGCACACAGCGAGCGGCTGGCCAGGCTGGTCACCGACTTCCTCGAGCTGTCCCGGGTGGATGCCGGGGTGCACACCCTTCGCCGGGCGGAGTTCCCGGCCCGGACGCTGCTGGACGAGGCGGTCGCCTCGGTCGCCCCGTCGGTCGGCCGCGGACCCGTCGACACGGCCGCCCGGTTCCGGGTGCGGGTAGTCCCGCAGGGCCTGACCCTGTGCGCCGACCGGGCCCGGCTGCGCCAGGTGCTGGTCAACCTGCTGGACAACGCCGTCCGGCACGGCCCGGCCGACGGGACGATCGAGTTGCTGGTCCGGTTGGACGGCGACCGGCAGGTGATCGAGGTGCGCGACGACGGCCCGGGCATCCCGCCGGAGCTGCGCGACCAGGTGTTCCGGCGGTTCACCCGCGGTGAGCGGGCCGGCGACGGCGGCACCGGGCTCGGCCTGGCGATCGCCCGCTGGGTGGTGGAACTGCACGGCGGGCAGATCACCGTCACCGACCCGCCACCGAACCCGACCGGACCCGCCGGGTGCGTCGTGCGGGTGTCCCTGCCCTCGACCCCCGGGAGCGACCGATGACCGCGCCGACCCCTTCGACGTCCGCGGTCGCCTCCCCCGAAGCCGCAGCGGCACCGCAACCTCCCCTGCTACCGCCCCGGACACCGGTGTGGCCGCGTCCGGCCGGCCCGCCCCGGCCGGCGGTACCCGCCGCCGCGGCGGCTGCCGGAGTGGTCGCCGCCCTCGCGTTGCCCGGGCCGTTCCCGGGCATCGGATGGCTGCTGGTGGGGGCGGCGCTGGTGGGGCTGACCGTGCTGGCCGGCCGCACGGTGGCGTCCACGGACACCGCCGGCCCGGAAGGCCGCGGTCGCGGGATGACGGTGCTGTGGACGGGGCTGGCGCTGGGCCTGCTCGCCCTGGGCACCGTGCGGGCCGCCGAGTGGCTGTTCCCCTGGTGCGTGCTGGGCGCCGCGCTGGCCGGGTCGGTCGCGGTCGCCGGTGGACGCACGGTTCGGGGGCTGCTGGTGGGCGCGGTCGCGGTGCCCTGCCTGGCCCTCGGTGCCCTGCCCTGGGCCGCGCGGAGGTTGCGTGGACCCCGCGCCGTGGGCTCCGGGCTGCTGCGCACGTTCGCCGCGCTGGCCGTCTCGGCGGTGCTGGTCGCGCTGTTCGCCTCGTTGCTGGCCGGCGCGGACGTGGCGTTCGCCCGGCTGCTGACCGACCTGGTTCCACGTTTCGATGTACCGGACCTGACCCGCTGGTTCACCCTGTTCCCGCTGTTCGCCGCCGGCACCGTCGCGGCGGTCTACCTGCGGGCGGCACCGCCCCGGCCGGACCCGGAGCGCCCCGCCCAGCGGGGTCTGCGGCGGATCGAGTGGGCGCTGCCGGTCGGGCTGCTGGTGGCGTTGTTCGCGACGTTCGTCGGGGTCCAGGTGGCCGCGTTGTTCGGCGGCGCCGACCACGTGCTGCGCACCACCGGGCTGACCTACGCCGAGTACGCCCGGGGCGGGTTCTGGCAGCTGCTGCAGGTGACCGTGCTGACCCTGCCGGTGCTCATCGCGGCGGCCCGCTACGCGTCGGTGGCCGGCGTCGCCGACCGGGCGTGGCTGCGTGGGCTGCTCGGCATGCTGGCCGGGCTGACGCTGCTGATCGTGTGCTCGGCGCTGAGCCGGATGTGGGCCTACCAGCAGGCCTACGGGTTCACCGTGTTGCGGGTGCAGGTGTTCGCGGTCGAGCTGTGGCTCGGGCTGGTGTACCTGATGCTGATCGCGGCCGGTCGGCGGCTGCGTGCGGGGTGGCTGCCGCGCGTGGTGGCGGTCAGCGGTCTGGCCGGGGTGCTGGCGCTGGGCGCGCTGAACCCGGACCGGTTCATCGCCGAGCGGAACATCGAGCGCTGGGCGGCCACCGGAAAGATCGACCAGCGTTACCTGGCCGGGTTGTCCGCCGACGCGGTGCCGACCCTGGCCCGGCTACCCGAGCCGATCCGCGGCTGCGTGCTGGGCCCGATCGCCGCCGACCTGGACCGACCGGACGGCTGGCGCGACTGGAACGCCTCCCGGGCCGCCGCCCGCGAGTTGACCCGCGATGTCGCCCGTACCCGGGGATGCGGTTCGTCGCCGTGACGGTGGTCCTCGATTCGTGGGCGGTGTTGTGCCTGCTCGGGAATGAGCAACCCGGCGCGGAACGGGTGGAGCGGGCGCTCGCGGACCGGCCGGTGATGAGCTGGATCAACCTCGGCGAGGTGATGTACGTCCTGCGGCGCCGTCGAGGGCCCGACGAAGCGAACGCCCCCGTCCGCGACCTGGTGCGCGCGGTGGACGTCGAGCTGCCGACCAAGCGGGTCGTCCGGCAGGCCGCGGATGTCAAGGCCAGGCACGCCATGGCCCACCCGGACGCCTTCACCGCCGCGACCGCGATGGTGCACCGGGGACAGCTCTGGACCGGAGACCCGGAGCTGCTGATTCCGGACTCGCCGTGGCATCCCGTCGACCGACCGCCCTGGGCCACGAGGTGGCGGTGGCCAACTCGCGGGGACCGCAGACGGTGTCCGCGCCGGTCGAGGAGACCGGGGCCGCTGCGGTGGCGGCGGGTGAGGCGGCCCCGCTGCGCGGCCGTCGTGATGGTCACCGTCCCGCTCAAGGCGGTGCCCGACCTGCCCGACCTGCCCGACCTGCCCACCGGACTGCTGGACGGCGCGGCCGCGCCCCGCGAGCGGCCCGCCGACTTCCGCAGCTGACGCGGACGGGCCCGCAGCCGAGGCGCACAGGCTCGATCGCCAGGTAGACGCACTTGGGCGCGGCGGCCTCGAAACTCCACCCGCCACTGGCCCCACACCGCCACTGCAGCGACACACGACACCGCAGCGACCACCACGGCGCCAAAAGGTCACAGGTCCCGCGAACAGCACGAACAGGGTCCACAGACCCGGCTCGCCACATGACTAACTGGGTGGAGCTGAGGGGAATCGAACCCCTGACCTACTCGATGCGAACGAGTCGCGCTACCAACTGCGCCACAGCCCCCGGTGCCCGAACGGGCTCGACCAGCCTAGCAGCCGGTCACTGGCCGGCCGCGCGACGGTGTCTCCAGCCCTGACCGGGGTCCAGCTCGTGCAGCTCGGGGTCCTCGGCGTCCAGCTCCAGGGCCACCGTGCCGGCCGGGTGGGGTGGCAGCGGCACCGGGGCCAGCGGCGGCAGCGCCGGCGGCTCGGCGGCCTCGGCACCGGGCCGGCCGGATACCAGCGCGTCCCCGAGGTCGGCACCGTGGTCGGCCCGGACCGCGCCGGGCCCGTCCTCCGGGGCCCCGCCGTCCGGCGACCCGGTGGGCCCCGAGTCGAGGCCCTCGTCCGATCCGGCGTCCGGTTGCCCGGTCGGCTCATCGACACCCGCGGCGACGTGCGGCCCGGCGGCGGCCCGACCGCGTCGACCCGAGCGGCGCAGCACCCGGCCGGACGGGGCGGCCGCCGGGGCCCCGCCTGCCCCGCTCTGGGCGCGTCGCCGGGCGGCGGCCGCGGCCGGACGGGAGCCGGCCAACCGGGCGGCGCGGCGGGCCCGGATCGCCTGCTCGCTGCGCACCTGGCGACGCAGGTTGACCAGGTAGCCGACCAGCAGCAGATCGGCGGCGCCGTGCACCCACCAGGCCTCGGGCACCACCAGCACCACGGCGACCAGGGCGGTGGTCGCCGCGGTCAGCACCAGCACCAGCACCGCGCGCTGACGGAAGGTGTAGCGGGCCTGGGCGGCCAGCGCCGCAGCCTCCGGGTCGTACCCACCACGCCCGGGGCGGTAGCGGCGCGCCGCGTCGACCTGCTCGCTCATCGTGCCGCTCACCTCCTCGCGCCGTGGTCCGCGGACCGGTCGGGCCAGCACCCGGGAGGACAACGCGGCGTCGCTGGGCCGCGTCATCGGCTGGCGGCGACGGGCGGCCATCGGGACCGCCACCGCCAACCAGGTGGCGACCAGCCCCGCGAACAGCAAGGAGCTGGGCAAGCCGCCTCCCCCGAGTCGTACCGGCGCGCACACGGTAACCAGCGGGGAAGCCCCGGCCTCGGCGGCGCGCCGGATCAGGGTCCATGCCTCGCCTGCGCCGTCTCAGGGTCGCTCGGCCAGACCGGCGTTCAGCAGCCGCACCACCAGACTCTCCGGCAGGTCCTCGGTGGTCAGCGCGTAGCAGAGGTGGTCCCGCCAGGAGCCCTCCACGTTCAGGTAGCGCCGGAAGAGGCCCTCCTCACGGAATCCGAGCTTGACCAGCACCCGGCGGCTCGCAGTGTTCTCCGGACGAACGGTCGCCTCGATGCGGTGCAACCGGACCGGTCCGAAGCAGTGGTCCAGCACCATCGCCACGGCCGCGGTGGTGGCGCCACCGCCGGTGACGTGGCTGCCCAACCAGTACCCCACGTACGCCGACCACAGCGGGTCGCGCACCACGTTTCCGACCATCACCTGCCCGGCGAAGGCGCCGTCCACGGTGACCGCGAGCGGCAGCGCCTGCCCGCGCCGGCCGACCGCGCGTAGCGCGCTCCACCGGGCCGGCCACTCGGCGACGGTGTTGCGGTGCGCCCACAGTCCGGGTGAATCCGGCTCCCACGGGGCCAGGTGCCGCTCGTCGCGGGCCCGGATCGCGGCCCAGGCGGCACCGTCACGCAGCCGGATCGGGCGGACCTCGACCAGGCCGGCCCGGGTGCGCAGCGGTCCGAGCTCGACCGGCCAGCCGGGATGGCGGCCCAGCCGCGTGGAATCTGAGAGGTGTGCCACGGTGTCTGCCTGGTCGCCGGCGTCGCTCAGGTGCGGGGCGCCAGGAACGCCACGGTAACCTGCTCGCCGACGGTGACGTCGGTCGTCGACTCGGCCAGCTCGATCAGGCAGTTCGCCTCGGCCAACGCAGACAGCAGCTGGGTGCCCGAGGTGCCCAGCGGCTGCACCAGGTAGTCACCGGTGGCCTCCTCGCGCAGCAGGCGGCCGCGCAGGTAACCCCGCCGCCCCGGCACCGAGGTCAGCGGGGAGAGCAGCCGCGCGGACACCCGCCGGCGTTTGGGGTCGGCCCGGCCCAGCACCGTCCGGATCAGCGGCCGGACCAGCACCTCGAACAGCACCAGCGCGCTGACCGGGTTGGACGGCAGCACGAACGTCGGCACCTTGTCCGGGCCGAGCCGGCCGAACGCCTGCACCGAGCCGGGGTGGATGCCGATCCGGGTGCCGTCCAACTCGCCGAGCTGGCCGAGCGCGTCGAGCACCTGCTCACCGGCCTCCCCGCCGATGCCCCCGGACAGCACCATGAGGTCGCAGCTGGCCAGGTGGTCGGCCACCGTCTCGCGCAGCCGGCCCGGTTCGCGGGACACCAGCCCGACCCGCAGCGCCTCGGCACCGGCGTCCCGGGCGGCGGCGGCCAGCGCGTAGGAGTTCACGTCGTACACCTCACCGGCCCCGGGATCGCGGGCCACGTCCACCAGCTCGTCGCCCACCGACAGCACCGCCACCCGGGGTCGAGGGTGCACCAGCACCCGGCCCCGCCCGACCGCCGCGAGCAGTCCCACCTGGGCCGCGGCGATCACCGAGCCGCGCCGGACCGCGACGTCACCGGGCGCCACGTCCTCCCCGATCCGCCGGACGTAGGCCGCCGAGGGCACCGCGCGGTAGACCGCGACCTGGGCGGGGTGCGCGTCGGTGTCCGCGATCGGCACCACGGCGTCGGCCAGCGTGGGCAGCGGCGCACCGGTGACCAGGCGCACCGCCTGACCGGGCTGCAACCGGTGCGGCTGGCGGGACCCGGCGGCGACCTCGCCGACCACCGGCAGGGACACCGGGTGGTCCGGTCCGGCGCCGTGCAGGTCGACGCTGCGTACCGCGTAGCCGTCGACGGCGGCCTGGTCGAAGCCCGGCAGGGCACGCTGGGCCAGCACCTCCTCCGCGCACAGCAGGCCCTGCGCCTCGGAGATCGCGACCCTGATGGGTGCCGGCCGAACCGCCGTGTCCAACACCCTCGCGAGCTGCTCATCGACCGACCTCACCGCGTTGTCAGCCCCCGCGGGCCGCCCGGTCGGGGGCGTCCTCGGCCAGTCGCCGGGTCAGCCAGCCGCGCAGGTCGGGTCCGTACTCGGGGTGCTTGAGCGCGAAGTCGACGAAGGCCCGGACGTAACCGGCCGGGTTGCCCAGGTCGTGCCGCCCGCCCCGGTGCACCACCACGTGCACCGGATGGCCCTCGTGGATCAGCATCGCCACCGCGTCGGTCAGCTGCAGCTCGCCGCCGGCGCCCGGGGTGATCCGCTTCAGCGCATCGAAGATCGCCCGGTCGAGCAGGTAGCGGCCGGCGGTGGCGAACGTGGACGGGGCATCCTCGGCGGACGGCTTCTCCACCATGTCGCGCACCCGTTTGACGTCGGGGTCGTCCGTGTCCTCCACATCGAACACGCCGTAGGCGCTGATCTCGGCGCGCGGCACGTCGAACGCGCACAGCACGCTGCCTCCGTAGCGCGCCCGCACCGCCGCCATCCGGCTGAGCACCCCGGGCTCACCGGCCTGCGGGAGCACGATGTCGTCGGGCAACAGCACCGCCACCGCGTCCTCGTCGGCGCCCAGCGCGTCGGCGGCGCAGCCCACCGCGTGCCCGAGGCCCTTGGGTTCGTCCTGGGTGACCGTGGCCACGGCGATCAGCTCGGCCGCCCGCCGGACCTTGGCCGCCAGCGCCTGCTTGCCCCGGGCGGCGAGCGTGCGCTCCAGCTCGGGCTGTGGGGCGAAGTGCGCGGCGACCGCGTCCTTGCCCGGCGAGGTGACGATGAGCAGCCGGTCGGCGCCGGCCTCGGCCGCCTCGGCGGCGACCATCTCGATACCGGGGGTGTCGACCACCGGCAACAATTCCTTCGGCACGGTCTTGGTGGTGGGCAGGAACCGGGTGCCGAGCCCGGCCGCCGGCACGATCGCGGTGCGGAACGGTCGAGAAGCCGTCATGAGCGGCGAGCCTAGCCGTGACCGCCGGTCACCGGGCACTCACGCCACCGTCAATGGCCGCTGACCGCCGCGGACGGACCATTGTGGGTGGTATCGGCGGCCGCGCGGGGCCGGCGGGCGTGCTCATTGGCGGGGAGGGCTGCGGATGACCGACGGGGCAACGCTGGACAAGGCCGGCTGGCGGGAACTGCTGCTGGCCCGACGGCGGGCGGTGCCCGAGGCCGCGCGCGACGCTGAGGCCCGCCGACTGGCCGACGGAGCGGTGGCGGCGTGTCGGCTCGCGGCGGTCCGCGCGCTGCTGCCCCGGGGGAGCACGGACACGGTGTGCGCCTACCTCCCGATCGGCCACGAGCCCGGGTCACCCGCTATGCCGGAGGCACTGCGCGCCAGCGGCCGGCGGGTGCTGCTGCCACGGTTCGCGCCGGGCGCCCGCGGCACGGACACCCCGGACTGGGCCGTGTTCGAGGGCACCGAATCGCTGGTGGACGGACCGTTCGGCATGCGCCAGCCGTCCGGTCCGGCCGTCGGGCCGTCGGCATGCGCCGAGGCCGTGCTGGTGCTGGTGCCCGCGCTCGCGGTGGACCGGAACGGGACCCGGCTGGGCCGGGGCGCCGGCTGGTACGACCGCGCCCTGGCCTACGCCCGCACCGGGGCCGTGCTCCTGGCCGTGGTGCGCGACGAGGAACTGGTGGACGCGCTGCCCACCGAACCGCACGACGTCCCGATGACCGGCGCGCTGACCCCGTCGGCCGGCCCCCGGACGTTTTAGCCGGCACTGCACTAGACTGGCACTCAAGCGGTGTGAGTGCCAGATTTCGAGAGTGAGCCCTGCGGAGGTATGCGGTGCCGACCTACCAGTACGCGTGCACGGCCTGCGAGCACCGGTTCGAGGCCGTCCAGGCGTTCACCGATGCCAACCTGACCGACTGCCCGGAGTGTGCCGGCCGGCTGCGCAAGGTCTTCTCCTCGGTCGGCATCGTGTTCAAGGGCAGCGGCTTCTACCGCACCGACAGCCGCACCGGCAGCCGGGTGGACGCCGCGCCGAGCGGCTCCTCGGAGAAGTCCGACTCGACCTCCGGGTCGAAGTCCGGCGACTCCTCCAGCACCTCCTCCGGCTCCGGTTCCGATTCCGGTTCCTCGGGTTCGTCCTCGGGGTCATCATCCACCGGGTCGAGCACCGGCGCCGCCGCCAAGGCTTCCTGAACCGGGAGTTGTCCACATCCGCCCAGGATGTCCACAGCCCGGGCCGAGCGGGTGGGCGCCGACCGGAGTCCGTCCTACCGTCGGCGAGGTGACCGACCACCAGCTCTCCCCGACGCTTCCGGAGCGCTACGCCGCGATGCTGCGCGGCCCCGGCTGGCGTCACCTGGGAGCGGCACGGTGCTGGCTGGCCGGTGCGCTCGCGCTGGCCGCTGTGCTGCTCGCGGTGCACGGCCGGTTCAGCGCCACCCACGGGAGCCCGGTCCTGGTGGCCACCCGTGATCTCGCTCCCGGCACCACCCTGTCGGCCGCCGATGTGCAGGCCCGCCTCTGGCCGGCGGCGCTGATTCCGGCCGGTGCGATCACCGAGATCGGCCAGGCCGAGGGTCAGGTGCTGGCGGGCGCCGCGAACACGGGCGAGGCCCTGACCGGGCCCCGGCTGGCGGGTCCCGAGCTGGCTCGCCGCGCCACCGGGGTGGCGGACGCGTCCAGCGTGCCCATCCGGCTCGCCGACGCGGGAGTGGCCGGGCTGCTCGGTCCGGGCCGGCTGGTGGACGTCGTCACGCTCGGCGAGCGATCCGACCAGCCGACGCTGCTGGCCGCCGGCGCCACCGTGCTCACCGTGCTGCCCGCCGATGACAAACCTGGCGTCCAGGGACGACTGGTGCTGGTCGCGGTACCTCGCCCGACAGCTGCCCGACTCGCTGCGGCCACCCTCTCAGGGGAGGTGACCGTTACGCTCCGCTGATGCTCAAGGGATTCAAGGACTTCCTCCTGCGCGGAAACGTGGTCGAACTGGCCGTCGCGGTGATCATCGGAGCGGCGTTCACGTCGGTGGTCGGCGCGTTCACCGACAAGATCATCAAGCCGCTGCTGAACGCCGTCACACCACCCACGAGTACGGGCCTCGGGGTGAGCGTGGTCGACGGGAAGGAGAGCACCTACCTGGACTTCTCCGCGCTGATCAGCGCGACGATCAACTTCGTGCTGGTCGCGCTGGTCGTCTACTTCGTGATCGTGCTGCCGCTGAAGACCATCCAGGATCGGCGCAAGCGCGGCGAGGAGGCCGGGCCGGCCGAATCCACCGACATCGAGCTGCTCGCCGAGATCCGGGACCTGCTACGTGCGCAGGCCGGGGACGCAAACGTCGGCCGGGGGACCCAGGTGCCCGACGCGAACGCCGGCCCCGGGACCCGGGCACCGGACGCGAACCGGTAGCTCCGGCGCCGCAACTCGAGCGACCGGCCCGGGCCGGCGGTGCCGTCGCGGTGCGCCGGTCACCGACCAGGTCATCCTCGGCCGACGAGCACCGACGCGCGGCGCCGTGCCATCCGTTCGGCGAGTTCCCCGGCGCCTGGGCCCTCGAGCCGCGCGAGCGGCCCCGGCACACCGTCCGGAGCCAGGCTCCCGGCCGGATCGCGACGCGGGGCCGTGACGCGATCGGCGGGGCTCGCTGTCCGCCGGTCACCATCCAGGGCGGCCGCGCAGGCCAACGCCTGGGCGAGCGCCCGGGCCACGCCGTATCCGCTCTCCGGAGCCGGGCAACGGCCGGCGGTGGCGTCACCGACCGACACCAGACCGGCCGGCCGGTCGGTCGGATCCTCCGCCGGCTCCGGCCCGGCAGCCGCCCGGGACCGCGTGGGCCAGCCGTCCAGTACGCGGACGCCGGTCAGCGGGTCGGCCGAGCGCGGATCGACCCAGTCCGCGACAGCCGGCACCATTTCGGCGGCGACCTGGAACCAGGCCGGCTCCCGCAGCCCGGCCAGCCCCCCGACCCCGACGGCCCCGACCCCGACGGCAAGGGCCCCGACCGGCACCCCGAAGGTCACCGTCACGGTCTGGTTGTCGCCGGGCACCGCACGGCAGCTGTACCCGTCGAGCTGCCCTCCCGCCGCCGCGCCCAGGTTCAGCTCGCCCGGGTCGCCCGGCCAGCGCAGTGCGTAGCAGCGGCTCAGGTAGGCGGTGGCGCGGTCCGGCGTGCGCGGATCATCGTCGCCCGGCGGGCGCGGTTGCTTGGGGCCCGACCGGGAAGGGCGCTCGGCGTTGGCCAGCCACCCGGCGACCGGGCTGTCGGCACCGGTGGCGTCCACGGCGACCATCGCGGCCAGCACCCCGCCGGGTACCCGCACGCCGGTCAGCCGCGAACCCTCGATGCGCAGGCCGGTGGCCGGCGTGCCGTCGTGCACCCGCACACCGGGCTCACGTTCGGCTACCCGGCGCAACACCCAGTCGAACAGTGGGCGGCGCATCGCCAGCGCCGGACCGGATCCGGGCAGCGGGATCTCCCGCGCTCCGGCCGCCAGCAGCACCGACAGCACGTCGGGCAGCTCGGCGGCCAGCAGCCGCCGACAGTCCGCGCCGAACACGTGGGCGTGCGGTGCCTGCGGCACCCCGGGGCGCAACCACCCGGCCGCTCCCCGGCGACCGAACGGCGCGGGCGAGCGGTCGTGCTCCAGGACCTCCACCGACGCCCCGCGCCGGGCCAGCGCGAGCGCGCTGGTCAGGCCGGCGATCCCGCCGCCGAGCACCACCACCTGGGTCGTCGCCGCGTTCTGGGTCGTCGCCGCGTTCTGGGTCATCACCGCCACCCGGCCGGCGCGGGCCCGCGCCCGGACCATCGCACGCCGCGGACGGAGACCCCTCGAGCCCGCCGTCGGCCGGACGGTGCGTGCGGCTGTCCTGGCACCGCCGGGGTCGGCGCATCGGACGCGCGAACCGACACACCAGCCATCCGACAAGCAGACGCCTCGACGATGTCCGTGGTGTTACGTCGAAATCAAGCAGGCGTTACCTCGCCACGGACCAGCACGCACCGACGACATTCGGTGTCAACCGTGCATCGTCAGGTTGTGGGCCGACCGGCGGCCGGGTCGGCCACCACCAGCTTGGCCGCGGCGCGAAAACTCCGAGCTGGTGCTCCACGCACCACGTGATCCATTGGGTGGACGGCGGCCCCACCGACCTCGACAACCTCATACTCCGGCTCCCGTCTGAACTCCCTCAGACGAGCATCGATGTCACCGGTTGGCGAGCGTGCTCACCTACAGGTGGCACGGTAGGTGAGCACGCGGCGAACCAACCCATCGCCGGCGCGTGCGCGAAATCCATCGGGCCGGCGATGGCGTGGTCGCGTCGTGTGTCATCCGGGCGGTTGAGTCGGCCTGGGGCGCGGTGCCGGGATTGCTCCCGGTCCGTTTCCCAGGCCGCTCACCGAACCCGGCGTGCACCTCTCGACGCACCGGGCTCGCCACGGACGCTGCCGTTATGCGGGCTGGGCCCACGGGGTCGTGGATGGTGTCGCCGCGCCATCGGTAGCGGGTCACGGGGACCGCCTCGATGTTGAACAACTCGATCCCGTCCGCCGACAGCGGCCGCCACTGGCCTTGCGCAGTGGTGAACCGTCTGCACAGGACAGCGACGAAGGTCTCTCACCTCCACTCGAACAGCAGCGCCTCACGGCGCAGGTGGATCCGGGCTCAGTCGCGGTCGTGGTGCGGCGGGCGGTTCTCGGCGTACCAGCGGTCAGCGGCCGGGCCGTCCACCTGCTCCGGGTCCAGGTCGTCACCGGTCGACTCCGGCAGCACATCACCGAAGATCTCCGCGAGCCTGCGCGCCGATCCGGCCGGTCCGGCGGGGGCCGGTCCGTGGTCGGCGTCGGGCTCCGGCCCGGACACGACTCAGGCCTCGTCCAGGCCGGACAGCTCCTCGATCACGTGCGGGGCCAGGGGCGTCAGCGTCGCCATGCCGTCGCGGATCGCCGCCCGGGACGGGGCCAGGTTGACCACCAGGGTGCTGCCCGAGACTCCGACCAGCCCGCGCGACAGTCCGGCGTCGACCGCGCCCGCGGCCAGCCCGGACGCCCGGATCGCCTCGGCGATGCCGGGGATCGACCGGTCCAGCACGCCGGCCGTCGCGTCGGAGGTGACGTCGCGCGGGGAGACCCCGGTGCCGCCGACGGTGACCACCAGGTCGACCCCGCCGATCACCGCCGTGTTCAGCGCGTTGCGGATCGCCACCGCCTCGCCGGGCACGGTGACCACCGCGTCGACCACGAAGCCACCCTCCTCCAGCAGTTCGGTGACCAGCGGACCGCTCGTGTCCTCGTGCTCGGTGTGCCCCGCCCGGTCGTCGACGATGACCACCAGAGCGCGCCCGATCCGGGTTGGCGCCATATCCATGTGATTACCGTAGTGGGTCGGCGGGAGCGGGTCGGCCCCGCGCCGTGGTGGCCGCACTACTGTGCCGGCGTGCGCATCCTCGTGACCGGCGGAGCCGGGTTCATCGGCTCCCACGTGGCCGACCTGTTGGCCGAGCAGGGGCATCGACCGCTGGTGCTGGACGCACTGCTGCCGCAGGCGCACGGCGGGTCGGAGCCACCGGAGTGGACCGGCCGGCACGAGCTGGTGGTCGGCGACGTGCGCGACGCCGAGCTGCTCGGCCGGCTGCTGCCGGGGGTGGACGCGGTGTGCCACCAGGCCGCCATGGTCGGGCACGGGGTCGACCCGTCCGACGCCCCGGAGTACGCCAGCCACAACGACTACGGGACCGCTGTGCTGCTGGCCGCGATGCACTCGGCCGGGGTGCACCGGCTGGTGCTGGCCGGCTCGATGGTGGTCTACGGCGAGGGCCGCTACGACTGCCCCGAGCACGGGGTGGTCCGCGCCGGTGCCCGCCGGGACGACGACCTCGCCGCCGGCCGGTTCGAGCCGCCCTGCCCGATCTGCGGCGCGCCGCTGCGCTCCGGGCTGGTCGGCGAGGACGCCCCGCTCGACCCGCGCAGCACCTATGCGGCCACCAAGCTGGCCCAGGAGCACCTGGTGGCGGCCTGGGCCCGGCAGACCGGCGGCGGTGCCTGGTCGCTGCGCTACCACAACGTGTACGGCCCCCGGATGCCGCGAGACACCCCGTACGCCGGGGTGGCCTCGATCTTCCGATCGGCGCTGGCCCGCGGCGAGGCGCCGAGAGTGATGGAGGACGGCGCGCAGCGGCGGGACTTCGTGCACGTCACCGACGTCGCGGCGGCCAACGCGCTGGCCCTGGCCGCAGAGCCGGAGCCCGGGCGTCTGGTGGCGCTGAACGTGTGTTCCGGTGAGCCGCGCACCGTCGGCGAGCTGGCCACCACTCTGGCCGCGACGATGGGCGGCCCGGCGCCGGTGGTGGTCGGCGGGGCGCGGTCCGGGGACGTCCGGCACGTGGTCGCCTCGCCGGAGCGGGCCCGGGAGCTGCTCGGTTTCCACGCCGCCACCGGGTTCGCCGACGGGGTCGCCGCCTTTGCCACCGACACCCTGCGCGAACCGGCCGCCGTCCGCGGCTGACCGTACCCGGCATGAGTGCTAGCCGGCGCGGGCGCCGTCCGGCGCGGGCGCGGTCCGGCGCGGGTGCCGTGCGGCGCGCCGGGAGCGGATCGCCCGGGCCGCGCCGGTCAGCACCAGCACCACCCCGGACACCGCGAACATCGCCGCGCACAGCATCAGCCAGCGGGCCAGGTAGGGCTCCTGGTCGAGCCCGGTGTTGCCCAGCACCACCGCGTCGCCCTGGCGGACGATCCCGGGGAAGAACAGGGCGAAGGTCAACGCGCAACCCATCAGCGGCACCCGAACGTAGTTGACCATCCGGCCCAGCACGCCGACCAGCACCCGGTCCGACGCCGCGTACACCGGGAACAGCACCAGGTCGTGCAGCAGCACCGCAGCCGAGAACCAGATCAGCATCAGCCACCACAGCGGGTTCACCCCGACCTGCAGCGCGGCGTACCCGGCGCCGGCCAGGCAGCCGAGCACCAGCATCAGGTGCAGCGGGTGCGCCCCGTACAACCGGGTGATCACTTAACCTTCACCTCCGGATCGACGGTCGGTTCCGGGTTCGCTCCGCTCCTCACTCGCTGACGCTCGCTGCGATGCTCACTCACCCTTCACCTCCGGAACTCGATCGAGCCGACCCACTTGGTGCAGTGCACCCCGGGCACCGCCGGCGCGATCACCCGGGCCGGCGCGCCGTGCGCCAGGCTCAACCGCGCCCCGTTGACCACCAGCGCCAGCAGCGAGTCCGGGTCGAGCACCTGGCCGCGGGTCAGCACCGCCCGGTTGAACGCGCCCTCCCGTTCGATCGAGCGGACCAGCGCCGAGGTCGGCTCCGGGACCCCGACCAGTGCCGCGAGGTCACGCAGCCGCACCCCGGTCCAGGTCTGCGTGGTCGACCAGCCCTCGACGCAGGCCAGCGGCAGCCGCGCGGTGTGCTGGGGCAGCGTGGCCAGCGCGGCGGCGTCGAACACCATCGGCGCCCCCACCCCGGCGTCGAGCGCCACCCCTACGGCGGGTGGCCCGGCGTCCGGGGTCGAGCCGTCCACGCCGGTCAGCCGTAGCCGCCAGGTCGGCCCGGCCAGCTCCGGGGTGATGCCGGCCGCCGCCGCGGTGCGGTTGACCTGGAAGTCGTTCGGCCCGTCGCCGTAGTCCCGCCCGCGCGGCAGCAGCAACGCCGCCGGGCGCAGTGCCTCGACGGTCTGCCCGGCGGTCAACCCGGCCACCAGCAGCGAGCCACCGCCGACCAGCGTCAGCGCGCCGCGCCGGGACACCGTCGGCGGGCCCGGGTCGAGCGCCACCAGGGTGTCCGGGTCGGCCGGGTCGGCGGGCTCGGGCCGGGTGTCGGCCAACGGGGTGCGCAGCTCCGCGCCCAGCGACCGGGACCGCAGCGAGCGCAGCATGACCGGCAGCTTCAGCACGGTGTGCGCCACGAACCCGGCGACGAACACCCACGCGCCCCAGTAGTGCGCGGCGTAGAAGTCGAAGCCGAACACGTAGTCGTACTGGATGTTGAGCACCCCGGTGACGATCTCGAACAGGATGCCGCCGACCATGGCCAGCAGGGACAGCCGCTCGAGCGCCTGGGCCGCCGAGCGCGCCGGCGGCCAGGCGAACAGCTTGGGCACCACCGACCACAGCTTGGCCAGCACCACCGGCACCAGGACCAGCCCGAGCACCACGTGCAGGCCCTGGGTGAGCTGGAACAGCCAGGCCGGCCGGGTCGGCCAGTCGAACGGTGGCGGCCGCAGCCAGCCCACGTCCGCCGGGAACGCCTGGCCGAACTGGGGGCCGTACGCCGCGTAGTCCAGGAACCCGGTGACGGTCACGATCGGCAACCCGACCAGCAGCACCGCACCGAAGACCGAGGTCAGCCACGGTCCCCGGATCGGGCTGCGCCAGGCTCGGGTGCGCCCGAGGCCGGGCGGACGGGCCCGCTCCAGCGCGCGCCACAGCGGAGCGGGGAACCCGTAGTCCGGCTCCCCGCTCCGATCGGAGGTCCCGGTATCCGGCGCGGTGGGCGTCGCGGTCCCGTGTCGTGCTGACATGACCGCGACATTAGCCCGGTGATCACCCCGCACCCGGCCACCGGTGGGTCCCGTAAGCCCCCGGTAAGCCGGCCTTACCGGGCTCGAACGTCGTGGGTGAGTGGTCGCGCCGGGACGCTAGCTCTCATTCACGGGCCAGGGGCAGACGGACCTCGAAGCGGCAGCCGGGCGGGTGGTTGTAGGCGTCGATCTCGCCGTCGTGCGCCTCCACCAGGCCTCGGGCGATCGCCAGGCCGAGCCCCGCGCCGGCCTCCCCGGAAGCCTGCGGCGAGCGGGCCACGCTGCCCCGGAACGCCACCTCGAAGACCCGGTCCAGGTCGGGTTCGGGGATGCCGCCGCAGCCGTCCTGGACCCGCAGCCAGGCCCGCCCGTCGTCGGTGCCGGCGGCCAGCATCACGGTGCCGTCCGGCGGGGTGTGCCGCACCGCGTTCGAGACGAGGTTGCGCACCACCCGGGCCAGTTCCGGGTCGCTGCCCAGCACCACCGGCCACACCACGTCGTCGGCGGCGGTCAGCCGGACCCCGGCGGCGGCGGCGTGCGCGGACTCGGCGGCCACCGCCTCGGACACCACCTCGCCCAGCGGCACCGCGGACAGCGTCAGGCACAGTGCCCCGGAGGTGATCCGGGACAGCTGGAACAGGTCCTCCACCATGCCGGCCAGCCGCTCGGTCTCCCGACCGATCCGCCGGGCGTACTCCTCGGCGGTGGCCCGGTCCTCGATCACCCCGTCGGCCAGCGCCTCGGCCATCGCCCGGATGCCGGCCAGCGGGGTGCGCAGGTCGTGGCTCATCCAGGTGACCAGCTCGCGGCGGGCCGACTCGGCGGCCCGCTCCCGGCTGCGCGCCTCCCGCTCCCACACGCTGTCCCGGGCCAGGCCCCGGCCCAGCAGCAGCGCGGCCGGCACGCACACACACGCCACCACCAGGCACACCGCCAGCGTGCGCGACAGCTGGGGATCGAGCATGAAGCCGCTCACCCCGAGCACCCCGACCAGTGCGGCCGCCATCGGGATCAGCACCAGTACGGTCACCGCCGCGGTGATCGACCGCCGGCGCATCCGGTGCAGCAGCAACGCCCCGCCCAGCGCCACGGGCATGGTGAACGCGAGCGCCAGGCCCCAGACCCGACCCAGCTCCGACCACATGGCCATCACGGCGCGATCCGGTCGTAGCGGTAGCCCACTCCCCAGACCGTGCAGATCCGCTTCGGCTCGGTGGGGTCGGCCTCCACCTTCTCCCGTAACCGCCGCACGTGCACGGTCACCGTCGACGAGTCGCCGAAGCTCCAGCCCCACACCCGTTCCAACAGCTCGGGGCGACCGAATGCCTGGCCGGGGTGGTTGATCAGGAAGGCCAGCAGGTCGAACTCGCGGACGGTCAACGCCAGCTCCCGGTCGGCCAGGGTGGCCCGGCGGGCGGCCATGTCGACCGTGAGATCGCCGTCGCGCACCGCGGGCCGGGAGTTCGGCGTGCCGGACGCGTCGCGGGAGCGGCGCAGCACCAGCCCGATCCGCAGTACCAGCTCGCGCGGGCTGAACGGCTTGGTCACGTAGTCGTCGGCGCCCAGCTCCAGCCCGGCCACCCGGTTCTCCTCCTCTCCCAGCGCGGTGAGCATGATGATCGGCACCTGGGCGAGGTCCGACGGGCCCGCCCGCAGCTCGGTGCACACGTCGAGTCCCGATCGCCCGGGCAGCATCAGGTCCAGCACCATCAGGTCGGGTCGGCGCTCCCGGGCCAACCGCAGACCCTGCTCCCCGTCGCCGCACACGCTGACCCGGTAGCCCGCCCGGGTCAGGTACCGGCTCACCACCTCGCACACCGTGCGGTCGTCGTCCACCACCAGCACGTGCCCCCTCGCCGCGACGTCGTCGTGGGCATCCGTCACGTCGACTCCTCCCGCTTTCCCATTCGCGGAGGCTAGGCCGCCCGGGCGGGGTCAGTCCCGAACATGACGCCCCGTAGGGGTGATGTCATCGGTCCGTAAGCAGACCACCACGAGGCGCACCCGTAAGGTTCCGCACCGTGATCCCCGCTCCCCCGGCTGCGGACGTGGTGCTGCCCTGCCTCGACGAGGCGGAGGCACTGCCCGGCGTGCTCGGTCGGCTGCCCGCCGGCTACCGGCCGATCGTGGTCGACAACGGCAGCACCGACGACACGGTGGCGGTCGCCGAGGCGCTGGGCGCGCTCGTGGTGCGTGAGCCCCGACGCGGCTACGGCGCCGCGGTGCACGCCGGCCTGCTCGCCGCCACCGCCGAGTTCGTCTGCGTCATCGACGCCGACGGGTCGCTGCCCCCCGAGGTGCTGCCCGAGCTGGTCGCCGCGGTGGCCGACGGCCGGGCCGAGATGGCGGTGGGCCGGCGGGTGCCGGTCGGGCGCGGCGCATGGCCGTGGCACGCCCGGCTGGGCAACGCGTTGATCGCGGTGCTGCTGCGCCGGCGCGGGATCCCGGTGCGCGACATCGCCCCGGTACGCGCCGCGCGCCGCACCGGGCTGCTCGACCTGGGGGTGACCGACCGGGCCTTCGGCTATCCGCTGGAGCTGCTGGTACGGGCCGGCGCCGCGGGCTGGCGGCTGCACGAGATCGAGGTCGAGTACCGGCCCCGGACCGGCGGGCGCTCCAAGGTGTCCGGGTCGGTCCGGGGCACCGCCCGGGCGGTCCGCGACATGTCCGCGGTCCTGGTGGGCTCGCGGTGAACCCCGGCCCGCGACCGGGTGCCGAACCGGGTCCGCCGGTGCTGCTGGTGCTGGCCAAGGCGCCGGTCGCCGGACTGGCGAAGACCCGGTTGTGCCCCCCGGCCACACCGGACGAGGCCGCCGAGATCGCCGCCGCCTCGCTGCTGGACACCCTGGACGCGGCCGCCACGCTCGGCCGGGACGCGCTGCCCGGCACCCGGGTGATGGTGGCCTGGACCGGCGAGCTGGCCGACGCCGCGCGCGCCCCCGAGCTACGCCGTGCCCTGGCCGGGGTCGAGGTGTTCGCCCAGCGCGGCGAGGGCCTCGGGCGGCGCATCGCGTCGGCGCACGCCGAGGTGGCCCGCCGGGCTCCGGGCGCGGTGGTGCTGCAGATCGGGATGGACACCCCGCAGCTGGACGCGCCGGCGCTGGCCGCGGCACTGGCCCCGCTGCTCGAGCCCGCGGGACCAGCCTTCCGGCGCGGTACCGGCACGGTGCCGGGCACGGACGCGGTGCTCGGCCCGGCCTCGGACGGCGGGTGGTGGGCGCTGGGTCTGCGCGACCCCCGGCTCGCCGGGCTGATCGCCGGGGTGCCCACCTCGCGCCCGGACACCGGCGAGCTGACCCGCCGGGCGCTGCTCGCCGCCGGCCTGCGGGTGCACACCGCAGCCACCCACCGGGACGTCGACACCGCGGCGGACGCCCACGCGGTCGCCGCCGGCGCACCGCACGGTCGGTTCGCCGAACGGGTCCGCGCGCTGCTCGGCGTGCCGGTGGGTGAGCGGTGCTGAGCCCCGCAGGGCCGTCGAACCTCATGTCCGGAGACGAGTTCTCCGGGTTCGCGGTCCCCGGGGACCCCGACCTTGAGGCACCGGTCGACCTGGACGACCCGTTCGACATCGGGCTGGCCGGACGAGCCCGCCGGTTGGACCGGCACGGCGCGTCTGCCACCCGGCTGGACAGCCGGCGCTGGCGGGCGGACGCCGCCCGATCCGACCGTTGGCTGCTCGACGGCTGCGGCGGCCCGACCCTCGACCTGGGCTGCGGGCCGGGCCGGCTGGTGGCCGCGTTGACCGAGCGGGGGGTGCCGGCGCTGGGGGTGGACACCTCCGCCCGGGCGATCCGGCAGTGCCGCTCCCGGGGCGCGCTGGTGCTGCGCCGCGACGTGTTCGGCGAGCTGCCCGGGGAGGGCCGCTGGCACCACGTGCTGCTGGCCGACGGCAACCTGGGCATCGGCGGCGACCCGGTCGCCCTGCTGAACCGGAGCCGCCGGCTGATCGGGTCGGGCGGCTCGGTCCTGGTCGAGCTGTCGACCGGCGAGCCCGGTCTGTGGCGCGGGCCGGCGCGGCTGGTCGGGCCGGGCGGGTCGTGCGGGCGGTGGTTCCCCTGGGCGATGGTGGGAGCCGGCGCGATCACCGAGGTGGCCGCCGCCGCCGGGCTCGTCCTGCATCAGCTCGCCCTGCATCAGCTCAGCCTGAGCCGGCTCAGCCGTCGACGCCGGGTGTTCGCCGAGCTGCGTCCCCAGGCCTGACCTCCGCCGCGACCGGCGCCGTCCCAACGGCCCGCGCCGCCCCCTGGAACCGGCACAGCCCACTCAACGGCACCGCCCCGCGTTGGGAGGGGGGACCTACGCCGGCGCGGCGGCTGACGCCGACCGGGCCCCGACGCGAACCTCCGCCTGCCCGATCGGTACTGACTGGAGGACCCACGGTACCCGCTCCACCAGGTTTGTCACCTGCGAGATCTGGCACCGTTCGCCAACGGTGATCCCCGGGATCCCGTGACCGGTCGGCTCACTTCGTGGCCGGCACCGGTTGACCGTCGAGCACCGCGGACAGCGCCCGCCCGTCGGCGAGCTGCAGGGTGACCGTCTGGCCCGGGGCCAGTGACCGGATCGCCGCCACCAGCTCGTCGCCGTAGGTGACGGTCCGGTCGTTGACCCGCACCACGACGTCGCCCGCCTTGAGCCCGGCCTTCGCCGCGGGGCTCTCCGGGGTCACGTCGGTCAGCCGGGCACCGGGCGGCTCGGTGAGCGGGGCGAGCCGGGAGGAGGTGATCACCATGACGCCGAGGATCGGCTTGGTCGCCTGACCGGCCCGTTCCAGCTCCTCGGCGATCCGCTTGGCCTGGTTGATCGGGATGGCGAAACCGAGCCCGACCGAGCCCGCCTCGTCCCCGGCGCCGCCGCCGACGGTGGCGATGGCGCTGTTGATGCCGATCAGCCGGCCCTCGATGTCCACCAGCGGCCCGCCGGAGTTGCCGGGGTTGATCGCCGCGTCGGTCTGGATCGCATTGAGCACCGCCCCGGTGTTGGGGTCACGCCCGCCGCCGACGGAGACCGCCCGGTTCAGGGCGCTGACGATGCCCGTGGTCACCGTGCCGCCCAGGCCCAGCGGTGAGCCGATCGCCACCACGTTCTGCCCCACTCGGACCGCGTCGGAGTTGCCGAGCGTGATCGGCGCCAGGCCGGTGACGTCCTGCGCCTTGACCACCGCAAGGTCGGAGCTCGGGTCGCGTCCGATGATCTGCACCGGCGCCGACCTACCGTCCTGGAACAGCGCGGTGATCTGCCCGGCGCCGCCGGCCGCGGCCTCGATCACGTGGTTGTTGGTCAGCATCAGGCCGTCCGGGCTGAGCACCATGCCCGAGCCGGCGCCCGAACGCTCGCCCGAGCGCACCCGCAACTGCACGACGCTGGGCAGGACGTCGCGGGCGACCCGCTCCACCTCGGTCTGCGGCGCGGACGCCGAGTCGAGACCGGGCAGCGGGCTGCCGAGCACGCTGCCCAGGCTGCGCCCACCGGCCAACTGGTAGCCGAGCACGCCACCGATGCCACCACCGAGCAACGCCGCGAGCAGCGCGGCCACCACCACGAGCAGCATCGACCGCGGACTCCGGGGCTTCTCCGGCCCGGACGCGGCGGCCGGTTGCTGGCCGGTGAGCGTGGCCGTGGGTTGCCCGCCCGGCGGAGTGGACGGCGACCCGGGGTACGACGGCGACCCGGGGTAGGACGGCGCACCCGGGTAGGAAGGTGCACCGGGGTACGACGACGAACCGGGGTAGGACGGTGCCGCGTACGGCGAGGCACCCGGGTAGGTCGGCGCGCCGGGAAGGCCGGAGGAGCCGGGGTAGGTCGGCGTACCCGGGTAGGGCGCCCCGGCCGGTTGGTCGCCGGCACCGGCGTGACCCGCTGCCGGAGCGGGCGACGCAGCCGCGGCGCCCGCGCCGGTGGGCGCTTCCTCACCGGGGGACTGCTCCTGGGGGGAAGCCACGCCCGGGCCGCCGGACCGGCCGGCCGGCGCGGGCGGGTAGCCGGATGTGGAGCGCTCGTCGGGCCGCGGCGTCGCCGGGTCGGAAACGGACCGGTCACCGGGGCTCACGGGCGCGCCGGGCTGTCCGGCGGCCGGGGTCGATCGGGCCCAGGGCGACGGGGCCGACGCGGGTCGTCCGGCCGGCGCGAATGCCGGGTCGATCCCGGGGTTGCCCCTCGACGGCGTGCCGGCCCGGCCCCGGGGATCCAGGGAATCGTGCTCGGCGTCCGTGTTCGGCTGCGTCTCGTCGTGGGCCATACCCTCACCGTGGTTCAACGAATCGGGGAAGCCCCCAGCGTAGGGCGCGGCCCGCACAAATGCTCACGCGGTCGGGCGATCGGTCATCCGGGGCCGCCGGGCAGGCGCAGTGCCAGCAGCGCACCGCCGGAGGGTCCGCGCCCGGCACGTACCGTGCCGCCGTGCCGCTCGGCGACCTGCTTGACGATCGCCAACCCGAGACCGGATCCCGGCCGGCACCGGTCCTCGGTGGCCCGGTAGAACCGGTCGAACACCAGCGGCAGGTCGGTCTCGGCGATGCCGGGTCCCTCGTCGAGCACCCGCAGCACCGACCAGCCCGGACCGTCCAGGGTCAGGTCGATCCGGACCAGGCCACCCGGCGGGCTCCACTTTGCCGCGTTGTCCAGCAGGTTGAGCACCGCCCGCTCCAGCGCGGTGGAGTCCCCGGACACCACCCACGGTCGTAACGCGGTCTCGAAGCGCACGTCGGCGACCCGGCGGCGGGCGCGTTGCAGCGCGCGCTCCACCACCTCGGTCAACTCCACCGGCTCGTGCCCGGTCTCCGGGGCGTCCGCCCTGGCCAGCTCGACGAGGTCGCCGACCAGCGTGGTCAGCTCCTCGATCTGGGCCCGCACGTCGTCGTAGATCTCCTTGCGGTCGGTCTCGGACAGCGAGCCGCCCGACCGGGCCCCGTCCTCCACCTCGGCACCGTCCCGCGCTGACGCCCCGACGCCGGCCGCGGCGCCGTCGCCGGCCGCGACCAGCAGCTCGACGTTGGTGCGCAGCGACGTCAGCGGGGTGCGCAGCTCGTGGCCGGCGTCGGCGACCAGCCGGCGCTGCTGCTCCTGGGAGGCCGCGACCGCGCCGAGCATCGCGTTGAAGCTGTGCGTGAGGCGGGCCAGCTCGTCGCTGCCGCTGACCGGGATCGGGGTCAGGTCGCCGGTGCTGGCCACCCGCTCGGTGGCCGCGGTCAGCCGCTGCACCGGGCGCAGCCCCGCGCCGGCCACCGTGGCGCCGGCCACCGCGGCCAGCACCACCCCGGCCCCGCCGACCAGCAGCAGCACCGCCGACAACCCGGCCAGCGTGTGCCGCACCGGGTGCATCGGCTGGGCCAGGATCAGCGCCAGGTTGCTGCCACCGCCGGCCGGCACCGCGAGCACCCGCATGTCGTGCACGGTGCGCAGCGAGGTGACCGCCTGCGAGGCCGCCACCGCCAGCTCCTCGCGGCCCACCGGGGGCGGCGGCATGTTGCGGATCAGGAACCCGCCGCCCTGGGCGTCCACCAGCTCGACCCGGATGTCGGAGCCGTAGAGCGCCGCGTCCGGCAGGGTCTGCGGCCGCTGTCCGACGCCGCTGGCCACCACGGTGGCGGCCCGCTGGCGCAGCTGGTCGTCGAGGTCGGCGTACAGCGCGCCGCGCACCACGTAGAACGCGGCCGCCGACACCCCCGCCGCCGCCAACCCCACCATCACCGCGGCCAACAACGCGATCCGCATCCGCAGCGACAACTGGCGGGGGGGCCGGCCCACCCGCGGCACAAGCCCGCTCATTCGACCGCCCGGGGCGCCACCGGGGGCCAACGGGCCCGCTCATTCGACCGCGTGGGTGGCGGGTGGCTCACTGGCCCTCGCGTAGGACGTAGCCGACTCCGCGCACGGTGTGGATCAACCGGGCCTCGCCGGCCTCCTCGGTCTTGCGGCGCAGGTAGCCGATGTAGACCTCCAGCGCGTTGCCGGTGGTCGGGAAGTCGTAGCCCCACACGTCCTCGAGGATGCGGCCCCGACTGAGCACCCGGCGGGGATTGGCCAGCAGCAGCTCCAGGAGGGAGAACTCCGTCCGGGTGAGGGTGATCCGGCGGTCGGCCCGCAGCACGTCGCGGGTGTCCGGGTCCAGCGACAGGTCGGCGAATCGCAGCGTCTCGTTCGGCCGCTCGACGCCACCGGGGGGCACCCGCCGACGCAGCAGGGCCCGCAGCCGGGCCAGCAGCTCCTCCAGGGCGAACGGCTTGGGCAGGTAGTCGTCCGCGCCTGCGTCCAGCCCGGCCACCCGGTCGGACACCGCGTCCCGGGCGGTGAGCACCAGGATCGGCAGGTCGTCGCCGGCCCCGCGCAACCGCCGGCACACCTCCAGCCCGTCCAGCCGGGGCATCATCACGTCGAGCACCATCGCGTCCGGTCGGGCCGAGTCGATCACCGCCATCGCGGCCTGTCCGTCGTGGGCCAGCTCCACCTGGTAGCCGTTGAACGCCAGCGAACGGCGCAAGGACTCCCGCACCGCCCGGTCGTCGTCGACCACGAGGATCCGCATGACGCCAGTGTGAACCTGGCGGCTTAGAGTGGCCTGAGAACCCCCGTGGCGCGTCGGTTCACCCGATTGCTGCCCGATCGAGATACTTTCTGTGGCCTAAGAGTGACGATTGCTCGTCATCCTGCGAAGGTTCAGTAGCTCGATCTTGTGATCGAGAGTACGAGGGGGAACGCACCGTGCGCGATACGAGGGCCCTGCGCTGCGTGCTGGCCAGCGCGGTCCTGGTCACCATGACCTCGGCCACGGTCGCCGGCTGCGCGACGGCCGAGGCCGGGGCCGGCCGCTACGGCGTCACCCAGCGCGCGCCGGTGCCACTGCTGCGGGCGTCGGTGCCCGCCGGGGCCGAGGCGATCGGGGTGGCCGCGCCGCTGGTCGTCAGCGCGGTCGGCGGCACGCTGACCACGGTGACGGTCACCGGCGGCGGGCGGCCACTGCCTGGCACGCTCAGCGCGGACCGCACCCGCTGGACCTCCCGGGCGCTGTCCTACAACACCCTCTACACCGTCACCGCCACCGGCATGGGCTCCGAGGGCCGGCCGATCCCGGCGCTGAGCAGCGTCTTCCGCACGGTGAAGCCGGCCCGCACGCTCGAGGTGGACGCCGTCCGCCCCGGCAACGGCCAGACGGTCGGCGTGGCGATGCCGATCTCGATCTACTTCAACCACCCGGTACGCGACAAGGCGGCGGTGGAGCGCCGGCTCGCGGTCGTGCCGACCGCACCCACCGAGGGATCGTTCAACTGGGTGGCCGACGACCAGGTCAACTGGCGACCCAAGGAGTTCTGGGCGCCCGGTACGACGGTGACCGTGCGCTCGACGCTGCGCGGGCTGGACGCCGGTGCCGGCACGTTCGGCGCGGCGGACGAGGTCTCGGCGTTCACCGTGGGCCGGCGCCAGGAGGCGGTCGGCGACGTCAACCGGCACACCTTGACCCTGTTCAGTGACGGCAAGCCGGTCCGCACCATGCCGGCGTCCTTCGGCCGGGCGCAGTACCCCACGCAGAGCGGCGTGCACGTGGCCTTCGAGAAGCACGCGACCAAGCGGATGCGCTCGGCCAGCTGGGGCGGGCCCCGGGAGGGCGAGCCCGGCTTCTACGACCAGGTCCTGCCGCTGGCCGTGCGCATCTCCGCGAACGGGGAGTTCGTGCATGTCAACGGCGCGACCGTGCGCGACCAGGGCCGCCGCAACGTCTCGCACGGCTGTGTGAACCTTTCCCCGGCCAACGGGCGGGCATTCTACGACTGGGTGCAGATCGGCGACCCGGTGAACATCGTGGGCTCCGCCAAGCCGCTCACCCGGGGCGACGGCGACATCTCCGACTGGCTGGTGCCGTGGGACCGGTACACGGCCGGATCCGCGTTGCGACTGCCGCTGCTGGGCGACCCGCCCGCGCCGGCCGCGCCGCTCAACCCGCTCACCGAGTAGCCCGGCCGCAGCCCCCCGCCCACCAGCGGGAGCGGGGCCTGGACTGGTCAGGACTGGACCTTGACGTCCGCCTCGAGGTTGTCGCGCATCGAGTTGTCGCCGTCGGGCTGGCGCTCGGTGCCCTTGAGCATCACCCCGATCCGGCTGCCGTAGATCAGGTTGTCGGTGACTTCGAACCCGCCGTCGCCGTCGATGTAGATCCCGTAGCGGGCGTTGCCGGCGATGGTGTTGCCGCGCACGGTGTTCTGCTCGGCCTCGCTGACCAGCCGCACGCCGTCCTGCTTGTTGTCCCGGATCTGGTTGAGGTCGACCAGGTTGCGGTGCGACGTCTGGCCGACGCCGATCCCGGACTCCTTGTTCCGGTAGACCTTGTTGCCCCGGACGATGTTGTCGGCCGACTCGTTGACGTTGATGCCCTGCACGGTGTTCAGGAACGACTCGTTGTTCTCCACCGTGTTCCGGTCGGAGCCCTGGTAGAGCACGATCCCGTGGTGGCCGTTGCGGTAGACGATGTTGTCGCGGATGACGCTGTCCACACAGTCCTCGGCGAGGATGATCCCGTGCTTGCCGTTGTCGTGCACCACGTTGCGCTCGATGATCATGTTGCGCGATTCGGTGTGCGGATCGATGCCGTACAGCACGTTGCCGTGGATCTCGTTGTCCCGGACCACCAGCCCGTCGTTCTGGTGGGAGTAGAGCCCGAAGTACAGGTGTGACACGTCGCTGTTGGTGAGCGCGCCGCGGGTGCCGGACACCCGCCAGGACAGGCCGTAGGACTCGACGGTGGCGTTGCCCAGGTAGCGGACCTCGGACCGGTCGACGGTCATCGCGCCGCCGTCGCGGGCCAGCAGGAACGCCCGGCCGTCGTTGTAGTCGACGTCGGTGCGCTGCGCGCCGGGGTCCCACGAGGTGACGCAGGTGCCGCTGACGTCCAGCCCGCCGCCCAGCATCTTGATCGAGACGAACCGGGTGGGCTCGCTGCGCAGCTTCAGCCAGCGGGCCTCGGGCCCGGCGATCCGGACCGACGCGCCCGGCAGGACCACCAGGTCGGCGCCGAGGAACCACTCGCCGGGCGCCAGCTCGCGCAACGCCTCGGGGTTGCGCACCGCGCGGGCCAGCTCGGCCAGCGTGACCCGCTCGCCACCGCTGAGGGTGATCACCCCGGCCGCGAACCGGGCCACCGCCGGGGTGGACGGGGGCACCGGCGCCGGCTGTGCGGCAGGCGCCGACGCCACCGCCGGTGCCGGCTGCTCGACCGCGCCGGCGGCCGGATCGGCCGGTGCCGGCTGCGCCGCCGGATCGGCCGGTGCCGGCTGCGCGGCCGGATCGGCCGGTGCGGTCTGGGGAGCCGGGGCCACCTGGAGACCGGCGGCGCCGGCCACGCCCGCGCCGGCCCGGATGCACGGCCCGGCCGGATCGATGGTGCCGGCCGCCGCGACCTCGCGGGCGGTGAACGGCACGTCCGGCTTGGCGCACCCGGCGGCCAGCAGCCCGAAGGCGAGCACTGCGGGGACGGCCAGCACCGCGAGCCTGCGGAACGGAGCGCGCATCATGCACCTACCTGAAGCGTGGGCGGATGCCGGCGGCCGCCACGGCCGAACCGACGCTGGCGGAACGAGTGGAACACCTCGAGCAGGAAGGCCAACAGTACGAGCGGGACGCCGATCGCGCCCAGCACGTTCAGCGGCGGCAGGCTCAAGTCGTTGAAGCCGACCAACCGCACGTCCCCGCGAATCGCCTGCAGGGCGTGCGAGCGGGACTCACCGAGCTGCACCACGGAGCCGGGTATCGCGTCCACGCCCAGGCTGAGAGCAGCGATGGACACCCGGTCGGCGACCGTGGTCGCGCCGGCCCGCGAACGGAGACCGGTCTCGACCTGGTTGATCGCCAGGTCGGCGACGGTGGCCGCCGCGCTGGCGGTCACCCCGGTGTCGGCGCCGGTGATCCGGCCGTTGGAGATCTGGGCGTCCGGGCTCGCGGTACGCACCGCGTCGTTGCCGATGCCCTCGGCGACGAAGTCGCGCAGCACCACCCGGTTGCTGCCCCGGTTGGCCACGAAGCCGTCCTCGCCACCGGTGACGGTCAGCCCGGTGGTGTGGATCCCGTCCGCGCCCCGCTGGATGCGCACCCCGGTCCGGGCACCGTCGACCGTGAGCCGGTCGAGGGTGATCTCCTTGCCACCGATGGACACCCCGATCGAGCGGGCGCCGACGACCGAACTCTCCTTGACCAGGACACCGGTGGTGGACTTCTCGAAGACCATGCCCCGGCGGCCGCCCTCGATGCGCACCCGCTCGAACACCAGGCCGGTGCTGCCGACGTGGGTGAACACACCGATCGGCTGGTCGGTCGCGGTGAAGTCGGCGACCAGGGCGTTGGTCGAGCGGTTGATCCGGAGACCACCGTTCTTGTCCGCCGCGGTGGCCACACCGAGGATCTTCGGGTTCTGCTGCCCAACCACCGACAGGCCGTACTCGCCGTTGCCGGAGCTGGTGATCCCGGAGAGCACCCGGTCGGCGGTCTCGCCCTTGACCAGGACGCCGTTGGCCCCGTTGTTCTCGGCCAGGATGCCGGCCAGGGTGGTGCCCTGGTCGCCGTCGAGCTCGAGGCCGTCGGTGACCGACTCCTTGACCGTGATGCCGTCCAGGCGCACGCCCTGCGAGCGGGCCAGCCGCAGACCGATGGTGTTGCGGACGAAGGTGGCGCGCTCCAGGACGCCGCCGGCGCCCTCGTTGTACTGCACGCCGCTGCGGCTCTCCGGGTCGGTGACCGCGGTGCCGAGGTCACTGAAGGTGGCGTCGGTGACGTCCATGCCACCGCCGCGGGCGACCACGATGAACGGCCGGCCGGCGCCTGCGGCCATCGGCTCGTTGGTCGCCGGGTCCACCGAGGTGACGGTGACGCCGCGTGCGGTGATCCGGCCGCTGCCGGTGTAGATCGACGAGGCGTCGGCCAGCGCCGGGCCACCGGTCAGCTGCAGGGTCTTCACCCCACCGATGTCCAGGGTGTTGCCCGGGGTCATGGTGACCACGGAGTTCAGCCGTGCCTGGTCGCCGGTCATCACCAGCCAGTCGGCCGGCACCAGCCGGTCCATGACGGCCAGGTTCAGCGCGCCGCCCGGACGGGCCGACTGCTGCACGAGACGGCCGCCCTGCACCGACTCGACGGCGAAGTCGCGCACCACGATCATCCGGGCCGGACGACCACGCGACTCCCAGGCCTTCGCCGAGCGGGCCTGGGCCCGGGCCCGGTCGGCTGCGGCCTCGGCGGCTGCCTCGGCCCGCTCGCGAGCCGCCTCCTGGGCCCGCTTGGCCGCCTGCTCCTGAGCCTTCGCCTCGGCCTTCTGCTGCTTCTTCAGCGCCTCGGCCGCCGCGTCCTTGGTCGGCTTCGGCGTAGTGGGGCGCGGCGACGTGGTCGGGTCGTCGGAGCCACCGCCGGAGCCGGTGTCCGAACCACCGCCGGAGCCGGAGTCCGAACCACCGTCCGAACCACCACCGGAACCGGAGTCCGAACCACCGTCGTCGGGCTGCAATGCGGGAGCCAGCGAGAAGGATGACACCAACTTCGGCGCGGCCACCAGGGTCCGCCCCGGCTGCACGAGGTAGGCGAAGGCCGCCACCAGTGCCAGCACGACCAGCAGCACCAGCGTGGTCCGCAGGCCGCCGACCGTGCCCTTGCTCGTCCGCTCGGCGGCCGCCGGGCCCACGCACACCAGTTCAGCGCTGTCGGCCACGCCGGTGGCCAGTTCCACGGTCACCGACTCCGGCGGGGCGCCCGCGCCGAGCTCTGCCGGCCGGCTGGTACGCACCACGGCGCCACCCTCGACGGCCACCTCGCGGGTCAGCCAACGCTGCTTGCGGATGCTGAGCAGGGCGTACAGCTTGATCAGCGCCATCACCCAGGACACCATCACGTATCCCGGCACCAGGAAGAACGACGACGGGCGGCGGCGCAGGTGCGGCAGGAGCTTCGCCGACCGGCTGATCTGCCACCACAGGGCGAGGATGCCGCAGAACACCCAGTTCTGGACCGCGATCGAGTAGATCATGAATGCCGGTCCGACCAGCAGGGTGAAGCTGCTGATCCCCTTGTCCATCATGGTGTAGGCGAGGAACTTGTGCTTCCAGACCCACGGCTTGGACAGCGCGCGCAGGTCGGACCGCCAGGTGTTGCGGGCCCAGCGCAGCCGCTGCTTGAAGAAGATGTTCCAGGTGGTGGGGAAGGTCGACCACACCTGGGCGGTGCGCTGCATGTAGGTCTTGTGCCCGCGCTCCAGGATCAGCGTGGTGAGCCGCTTGTCGTCACCGGACAGGCACGGCACGCCCCAGAACGTCTCGTTCATGAACTCGTGCTCGATCTCCATCAGCAGCGCGCGACGGTAGATTGCGGTGCGCCCCGAGAGGCAGGAGACCGCCTGGCCGAGCAGGCTCTGGCTGGCGTTCTCGTCGAAGTAGCGGTGGTCCAGGAACATGTCGGTGATCCGGGTCAGGAAGCCCTTGGAGCCGTAGACGTTCTGCCGAGTGCCGACACCGCCGATGCGGGGGTCGGCGAACGGCTTGCACACCTCGGCCGCCACGTCGGGCGCCCAGATCGTGTCCGAGTCGACCAGCGCGACCAGCTCGGTGCGCGCGGCGTTCCACCCCATGCGCAGCGCGTCGCGCTTGCCGGGCACATCGGTGATCAGCACCCGCACCGGGTAGCGGCTGGCCACCTCCTGGCACACGGCGTCGGAGGCGTCGATCACCAGGATGACCTCTTCGACCCCGTTCGCCAGCCACGACTCGATCGCGGTGGCGAAGATCCGCGGGTCCTCCTGGTAGGTGGGCACGACGATGGTCATCGGCAGCCGGTGGTCGCCGGTGACCGGCCGGTAGAGCACGGCCGGGATGCGGCGGATCAGCCAGCAACCCCAGCGGAACAGGCCGAGGATGCCCAGCGGCGTGCCGAGCACGTAGTAGTAGAGCGGCAGCGACATGACTACACCGACTCTCGACGCGGCTGCGCCCTGCGGGCCCGGTGGGCCGCCGGAACGTTCCTGGCTGGGTACACGATCCACTCCTGGACACTGGGAGAGTCGGACATCTTCTGACTGGTTGGTCGACGTCAGGGGCCGGGGTGTTACTGATGAGTCGTGATCTCCCACCACCCACAACGGTGATTCCGGGCACAGCGTCGGGCGCTCGAGCGGGCGTCGACGGCCGGTCGGCGGCAGCGGGCAGGATTGGTCCGTGGGCTTCCTGCTGATGGTGATCACCGTGGTGCTCCTGCTGCACCTCTACCTCTACCGACGGCTGGTGCACGACACCCTGCCCTCGGGCCGCCGCCGGTGGGGGGCGCTGCTGGTGGTGGCGCTGGCCGCGGCCACGCTGGCCGCGTTCGGCACCCGCCGGGTGCTCGACCCGACCGGGACGCCGGCCACCGTGCTGGCCTGGGTCGGGTACCTCTGGCTGGTGCTCGCGCTGTACCTCGCGCTGGTGCTGCTGGTCGCCGAGCTGCCCCGGGCGCTGATGGGCCGGCGGGCGGATCCCGGGCGGCGGATGCTGCTCGCCCGGCTGATCGGCGGAGCGGCCGGACTGCTGGCCGCCGGCACCGTCGGCTACGGGGTGGTCGAGGCCCGCTCGATCCGGCTGGAGCGGCGCGAGGTCGCCCTGGACCGGCTGGACCCGACCCTGGACGGGGTGACCATCGCCGCGCTGTCCGACATCCACCTGGGCACGTTCAACCGCCGCCCGTTCCTGGCCGATGTGGTGGCCCGGGTCAACGCCGAGCGGCCGGACCTGGTGGCGATCGTCGGCGACCTGGTGGACGGGTCGGTCGAGGAGCTCGGACCGATCGCCACGCTGCTCGGCGGGCTCAACTCACCGACCTACTTCGTCACCGGCAACCACGAGTACTTCTCCGGGGCCCGGGAGTGGGTCGAGTTCCTGCCGACGGTCGGGGTGCGGGTGCTGCGCAACGAGCGGGTGACGGTGGGGCGGCTCGGCGCCGGTGCGGGTGCGCCGACGTTCGACCTGGCCGGGATCGACGACCGGATCGCGGCCGGCTACGGCACCCCCGGCCACGGCGCGGATCTGGACACGGCGCTCGCCGGCCGGGACCCGTCGCGGCCGGTGGTGCTGCTGGCCCACCAGCCGGTGATGATCGAGCAGGTGTCGCGCCGCGATGTGGACCTGCAGATCTCCGGGCACACCCACGGCGGGCAGTTCCTGCCGCTGGGCCACGTGGTGCTGCTCGACCAGCCGGTGATGTCCGGGCTGACCCGGGTCGGACGCACCTGGCTGTACGTCACCCGCGGCGTCGGCTTCTGGGGTCCCCCGGTCCGGGTCGGCGCCCCGCCGGAGATCACCCTGCTCACCCTGCGCGCGACGACCACACCCTGAGCCTCAGGTCGTGTCCGATCCCCAGCGCTCGTGGTGCACCGCCTGCTCCAGCGGCCGGCGTCGACGCCAGCCGTGCCGCTCCAGGTCGGGCACCTGCTCCAGGTGGCTGACCGGGCCGAGGCACAACCAGGCCACCGGGCGCACCCCGTCCGGGATGCCCAGCAGATCGGTGAGGAACTCCTCACGGTAGAACGACACCCAGCCCAGCCCCAGGCCCTCCGCGGTGGCCGCCAACCAGAGGTTCTGGATCGCCAGGCACACCGAGTACAGCCCGGCGTCCGCGATGGTGTGCCGACCGAGCACGTCCGGCGCGCCGCGGGTGGCGTCGTAGGTGACCACCACGCCGAGGCTGGCCTGCAGCACCCCCTCGACCCGGATCCCGGAGAACCGCTCGGCCCGCTCGCCGTCGAGGGTGCCGGCGAACTCGGCCCGCTCACCTTCGACGTGGTCCCGGAACCGCTGGCGGACGTCTCGGCGGGAGACCAGCACGAAGTCCCACGGCTGGGTCAACCCGACGCTGGGGGCGGCGTGCGCGGCACCCAGCACCCGGTCCAGCACCTCGGGCGCGATCGGCTCGCCGGTGAACTCGCCCCGCACGTCGCGTCGGCGGTGGATCACCCGGTAGAGCTCACCGAGCGTGTCGGTTACCGCGTCGTCGCGGGCGGGGCGGGCGGTGGTCAGCCAGCCACTTCCTCGATCTTGGCGCCGTCGGCGGCGCGCTGCACCGACTCGCAGCCCTTCAGCGCGGCCGTCTTGGACTCGTAGGCCTCACCGGTCGCCACCACCTGGCCGTTGCTGGCCTTGAGCCGGAACCGGAACTTCCCGGCGCGGTCCTGGTACACCTCGGACTTCCCGGCCACGGGAACCTCCCTCGCTCAGTCGGGTCATCATGATGGGCTCACGCTGATCGGCACCGCACATTAGCGGCTACCGGCCGTCACGTCCGCATCCGTGGCCGATCGGTGATCCGGCGCTAGCCCTGTTCCCCACCCGCGGGGCCGAACGCGGCCGGCGAGGCGGCCAGCTCGTGCAGCGCGGTGCCCAGCTCGCCGAAGCAGCGGGTGAGCTGATCGGCCGGTGGCATCCCCTCCCGCCGGACGACCTGCCCGATGGTCTCCGCCAGCAGCTCGGCCAGGCCGTCGGCGATACGCATCCCGGCCGGGGTCGCCGCGACCCACACGACCCGCCGGTCGGACGGCGGGCGGCTGCGCGCCAACAGACCCCGGGCCTGCAGGCGGTCGAGCAGCGCGGTGACGCTGCCGGTGGTGAGGCCCACCCGTTCGGCCAGGTCACCGGCCCGGAGCGGACCGTAGACATGCAGCTCGGTGAGGGTGATCATCTCGGACACGGTCAGCTGGAAACGATCGGCGACCGTGTGTCGGCACATGTCGATACCCCGCATGACCCGACGTAGCTCCCGGGCGACGTCGCGGCAGCGCTCAAGATCGGGTTTCGGTGCGGTGTCGGACATCGGTTCGGCCTCCCCATCCTCCGCTCGGCGGGGGGAGTCTTGACAGCCAAGTTGTTAACGCTCATTCTGTCGCAGCGATCGGCGCGAACTTCCCCTCCCCCCGGGGCCGCTCGAGTCGATCGCACCAAATCCTCCCTGGCCGCAGCCCCGCGGCCAGACTCGGGCCTCAGCCCGTCGACCCACGATGCCACCTCACCCGAGTCGCCAACCGTTGCTCGGGCCTATGATGTGAATCACCCCCGCGCCCCGCGCCCGATTCGCGCACTGAGACGGGCCCGCCTCCCCGACCCGAGCAGAGTAACCCGCGTCACAGCCGACCGATCGACGACTCGCGGGTGACGGGCAGGTCTGCGAACCCGCGAGGTTCGGGGAGACACCATGAAGGCGCTGATCTATCACGGTCCGGGCGTTGGTCCGCTCGGGCGGCGTGGTGGCGAACATCGGCGTGCACGGCGCGCCGGCCACCCTGCACCTCGAGGACGTGGAGGCCTACGAGGTGTTCGCCGACGCCGGCCGGCACAACGCGCTGAAGGTGGTACTCAAGGCGTGAACCAGGGGCCCGTCCTCCCGGCCCCGGCCAACTCCTTCGGTCTCGACTCGCTGCCGCTGGCCCGGCCGGAGCCGGATCAGACGTAGCTCGACCGGTGCGGCTCGTCGATGACGCCGTGGTCGAGCCCGCCGGCGTGCCGCTGCAGCGCGGCCCGGAGTAGCTCCCTGCTCGACGGTCGCGGGCCGATCGGGACCTGGTAGCGCCGGTCGTCGCGGCGGAAGCGGGCCATCTCGGGGTGCCGGGCCTCGAACTCGGCCTCCGCCGGGACCATGAGCAGCCGCGCACCGACTGGAGGTGGTGTCGTAGGTCAGTGCCCCGGTGACGGAGGCGTGCAGCCCGATCACCCCGATCGCCCCGGACAGCAGAATCCCCGGGATCACGAGCCACCACGGAGCCTTCATGTTGATCACGACGTCACTGTGGAGGTGGCGGGGCTCGGTCATAGGGGGCAGGGTAGGCAGGTCGGCCCGCCCGGTGGGCGGAATCGCCGAACCCGCTACCTCGAACGCGCCCGGGCTCGCGCGGCCCGGGTCTGAACGACCGGGACCGGTCAGAGAGGTAAGCCGAGCACCCGCTCGGCGAGGACGGCGCGCAGGTCGACGGAGCCGCCCGGGGCGTGCGCGTCGAGCATCCGGCGGACCAGCGGCTCGTCGTCCTCCGACCACGCCGCGTCCGGTCCGAGCGCCTCCGGGCCCAGGTCGGCGATTCCTGCGTGGATCTGCTCGCTGAGCACCGAGAGCACCGAGAACGACGGCGCGTCCGGTTCGTCGCCCTCCTCGATCGCCCGCTCCCGGGTGACGCGCAGCAGCCACACCCGCATCCACAGCTGGGTGAGCCGGTCGCGCAGGGTCTCGTCCAGCCGGCCACGGGCCCCGGCGGCCGCCGACACCTCGTCCAGCGCGCGGAACATGCCCTCGGGACCGCGGCAACCGGCCGGGGCCCCGTCGCGCTCCGGCCCGGTCATGCGGTGACCAGGTCGTCGGTGAGCTCGGGAATCAGCTCGGCGGCCAGCGCCCGGTGCTCGCGGGGCGTGCCGAACAGCACGCTCCCGCTCCGGGAACGCCGCAGGTGCAGCTGCACGACGTGCTCGGCGGTGTCGCCGAGCAGCTGCACGCCGTCCGCCGCGCAGCTCGCGTAGGACTCCGCGCACACCGCGCCGGCGATCGTGGCCAGCAGGTCGGCGCGAACCTCCAGCCCGTCCAACGACCGCAGCGCCGCCCAGGCCGCCGACCGGGCCGACTCCACCGCCACCAGCATGTCCGCGCACCGGTTCTTGACCTCCGGGAACGACCCGACGGGTACCCCGAAGCGCTGCACGGTGCGGGCGTGCTCGGCCGCCAGCTCCAGTACCCGGTCCGCGCCGCCCACCTGCTCGCAGGCCAACGCCGCCACCGCGGCCGGCCGGGCCAGCGCCGCGGTCCGCAGGCCCTGCCCGGGCGCCCCGACCAGGGTGGCCTCCGCCCCGTCCAGCTCGATCCGGGCCAGCCGGCGGGTGCGGTCGGAGGTGCGCGGCGCGGTCGCGGTGACCCCCGCAGCCCAGTCGGACACCGCGAACAGGCCGACCCCGCCCTCCGCTGCCGATCCGTCCTCCGCCGCGGAGCCGTCGGCCGCGGCGTCCCGCTCGGCGGGCGCACCGACGCCGTCCGCGGCCGGTCCGGTGACCGCCAGCACCAGCAGCAGCTCGGCGACCGCGCCGTCCAGCACGTGCGGCTCCACGCCGTACAGCCGCCACCCACCGTCGCGGCGCCGCGCACGCACCGGCACGTCAGCCGCGGTCCGGCGGAACGGTCCGCTGAGCGCCGCAGTGGCGATCAGCCGCCCGGCCGCAACACCCGGCAGCCAGCGTCCGGCCGCGTCCTCGTCGCCGCTGGCCAACAGCGTGGGCACCGCCAGGCCCACGGTGGCCAGGTACGGCGCGCACATCAGCGACCGGCCCAGCTCGGTGAACACCGCACCCTGCTCGGCCCAGCCGGCTCCCCGGCCGCCGAACCGTTCGGGGACGGCGAGCCCGGGCAGCCCCAGCTCGGCGATCGAGGACCACAGCTCGGGGGCGTAGCCCAGCACGCTGTCCATGGTCGCCCGCACCGCCTCCTCGGGCGACTCCCGCTCGACCAGCGCCCGTACGACCGACCGCAGCTCGGCCCGTCCGTCGGTGACCACTCGGTCATCCCCCTTCGGCGCGCACCGCGCCCACCGTTCCATGGATGCCCACCGTTCCATGGATATCGTGCCACCGGAGATCGGAAGCGCCGGTCACCTCCGAACATCGGCAAGGGGCAGGATATGGGTGGCGAGCCGCGGACCGAGCGCCAGTACGGGATCCTGGTGATCACGATGAACCGTCCCGGAGCCCGCAACGCGCTCAACGGCACGCTGACCCGCGACACGGCCGCAGCGGTGGAGGGCTACGCACTGGCCGGGGGCTGCTAGGTCGCGCTGGCGTGTGACCTAGCGGTTGGTGACGAACTCCGGCATCAGGCCGAGTACCTGGTGCGGTCCGAGCGAGTCGAGCATGGTCATCCCGGGCCAGAGGTAGATCGCGACGTTCTTCGTGCTCAACGGGGCTCCTCGATGGTCACGGCGGTGTGGTGACGCGGTGGCTTGATGTCACGGCGGTGCTCAGCGTATGGATCATCCACGATGGCCACAACGCCACAGATCCCACGGATTCAGCCATAGCACCGCGTGACGAAGGACACCACCCGTTCGTGCAGGTCGCCCCGACTCACAGCATGCACACAGGCTGCGTTGGCCTTCCGCTAACTCCTTGCGGCCAAACCGCTTACCCGATCGGGCATAGCGTCCGACTCGCACGGGCGGCGAGAGGACACTGGGTGACCAATCAGGTGCGCGAGGCCGGGTCCAGGGAGCAGGTCACCGCGCGGCGTTCCCTGGTCGTGGCCGGATGGACCCTGGTGAGCCGGGCCACCGGGCTGCTGCGGGTGCTGGTGGTCGGGGCGCTGATGGGACCCACCTATCTCGCCAACGTATTCCAGGCCGGGTACGTGCTGCCGGGCAACGTGTTCACCATCGTCGCCGGGCCGGTGCTGGCCATGGTGCTGGTCCCACTGCTGGTCCGGGCCCGGGAGAGCGGCGAGGGCCGCGCGGCGCAATTACTGGGGCGGATCAGCGGCCGGCTGTTCAGGGTGGCCGCCACCGGTGGGGCGGCGCTGGCCGTCGCCTCCCCCGCGCTGGCCTGGACCCTGGTCGCCGGGGTGCCCGATGCCGAACGCGGCCGGGCCTGGCTGCTGACCCTGGTACTGATCCTGTTCGTGGCGCCACAGGTGCCGCTGTTCGCCGCGGCGTCGCTGGGGATCGCCGCTCAACAGGCCCGGGGCCGTTTCGGGCTGGCCGCCGCCGCGCCCGCACTGGAGAGCGTCGGGATCATCGCCACCGTCGTCGTGGCCACCCGGATCTACGGCACCGGGCTCGGGGTGTCCGCTGCGCCGCTCGGGATGATGGTGCTGCTCGGCCTCGGCAGCACCGGCGCGATCGCGATGCACGCCGGCCTGCAGCTCTGGGGGGCGTCCCGCGCCGGGCTGGCGGTTCGACCCCGCCGCGGCTGGCGCGGCGACGCCGAGGCCGGTGACGCGCTGCGCCGGCTGGTCCGCTCGATCCCGGTGGCGGCCAACTCCACGGTCGCCAACTACTCGCTCAGCGTGGTGGCGGCGACCGTGCCCGGCGGGGTCCTCGTGCTGCAGCTGTCCACCCAGGCCTACTACGCGCTGTCCTCCCTCGGGGCCCGGTCGGTCGCCACCGCGACGCTGCCCGAGCTGTCCGCAGCCCGGGACGACCTGCCCCGGTTCGGCCGTCAGTGGCGGCGCGGGCTCTACCTGGCGTTCGTGGCCGCCACCGCACCGCTGTGCCTGCTGGTGGCGTTCGCCGCGCCGGTCGCCGAACTGCTGGCCCTCGGCGAGATGGCGGGCAGCCCGCTGGTCGGGGCACTGGCGGCCTGCCTGGCCGTGGCCGCCGTCGCCCAGTTGGTCCTCGGCATCCGCGACCTGGGCCAGCAGGCCCTGTTCGCCCGGCTGGACGACCGGGGCCCGACCATTGCCAGCATGCTCGGGATGGCCACCACGCTGGTGACCGGATTCAGCGCACTGGCCCTGCCCGCGGACGCCCGGCTGGTCGCCCTGCTGTTCGCGATCCTGGCCGGCGAAGTGGTGGCGGCGGTGACCGTGCTGGCCCGACTGCGCAATGCGGTGCGGCCCGAGCCGTTGACGACCTGGGGCACCGGGCTGGTGCTGGCCGCCGCGGTGGCGATGGTCCCGGCACTGACGGTCGGCCGCCACCTGGCGGGCCCGCAGACCGCGAATCTGCTCGTCGAGGCGGCCCTGGTCGGCCTGACCGGTCTGGTCGCACTGGCCATGTACGTCGGTGTGCTCCGCGTCGGCGCCCCTCGGCTGGCCCCGCGAGGGTAGGCACGCCGCACCCGCAGGGGGCCCGCGTCAGACCCGAATCCGCGAGTAGTTGCCCGACACTGGTCCTGAGATGGCGATAGGTGCCGCTCTGAGCTGGGATGATGATGTTTGCGACGACATGATCATCCGAGTGAGAGGGCACCTATCGGGTGGACAGGTTACGGGAT
>JAJCYC010000268.1 GCA_029263115.1 Pseudonocardia sp. | reverse complement strand
CAACCGTGAACTGGACCGTGGACGTACCGGCTGACGAGCTGCCCGAGTTGCCCCCGCTGCCCGGCACGCTGCGCAGCCGGCTGGACGACGCGCTGGCCCGGCCGGCCGCGCAGCAGCCCGACTGGCCCGACCAGGACGCGGTTCGCCACGTGCGCCACGTGCTCGAGAGCGTCCCGCCGGTGACCGTTCCCCAGGAGGTCGACCGGCTGCGTGAGCGGCTCGCGCACGTGGCCAGGGGCGAGGCGTTCCTCCTGCAGGGCGGCGACTGCGCGGAGACGTTCCAGGACAACACCGAGCCGCACATCCGGGGCAACATCCGCACCCTGCTGCAGATGGCCGTGGTGCTGACCTACGCCGCGAGCATGCCGGTGGTCAAGGTGGGCCGGATCGCCGGCCAGTACGCCAAGCCGCGCAGCTCGTCGATCGACGCGCTGGGGTTACCCTCCTACCGCGGCGACATCGTCAACTCGATCAAGCCCGACCCGGAGGCGCGGATCCCGGACCCGAGCCGGATGGTCCGTGCCTACGCCAATGCCGGTGCCGCGATGAACCTGGTCCGGGCGCTCACCGCCGCCGGGATGGCCGACCTCTCCCTGGTGCACGACTGGAACAAGGACTTCCTGCGCACGTCCCGGGCCGCCGAGCGGTACGAGGCGCTGGCCAGCGAGATCGACCGCGGCATGCGGTTCATGGGTGCGTGCGGGGTGGACGACCCCAGCCTGCACAGCGTCGAGTTCTACGCCAGCCACGAGGCGCTGCTGCTGGACTACGAGCGGGCCATGCTGCGGCTGGACACCCGGGCCGACCAGCCCCGGCTTTACGACCTCTCCGGGCACTTCCTGTGGATCGGTGAACGGACCCGCCAGCTGGACGGCGCACACATCGCGTTCGCCGAGCTGCTGGCCAACCCGATCGGCCTGAAGATCGGCCCGGGGACCACGCCGGAGCAGGCGGTGGAGTACGTAGAGCGGCTCGACCCGCACGGCGTGCCCGGCCGGCTGACTCTGATCAGCCGGATGGGAAACGGGAAGGTGCGCGAGGTGCTCCCCGCCATCGTGGAGAAGGTCACCGGTTCCGGCCACCAGGTGATCTGGCAGTGCGACCCGATGCACGGCAACACCGTGGAGTCGGTGAGCGGCTACAAGACGCGACACTTCGACCGGATCGTGGACGAGGTGCAGGGCTTCTTCGAGGTGCACCACGCTCTGGGCACCCACCCGGGCGGGTTGCACGTGGAGATCACCGGCGAGGACGTCACCGAGTGTCTCGGCGGCGCCCAGGAGATCTCCGACGCCGACCTGCACGGCCGCTACGAGACCGCGTGCGACCCCCGCCTGAACACCCAGCAGTCCCTGGAGTTGGCCTTCCTGGTCGCGGAGATGCTCCGCGGCTGAGCTGCGTGATCGGTACCGCGGCTGAGCTGCGTGATCGGTACCGCGGCTGAGCTGCGTGATCGGTACCGCGGCTGAGCTGCGTGATCGGTACCGCGGCTGAGCTGCGTGACCGGTGGCCGCGACCCGACCGCCGGTCGGCTAGTTGCCGCCGCCGCCGAGGGCGCGCTCCAGTTCGCGCTGGATCAACTCGCCGATCGAGCCGCCGAGCCCGTCGTCGCCGCCCCGGTCGCGGTCGCGGGCCGGGCCGCGGCTGAGCACCAGGGCGACCGGGGCGCCGACGGCCAGCTCGCTGCCGGCCCGGGGCACCGTGCCGATCACGCTGCCGGCCGGCGCGGTGGGGTGGAACCGGCGGGCGGCCTCGTCGAGCCGCGAGGTCAAGCCGGCCTGGCGCAGCAGGCCCTCGGCCGCGGCAACCGGAGAGCCGACCGGGATCGGCGGTACTCGTGGCCGGCCGGTCGAGACGGTCAGCGTGACCCGGCTGCCGGAACGGACTTCCGTGCCGGCGACCGGATCGCTGGCCGCGACCACCCCGCTCGGCACCGTGTCGTCGTGCCGCTCGGTGACCACGCCGTACAGGCCGGCCTCGGTCAGCGCGCGCTGCGCGTCCGGCTCGGCCAGACCCACCACCGACGGCGTGCTGACCCCGCTGCCGCCGCCCCAGGACCATCCCAGGACCCCGGCGAGCACCCCCAGCAGCACGACGGCCCCCACACCGAGGGCCGGCCACGGACGGCGGGAGGGCGGCTCGGCCAGGTGGTCGGCCGGTCGGGCGTGAGCCGGTCTGCCAGCGGTGACGTGCCCGGGCAGGCTCAGTGCGCGGGTGGCCCGCGGCGGAGGGACCGTGCCCGGGGGCACGACGGCGGTCGGCCGGGTTCCGGTGGCCGGGCGCCCGGTGGCGGCGCGCGCGCTTGCCGGCACCGGCACCGGCACGGCGGGTATGCCCAGCGCGGCCCGCACCCCGCGCACGGCGAACAGCATCGTCGCGGCGTCGGCCGGCCGGTCCTCGGCGGCCCGGCGGGTGGCCCGGGCCACCAGCGCGTCCAGCTCGGGAGGCAGCCTCGGCACCAGGGTCGAGGGCGGCGGGACGTCGCTGTTGACGTGCCGGTAGGCCACCGACAGGGCGTTGTCGCCGCCGAACGGGGGGCGTCCGGTGAGTAGCTCGAACAGCAGCACCCCGGCGGCGTACACGTCGGTGCGCGGACCGACACCCTCCCCGACGACTTGTTCGGGGGAGAGGTAGGCGGGTGTCCCCATGATCATTCCAGCGGTGGTGGCGCGGGACGTGGCCGCGGCGGTGACCAGCCCGAAGTCGGCGACCTTGATCGTCCCCGTGTGGCTGATCAGGACGTTCTCCGGCTTCACGTCGCGGTGGGCCAGGCCCTCGCGGTGCGCGGCGGCGAGTGCGGCCAGCACCGGTTCGAGCACGGCGAGCGCCTCGGCCACGTCCAGCGCGCCGCGCTCGACGATCAGCTCCCGCAGGGTGGCGCCTTCGACCAGTTCCATCACCAGGTAGACCAGCGGCTCCGGGCCCGCCCCGTGCTCGCCCTGGTCGTGTACGTCGATCACACCCGGATGCTCGATCCGGGCCATCGCGCGGGCCTCCCGCTCCAACCGGCCGCGGAAGGCCGGGTCGGCGGCGAGGCGGGAGTCCATCACCTTCACCGCCACAGCCCGGTCCAGCCTGGTGTCCGTGCCGCGGTAGACCCGGGACATGCCGCCGACCGCCAACAGCTCACCGACGCGGTACCGCCCTTCGAGCAGCACCCCGGTGAGTTCGTGCGGGACGGTGACCACCTCGGCGATGGTACGCAGGCCCGGTCGCGGCTCCAGCGGGTGTGCGGGCGGCGGCGGGTTTCGTCGGTCGGTGACGAGAACCGGCGCGCAGGGGCTGCCCCGGGGCGCCCGGCTGTGGCATGGTGTTCCGCTAAAGTCGAGTGGTCGGTCGCGGAGTGGAGCGGAGTGTGTTGACCCGGTGAGTGAGACACCCGTCGCGTCGGCGGTGCTGTCCGACGCGGTACCCGCCCTACCGGTCGCTGAGGTGGCGGCCCAGCTCGAGGTCCCGGTCAGCCGGGTCCACCAGCTCATCAGGGACGGTCATCTGCTGGCCGTCAAACGGTCCGACGGGCTGGTCGTGCCGTCGGACTTCCTGGACGGAACCGTCGTGGTCAAGGGACTGCCGGGCACAGTCACCGTGCTGCGTGACGGTGGGTTCACCGACGAGGAGATCCTGCGGTGGCTGTTCGCCGAGGACGGGTCCCTGCCCGGTACGCCCATCGCCGCGCTGCGCTCCAACCGGGGCCGCGAGGTCAAGCGGCGCGCCCAGGCGATGGCCATCTGACCTCTCGGTTCACCGGTGCGCGGGCCATCCGGGCCCGGGCGAGCTGGGGCAACGCCACCGCGAGCCGGCGGCGGGTCGGCACCACCGCGCGCGCGGTGAACACGTCGTAGTCGGCGGCGGTGATCTCGTCGAGGATGCCGCCGTAGAGCGTGAACGCGGTGCGCACGCAGGGTCGTGAGCCGGCGGCGAGCTGGCGGAGGCCGGGTTCGGCCCGCCGGTAGACCGCCCGGGTGCGGGCCACCAGGTGCGCCAGTGCCCGGCGCACCCTCGGGTCGACGCGGGCGCGGCGGCGGCACCAGAGCAACAGGTCGCGGTCCACGCCGAATGCGGCCAGCTCATCGGCCGGCAGGTACACCCGGTCGCGGTCCAGATCCTCGGCGACGTCACGCAGGAAGTTGGTCAGCTGGAAGGCCACGCCGAGAGCCGCCGCGGCCGGCTCGGCCTCGGCCCGGGGTACCGCCGTGCCCAGGACCGGCAGCATCTGCAGCCCGATCACCGCGGCGGAGCCGTACATGTATCCGTCGAGCTCGGCGAAGCTCGGGTAGTCGCGGACCACCGTGTCCATCCGCATCGAGGTGAGGAAGGCCTCGAAGTGGCCCGGGTCGAGGTCGTGCCGGTGGGCAGTGTCGCAGACCGCGACCAGTACCGGGTCCGCGCCGGCGGCGACCCGCCGGTCGGCGAGCGCGGCGCGCAGGCCACCGGCCAGCGCGTCCAGCTCGGCGGCCCGCTGCTCGGTCGACCGGCCTTCGTGGCCGGTGTCCACGATGTCGTCGGCATGCCGGGCGAACCCGTACAGGGCGTGCACGAACGGCCGCTGCGCGGGCGCGAGCAGCCGGGTGGCCAGGTAGTAGGTGCGACCGTGCCGGGCGTTCAGCGCCCGACAGCGCGCGTAGGCGGCCCGAAGCCGCGGGCAGGTGATGCCGGCGGCGTCCAGTTCCCGGGCGGCCGGATCAGCCATCCGCCGCGGTCTGGCGGTCGCGGGCCCAGTCCCGGGGGGCGCGCAGGCGCAGCGGATCGGACCGGGTCAGCGACCGGGCCGCGACCGCCGCGCCACCCAGCATCATCAGGAGGTAGCCCCAGGCGTACAGCGCCACCTCACCGGACGGGAACGCCGCCACCACCAGGAAAATCGACACGAAGACCGCGATCGACATCCGTCGGGCGGTCCACGCGGTGGCCGCCAGCAGCGTCATGCCCCAGGCGTAGTACCAGGGCAGTGTGGCCGGCGACAGCATCGCGAACAGCAGCAGCACCACGCCGGCCCGGCGCACCGCGTCGGGCCCACCATCACGCGCCGCCATCCACTGCCGGAACGCGATGTAGAAGAACAGCAGCACCCCGAGCATCCGGGTCATGGTGAAGAACGGGGTCGCGGAGAGGCCGCTGAAGACCACCTCGACCAGACCGTGCAGCAGTTGGCCCACCCCGGTGGACAGCGACAGCCAGTTGACGATGTTCGAGGGTGCGTTGAGCGCCGGCAACCAGCCCAGGCCCACGCCGGCGGCCACCGACACGCCGGTGAACACCACCAGGAACACCCCGATGCCGATCGCGGCGGCCCGGACGATCCTGGCCCACTCGCCGCCCTGCATCCGAGCGGCCCAGACCAGCACCAGGAACGGCAGGGCGAACCCCGCGGTGGCCTTGACCGCCATCGCGCAGGTGACTATCGCGATGCCGGCGACGTGCTGGCGGTTGAGCACCAGCAGCGAGCCGTAGGCGAGCAGCCCGATCAGCAACAGGTCGTTGTGCGGGCCGCCGACCAGGTGCAGCACCATCACCGGGTTGGCCACCGCCAGCCACAGCGCCACCGGCACCCGACCGCCGAGGTGGCGGACGAGGCCGGGCAGGGCGGCCACAAACAGCAGCAACCCGGGCAGCATGGCCAGCCGCATCAGGATCACCCCGGCGATCATGTTCTCGCCGGTCACCGTCACCACGGCCTTGGCCACCAGGATGAACAGGGGGCCGTACGGGGCAGGGGTGTCCATCCAGAACCAGTGCACGTTGTCCGGGATCGGGCCGGTCAGCGCGCTCGGCCCACCGCCGTACGGGTCCAGCCCGCGCAGCGGCATGGTGCCGTAGGCGAGGTAGCTGAACGGGTCACGGGTGAACAGCGGCGGTGCCACCAGCATCGGCGCTATCCAGGCCGACGCGGTGGTCAGGACGCCGCGACCGCCGACCCGCCGGGCCAGCACGTCGCGCCCGACGAGGATCCAGGCCCAGACCAGCAGCCCCAGTCCCAGGTACACCGTGAGCACCGCCAGGTCGTAGCCGTGGCCGAACCGCATCGCGGCGAGCGGGGTGCCGCTGAGCAACGGATCGCGGACCAGGACCCCGCCGGCGCCCAGCCCGGCCAGCGCGACGGTGACGCTGCCGAGCAGGCCGAGCAGCAGCGGCCGGACCCTGGGCGCGCCGAACAGCCGGGCGGCCCCGGTGAGCGCGCCGGACGGCGCGGCGGTGTGCGGGTCCGCGTCCGGCGCGGCGAGCCGGGGCACACCGCCCGGCGGGGCGAGCGTGCTGGTGTGGCCGGCTGTGGGGGTGGCCGTCGGGACGACCGGTCCGACCGACCCCGGGGAGGGGCTGGGGACCGCGTTCGTCGACAGCTGGGGCTGGGAGGTCATCTCGGCGCCTATGCTGCCACGACCTCGATCGGCGACCCGGTCCAGGTCCGGCGCGTGGCTCCGGTCACCGGCCGGCCGCACCCGTGACGTGGGCCGCGGCCAGCCGCCCGGAGATCAGCGTCGGTGGCACCCCGACCCCCGGTGTGGTTCCGCACCCGGAGAGCACCACGTTGTCCCAGCCCGACACCAGGTTGCGCGGACGGAAGGGACCGGTCTGGGCGAAGGTGTGCGCGGCGGAGAACGGGGTTCCGGCGGCCAGCCCGTCGGCCGACCAGTCCCCGGGCGTCACCACCCGGCACACCTCGGGGGCCGCGTCGAGCAGGGGCAGCCCCCGGTCGCTCAGCACCCCGAGCAGCTCTTCCAGGTACGCCGGTCCGAGCCGCGCCCAGTCCAGCCGCGCCCGGGTGGTGTTGGGGCACGGCGCGAGCAGGTAGCGCAGCGTCCGTCCCGGCGGGGCGAGTCCGGGGTCGGTCGCGGTCGGGGTGGTGATCAGCAGCGACGGATCGGACATCAGCTCGCCGCGGTGCAGGATCTCCTCGAAGGTGCGCGACCACGCCGCCCCGAACGAGATCGTGTGATGGCAGTCGTCGCCCCGACCGGCCGCCGCGCCCGTGTCGCGCTCACCTCCCAGGTGGGCCACCACCGCCGAGGGGGCCCAGCGCAGCGGCAGCACCCGGCGCGGGGCGCGGCCCAGCAGCCGGTACGCGGCCGACAGCTCGGTGGTCAGCACCACCGCGTCGGCGTCCACCCGGCCGAGCCCGCCGTCACCGTCGCGCAGCCGGACCCCGACCGCCCGTCCGCCGCGGCGGACCAGCCCGGTGACCGTCGCGTCGTAGCGAATCTCCCCGCCGGCGGTGGTCACCGCGTCGGCCAGTGCGGTGGGCAGCGCCCGCATGCCGCCCCGCGGGAACCACACGCCCGCCACGGTGTCCATGTAGGCGATCACCCCGTACGCGGCGAGCGCCCGGTCCGGGGACAGCCCGGCGTACAGGGCCTGGAAGGAGAAGATCCGGCGCAGCCGCTCGTCGCGCAGGTGACGGCCTATCCGCGGGCCCAGGCGGCCGAACCCGCCGAGCGCGGCCAGCCGGACCAGGTCCGGGGTGAGCAGCCGCAGCGGAGAGCTCATGTCCGCGCCGATGAACGAGTCGATCTGCACCCGGTACAGCTCGGTCAGCCAGCGGCGCAGGCTCCGGTACCCGGCCGCGTCCTCGGGCCCGACCTGTTCGGCGATCTCGGCCTCCATCGCCTCCGGGTCGGTGTGCACGTCGATGGTCGAGCCGTCGGCGAAGCGTGCCCGGTACGCCGGATCGAGCCGGATCAGCTCCAGCCGGTCGGCCAGCTTCTCGCCGACCGCCGCCAGCGGCTCCTCGACGAGCTCGGGCATGGTCAGCACGGTGGGGCCGGTGTCGGCGTGGTAGCTGCCGCCTGCCCCGACCAGGTCCAGCCGGCCGGCGCGTCCTCCCGGGTGATCGGCGCGCTCCAGCAGGGTGACCCGCCGGCCCGCGCCGAGCAGGTGCAGCGCGGTGGCCAGGCCGGACAGTCCGGCACCGACCACGACTACGTGGTCGGTGCGCCCCGGCAGGCCGCGCCCGGACGTCAGCGCGGCCATCAGGAGCTGCGCCGGGTCGCGGTGTGCGCCAGTTCGACCAGCCGGGTGCCGGCCGGCGGGGCAACCTGGGCGGCGGTCAGCGCGGCCAACCCGGACTCGGTCAGCCGGGCGATCCGCCGCTCCACCTCGTCGACCGCGCCCAGGGCGTGCAGCGCCTCCCGGGCCCGGTCCACGCCGCCGGCGTCCAGCAGCGGGTCGCCGAGTGCGTCGGTCAGCACGGCGTGCTCGCTGGCCCGACCGGTGCGGCGGGCGGCGTCCAGCGCGAGCTCGACCAGCACCGTGCGCTTGCCCTCGCGCAGGTCGTCCCCGGCCGGCTTGCCGGTCACCCCAGGGTCGCCGAACACCCCGAGCAGGTCGTCGCGCAGCTGGAACGCGACGCCGATGTCCGCGCCGAACCTCCGGTAGGCGGCCACCAGGTCCGGGTCGGCTCCGGCCAGCGCCGCGCCGAGATGCAGCGGTCGCTCCACCGTGTAGGCGGCCGTCTTGAACCGGCACACCCGCAGCGCGGCCTCGATCGCCCCGCCGGGTCCGCCGGTCCGCGCGGGGTCGTCGCCGGCACCGGCCTGGCACCAGGAGTCCAGGAACTGCCCGCCCAGCATCTCGGTGCGCATCGCCGACCACACCGGCCGGGCCCGGGACCAGGCGGCCCCGCCGAGACCCGCCTCGGCCAGCATGTCGTCGGCCCAGGCCAGGGCCAGGTCGCCGAGCAGGATCGCCACGGCGTCGCCGTAGCGTGCCGACGGCCCCGCCAGGCCCGCCCGCCGGTGCCGGTCGGTGAACTCGACGTGCACGGTCGGACGCCCCCGTCGGGTGTCCGAGGCGTCGATCAGATCGTCGTGCACCAGTGCGCAGGCCTGGATCAGCTCCAGCGCGGACACCGCGCTCAACGCCGGCTCGGCGTCCGGACCGTGCGGATCGCCTCCGGCGCCGCGCCAGCCCCACCAGGCGAAGGTCGGTCGCAGTCGTTTGCCCCCGGCCCGCACGAAGTCGGCGAGCACGTCCGCGGCCCCGGCGAACGCCGGATGAACCTGCTCGGCCTCGGCACGGCGGCGCTGCAGGTAGGCGGTCACGGTCGCCTCGACCCGGGCCACCACCTGGTCGTCGGGCTCGGGAGCCGGCCCGGGCCGGCCACCTGCGGGGGCCCCCGGGCCGGCTGTGTCGAGGCTCACGTCGGCTCCTTGCGGCGTACGGAGGTGGTCACGGTCCGCGGCCCTCGCCGCGCACCGGTGGGTTGCGGTGTGCCCGGGCCAGCAGGACGGCCCCGACCGCCGCCGCCGCCACGACCGCGGCGACCAGCAAGGTCCAGCGCGCCACCGACGGGGCGGCGGGATCGGGGGATCCGGTGACTGCGGTGAACTCGCTGACCTGACCCGGGGTGAACACCCAGGCGACGGTGGTGCCCTCCACCGTCCCGTCGGTGTTGACCACCTCCCCGGGCAGCGCGACCTTGAGCTGCACATCGGCCCGGTCCACCGGCACCGATGCCAGGTCGACCTGGCCGCCGAGCACGATCCGGTTGCCGACCCGGCGCAGGTTGAGCCGGAACCGGCCCTCGGCCTCCGGGGCCACGGTGACCAGCGAGTTCAGCTCGTCGAACCGCAGCCCACCGAACTGCAGCCGGGAGCCCTGGTAGCTCTCCGCCGCGTACGGTGCCACCGACACCCGGCCGACCAGCGACGGCGGCAGCGCGATCACCGGCGGCGGGCCCCCGGCCCGGGCGACCACGATCTCCCCGGCGACGGTGTCGTCGCTCTGTACCGCCAGGGCGGTCAGCACCCGGGTGCACCCGCCCAGCGACACCACGCCGATCAGCACCGCCAGCACCAGACCGAGCGGGCCCCACCGTGCGCGCCGACCGGGCGTCCGGGCGACGCACCGGCCGGATGACGGGACAGCCGGCGCGGACACACCGCCATCGTGCCAGCCGGGCCGGGATGGCGCGCTGCGTGCGGTGGGCCGGGCCGGGACCCGCCTCGGGCCGGGGCACGCCCCGGGTGTCAGATCGGGTCGGGCCCCGGCGGCGGCGGGCCGGGCAGCGGCAGCGCGCGGCCCAGCACCGCGAACGGTCGGGGATCACCGACGAACTGATGCGAGCGGAGCACGTCGAGGAACCCCAGGCGGCGGTAGAGCCGCCAGGCCCGGGCGGGGCTGCGCGGGTCGAGCTCGGGGGTGGACAGCAGCACCGAGCGGCTGGGGCAGTCGTGCAGCAGCATCCGCAGCACCCGCTCGCCGAGCCCGGCGCCCTGCGCGGCCGGCAGCACGTGCAACTCGGTCAGCTCGAAATAGTCGGCCAGCCAGCCGAGCCCGTCCCGGTGGGCCGCGGTCAGGCCCCGGCGCACCTCATCGTGCCACCACTGCCCGTGGGTGCCCCGGTAGCCGTAGGCGACCCCGGTGAGCCGGTCGTCGGCGTCGATCGCGCCGACCGCGCGCCACCCGGGCCGGCGGACGTGCTCGCGCCACAGCGGGGCCCGCTGCCGGACGGTGGAGCGGGGGTAGCCCATCGCGGTGACGTAGACGGACAATGCCTCGGTCAGTCGGTCGAGGAACGCCCTGGCGGTCAGCGGCGCGATGGTGACCCGCGCCGGCGCGGCGGTCACCGCGGCACCCGGGGGCCGATCAGCGTGCCACGCATGAGGCTAATCACACCACATCGGCCGGGCGGGTGACCGCGGCGTTCGCGACTTGACTCCGGGCCGGGGACGCGCTGTACTGGTCGTATCGAACATGCGTTCGAACATCGGGTGGGCCCTGGCGCCGGGCGGACGAGGAAGACCACCGGCCGGCTGGTGTCCGCATCGGAGACGATAGCGAGGACAGTTGGTGGATGCGCTGATGCGGCGGTTCGGCTCCCGGCAGCCCACGCCGATCCAGGTGCGCTGGCAGGACGGTGAGCCGGTGGAGTTCCAGCGGCGCCCGATGCGCAAAGGGCCGCGGTTCCTGGTCACCGACGTCCGGGAGCGGTGGATCGAGGAGTCGCCGTGGCCGTTCCCGTCGCCGATGCCGGTGGGTGGCGATCGGGTGCGGTGCTGGCGGGTACTCGCCCAGTCCTGCGCCGAGCTCGACGGGCCGGCACAGGAGTACGTGCTGCGGATGCGTGCCGGGCCTGGGGTCTGGGATCTGGTGCGGGTGGCCGACTGACGGTACTGGGAGGAGCGCGATGACGATCTCGATGATCGCGGATGGTCGGCGGTCGGCGGCGGGCCCGGTGGCCGGCCCTCCGCCCTCCGCCGCCGCACTGTCGTTGCTGGCGCAGGCGGAGTCGGGGTTGCGCGAGGCCGCGCGCACGGCCGACCCGTCTCGGCGGTTCGCCGTCGCGCACCTGTCCGCGCTGCGGGCGGGGGCAGCGGTGCTCGCGGTGCGGGCCCAGCCGGTCGGGCGGCGGGGTTCGGGGCGCAGCGTCTGGCACCTGCTGGAGCGGGTGGCCCCGGAGCTGGGGGAGTGGGCGGCATTCTTCGCCGCCGGCTCGGCGACCCGCGCCGCAGCCGAGGCGGGCATCACCAGGCTGGTCAGTGAGCGCGCCGCCGACGACCTGGTGCGGCAGGCCGGGCAGTTCCTCGAGGTCAGCAGCTCGCTGGTGTGCCCTCGTTGACCAGGTCGGGGTCGGAGCGACGGGCCCGAGCGCGGCTGCGCAGCACCCGGGCGAGCAGCCCGTCGAACGCGGCGGACACCTCGCGCGCACCCGGGGTGTCCCAGTGCTGGATCGGCACGCAGGCGCCCTGGGCCTGCTGGATCGCCGATCGGTCCGGCACCGTACTGGTCAGCACCAGCGGGCCGAAGAGCTCGCGCAGTTCGGCCACCCGGAACGCGTGCTCGGCCGACCGGGAGCGCACCCGGTTGATCAGAACGCCGAGCGGCTGCAGACGCGCGTTACCGCGCACCCGCTCGTCCTGGACGGCCTCGAACGCCCGCTGGACGCCGGCTACGGCGAAGATCGTCGGATCGGTCACCAGGACCGCGCGGTCGGCGGCGACCAGGGCCGACCGGGTCAGCTGGCCCAGCGATGGTGGGCAGTCGATGATCACCAGGCCGTAGTCCTCGTCGCCGCCGGGCTCGGTGAGCCGGCTCAGCGCCCGGTCCAGCCGGGAGAGCTGCTTCGCGCTCGGATCCGGATGGTTGTGTCGCTCGTTGGTCTCCGCGCCGACCAGGACGTCCAGATCGTCGCTCCACGCGCTGGCCCCGATCGCGCGACGCACCACGAGCCGGCGGGGTTCATCGAGCACCTCGGCGATGCTGGCCTCGGTGGGTTCGGGTCGCAGCGCGGAGGTGGCGTTCGCCTGCGGGTCGAGATCGACCACCAGGGTGCGCAGGCCACGCTGCATGGCCGCGCCGGCGAGGCCGAGCACCACAGTCGTCTTCCCGACGCCTCCCTTGAGGCTGAGCACGGCGACCACCTGCACGAGCACAACTTACCGCTGTCCGGCCGCGACGGAAGTCCACCGGGTGGTTACGCTCCCGCCGTGCACACCGGGCGGCCCCGCGCGAACGTCGAATGAGTAACGGCGACGGCGCGTCCCCGGCCCGCTCCGGTCGATCGGTCGGGCCGTCCGGCGTCACCGGGGCCCCGTCCGGTGCCTGGGCGGACGACGAGTCACGGGTACCGGAGAACGTCGTACGGCAGGCCCTGCGCGCCGAGTTCCACCGGGCCCGGGAACGCCGCGCCGGGCAACCGGTCCGGGTGCTCGACGTGGGTGGTGGTTCGGGTTCCTGGGCGGTGCCGATGGCGGCCGCCGGGTGCACGGTGACGGTGGTCGACACCAGTCCCGACGCCCTCGCCGCGCTGCGTGGCCGGGCGGTCCGGGCCGGGGTGACCGACCGGGTCCGGGCGGTGCACGGCGACGTGCACACCCTGGCCGACGCGGTCGTCCCGGGCGGCGCCGACCTGGTGCTCGGGCACGGGCTGCTGGAGGTGGTGGACGAGCTGTCCACCGCAGTGGTCCAGCTCGCGGCGGCCGCGGTGCCCGGCGGCGCGGTCTCGATCCTGGTCGCGGGCCGGCACGCCGCGGCACTCGCCCAGGCGCACGCCGGCCGGCTCGCGCAGGCTCGCACGGTGCTCGCCGACCCGGCCGGCCGCTGGGGGGACGCGGATCCGCTGCAGCGGCGACTGGACGTGGGCGGGCTGCGCGGGCTGTTGGAGTCGGTCGCCGGGCTGTCGGTCGAGCTGGTGCAGGGCGATGGGCTGCTGCACGGCTGGTTGCCCGCGTCGGTGGTCGAGGCCGACCCGGCGGGCACGGGTGAGCTGGAGACGTTGATGGCGGGAGTGCCGGAGCTGCTCGCGCTGGCCGCCCGGCTCCACGTGCTCGCGCGGCGCCCGGCCCCCTGATCGGCGCAACGTCGCGCACACGGCGAGTGCCATCTCTTTCGACTGTCACTCGATCGAGTGATATCTGTCGGTTCATGATCGCCCCGTGGCCGTCCGACCGGCCGTTCTCGGCCCGTGGCGGGCCACCGCGTCCGCCACGCGACGGTTCCCCGACCGTGTCTTGTCGGTCACTTTGCAGGTCCGGGTAGTCGTTGCTTGCTCGGGCTCGTATCCTCGTGGATAACGCCCGTCCCGCGGGCGCTCGCCGAGTGGTGCTGGCACGGAATGCACTCGGCGCCAGACCCTGTGCCGGAGGCGAACGAGATGCCACTCTCCGAGCACGAGCAGCGGCTGCTCGATCAGATCGAGCGCGCGCTCATCGCAGAGGACCCGAAGTTTGCGTCGACCGTCCGGGCCGGCCGGCTCCGAGGCCGCCCCACCCGCCGTCGACGCGTCCAGGGCCTAGCCCTGTTCGTCCTCGGTCTGGTGTTACTGGTCGTCGGGGTCGCGGTTCGATCCATCTGGCTGGCCAACATCCCGGTCGTCAGCATCCTGGGTTTCCTGGTGATGCTCGGCGGCGCGGTGCTCGCGATCACCTCGGTGGGCGCGGGCAAGGCAGCCCCCGCCAAGAGTGCCGAGGCCGAGCGCGGGAAGTTCGGTGGCAAGATGGAAGAACGGTTCCGTCGGCGGTTCGACCAGGAGTAGCCGCGACACGTGGCCGCCTCGGGCATGGCTTCGCCAGAAACGAGGCGGCTTCGGCGTGTCCGAACGCAGGCGCGTCCGGCGTCGCGGGTCCGGACACCGGCCGGGTGCGGTCAGCCGGTCGGTGTCCGGACCCGATCCGCGGACCGGGCGTGCCGGGCGACCGGGGCCCGTCCGGTGGGCCCGCCGGCCGCCTGATCGGGGTCGCCGTCGTTCGGCGACCCCCCGGTGGCCCAGCGTGGTCGGACCGACCGGGGCCAGAGCCGGTCACCGATCCCCAGCGAGGTCACCCGGTCGAAGCCGGTACGGATCCGGTGCAGTGCGTCGACCAGGGCCGGCCCGGACGCATGATCGGGTAGCGGGGCGTACCAGCCCCGCTCGACCGCGCCCACCACCGCGCGCACCGAGCTGTCGACCTCGGGGTCGAGCCGGTGGGCGACGACCAGGCGGCGGGCCGCCGCGCGCACCGACGAGTTGCCGGGCGGGGCGCCGCCGCGGTCCCGGGACTCGGCCAGCACCTCCCGCCAGGCGGCCGAGGCACCACCGGCCCCGCCCCGCGCCGCAACGGCCAGCCGCCGCCGTCGGGCCCACCGCCGGGCGGTCGACGGCGCGGCGAGCGCCGCGGCCGCGGCCAGGCCGATCACCAGCCCGAGCAGCGCGGCCCGGCGTCGGGGGTCCTCCGGCGGCGCGCCGTCGGTCGGGCTCTCCTCGGGGCCGCCGGGCGCCGTGGGGTCCGACTCCGGGGTCGGGCCGGCCTCGATCCCGGAGTCGGGGTCGGGCGGTGCGGACGTGCCGTCGGCCGGCTGTCCGGGCACCGGCGGCGGCGCGGCGAGGTCCGGGCGGCCAGGTTCGGGCTCGGGTGGCGCGAACAGTTCCGGCGGTGGCGGTGTCACCGGCACGTCCGGGGCCTGCGCGAGGTAGCCGGGGGTCACGGCGCGACTGTCGCCCAGCGGCGTCGGATCGAAGGTCAACCAGCCCTGGCCGGGGAACAGCACCTCGACCCAGGCGTGCGCGTCCGTGGTGGCGATGGTGCGGGCCCCGGCGTTGTCGCTGCCGGGGGTGAACCCGATCGCCACCCGGGCGGGCACCCCCACCGTGCGCAGCATGATCGCCATCGCGGACGCGAACTGCTCGCAGTAACCCACCTTGCCCCTGGTCAGGAAGTCCAGCAGGGCGTCGTCGGTGTTGCCCGGCGCGGTCCGCAGGCTGTACCGGAAGCCGTTCGCAGGATCGAGGAAGTACCGGTTGAGCGCCACGACCTTGGCGAACTGGGTTCCGGCCCGGCGGGTGAGGGCCCCGGCGAGCCGGCGGATCCGTGGATCGGCACCGGTGGTGTCGAGGTAGAGCGGGTCCACGTCGGTGGTCGGCGGCAGGGCCCCCAACACCTCGGGGCCGGGCGAGAGCAGGGCCGCGCGCTGCACCCAGGCCCGCTCGGTCACCGGCCCGTCGGTGTAGGCGGTGGTGGTGAGCGGGTCGTAGCTCCAGCGCCCGGGCACCACCCCGGTGACGCCGAGCGGCAACCCGGCCATCGGCAGCCACCGGTCCCGGTAGCCGAGGTTCTCCACCTCGACGGTGACCGTGCCACCGGTCGGCGGGGTCGGCAGCCCGGTGGGCAGTGTCCGGTCCAGGGTGACCTCCCGTCGCCTCTCCGGCAGCTGCCACCCGGCGCTGGGCACGTAGTCGGTGAGCGTCACGGCCCGCAGGTAGGTGGCCGGAGGCAGGCCGCGCACGCGTAGCAACTCCTCCGGATCGGGTTGCTCCAACCGCCCGCGAAGCGACGTGAACGGGTTGAGTCCGAACTGTGGTCCCTGGTTGCCGCCGCGCTCGGGTGCGTTGCCGGGGAACCGGCCCTGGGTGCCCACCATCGTCACCACCCCTCCGACGAGCAGCGCGAACACCACCGCGAGCGCCGTCACCGCGATGGTGGAGGCCATCCCCGCGAGTGGTCGCGACGCCGGGACGAGCGGGGCCGCCGGGCCGGTCGGCCCTCCGTCCGCCGGCGGGCCCACCCGCACGGCGTCGCCCCCGTCTGCCGGGCCGGACTGCCGACGGAGGTGGTCGACCACCAGCAGCAGCGCGTAGGAGGCCGCGCCCACCACCAGCGTCCATTCCGGGAGGGCGTCGCGGGCCAGGGTGGTGGGCACCGTGTAGGTGCACAGCAGCACCAGGCCGCATGCCGCCGGGCCGAACCCGGCCGCGGCGAGCGCGTCCACCAGGAGGGTCAGCAGTCCCAGCACCAGGGCGACCAGCACGAGCAGTGCGGTCGTCGCCGGGACCGGCGGCAGCGCGCCCTCGATCTGGCCGCCGACCGCGCCGAGGTGCCCGAGCAGCTCGGCGGCGGCCTCGGCGCCGGGCAGCATGCCGAGCACCGCGCTCTGGGCGAACATCGCGGTCAGGGCCAGCGTCAGCGTGCCGAGCTGGGCCAGCACCACCGCCCACCACGGGGCGCGGGCCGCCCGGGCGCCCAGGCC
>JAJCYC010000267.1 GCA_029263115.1 Pseudonocardia sp. | reverse complement strand
TCCAACCCGATGATCGACCCGGCCGCCGACCCGGCCCGCGCCACCCGCCGCGCCGCCTGACCGGCGCGCGAGGTCGGGGAGCCCCTCCTCCCCGGGTGTGAACACCCGAGTGGCAGGTCGTCGAGTCCCCGGTCACCTCAGCGCGCCGCGACCAACCGGGAGTGCTCGATCTTCAGGCAGCGGTCCATCACGATCGTCAACCCGGCCGCCTCGGCCCGCCCGGCCACCGCGGCGTCGGACAGCCCCAGCTGCAGCCACAGCGTCGACGCGCCGACCGCCACGGCCTCCTCGAGCACACCGGCCAGCTCGGCCGGCCGCCGGAACACATCCACCAGGTCCGGGCGCACCGGCAGCGCGCCCAGCGACGGATACACCGGCCTCCCGAGGATCTGCGAGGCGTTCGGGTTGACCAGGAACACCTCGTAGCCGGTGCCGCCCAGCAGGTACCCGGCCACCCGGTGGCTGGGCCGGGTGGCCTCGGGTGAGGCCCCGAGCACGGCCACCGACCGGGTGGCCAGGAGGAGGTCCCGTAGCCACGGGTCGGTCGGCGGTCGCGGGTTCGGGGTCACCGGTCATGAGTACCAGGTGGGTTCGGGCAGCTCGTCGCGCCCGGGCCTTCAGCGCGGCCACCCGCGCCTCGTGCGCGCCCCGCTGTCGTCGCGGATGGTGACGTCGGTGTCCCGGGGGTTGACCGCAGCGCCGAAGAACCACCGGTTGCGGGTGGCCTCGAGCCGCGCCGCCCAGAACCAGCCAGTAATCAGCGCAGTACCCAGGTGTCCTTCGCGCCGCCGCCGCGCGAGGTGTTGACGATCAGGCTGTCGGCCGGTGCGACCCGGGTGAGCGCGGCGGGCGCCAGCTCGGGGCGCTCGCCGTTCAGCACGAACACCCGCAGGTCGACCGCCCGCGGCTCGATCCGGTCACCGGCGAACGTCGGGTGGGTGGACAGCCGGACCAGGTCCTGGGCCACCCAGCGGTCCGGCGCGCTGCGGATCTGCTCGCCGACGTCGGCCCGGGTGGCCGCGTCGGCGTGCGGCCCGATCACGATGCCGGCGCCGCCGTAGCCGTCCACCGGCTTGAGCACCAGCTCCCCGAGCCGGTCCAGGACATCCGCCCGGGCGTCGGGGTCGGCGCAGTGCAGCGTCGGCACGCCGGGCAGCAGCGGCAGCTCGCCGAGGTAGTACCCGATCATCGCGGGCAGGTAGGGCGTGGACCGCCTTGTCGTCGCCGATCCCGTTGCCCAGCGCGTTGACCACACCGACCGTGCCGCCGCAGATCGCCGCCCGCAGCCGGTCACCCAGCGGCCGCCCGTCGGCCCCGGCGGCGGCCAGCAGGTTGTCCTCGTCCATCCGCCGGTACAGCACGTCCAGCTGCAGCTCGCCCTTGCGCACCACGCCGTCGCGGATGTCCAGCTCGCCGGGTGACCAGCGGTACGTCCATGCTCTCGGCGAGCAGCCGGTGCTCGTAGAAGGCGGAGTCGATCGGACCGGCCGACAGCAGCGCCGCCGTGCCGTCCGGGCCGCAGTTCGGCGGCAGTCCGGCCAGCAGCGTCTTGTGCAGCAGCTCCGGCGCCCCCTCCACCGGAACCACCCCGGCCGGCGGCTCCAGCTCGGGCAGCACGCTGCGCACCAACCGGCGGCTGGTCATGGCGTAGCCGATCCCGGACGGCACCCGCAGGTTGTCCTCCAGGATCAGCCAGTGGTCGCCGTTGTCGCGGACCAGGTCGATCCCGCTCACCCCGGCGCGGGGCAGTCCCGGGCGGGCCAGGCCACGTCCGCGCTCCACCCGTGCGCCGGGCTGACCGGCGACTCCGGCAACACCCCGTCGCCGTACACGTCGGCCAGGAACGCCTCCAGCGCCCGGACCCGCTGGGTCAGCCCGGCCTGCAGCGTCGTCCAGTCGTCGGAGGTGACGATCCGGGGCACCAGGTCCAGCGGGAACAGCCGATCCTCACCGCCGTCGCTGACCCGGAAGGTCACGCCGCGGGCGCGCTGCTCGTTGTCGCGCTCCAGCTCGCGGCGGGCGATGCCGTCCAGCCCGAGCCGGTCCAGCGCCCGGAACAACCAGCCGTAGTGCGGCAGCACCCGCCCGCTCAGCGCCACCACTTCGTCGAACCCGGTGGTCTCGTACCCGGCGGTGCGCCGCGCCCGCCAGCTCGCCGCGCAGCCGCAGCAGGTCCACCCGCAGCTCCGCCAGGGTGTCGCACGGGGCGGTGTTGGTCACGTGGAACTCCTCCTCCACGCCGATCCGTGCGTCCCCCATGTGAGGCAACGTAGGAGCATCGCGTTGCTCGCGCATTACGGATGTGTTTCCTGGCGGCTCGTGGTGCGGGCGCGCGCCAGAGCGACGTGTGTGGTCCCGGCCGGGTACGGCGAGCGGCGTACCGCGTCGGTCGAGGTGACCCGGCCGGCGAGCACCTCGCGGCAGAGCCCGGCGAGCACAGCCAGCTCGGCCCGCTGGGTGGCCACGAAGCCCTCCGCGACCGGGTCGCCGTGGCCGGGGACCACCACCCGGGTGCCGGTGTCCACCAGCCGACCCAGGGCGGCCGGCCAGCCCAACGGGTAGCCGTCGGTGAAGTCCGGCGGCGCCCCCTGCTCGACGAGGTCGCCGGCGAACAGCACCTGTGCGTCGGGCACGTGCACGGTCAGGTCGTGGTCGGTGTGCCCGGGTCCGGGGTGGCCCAGCACCGCCGTGCGGCCGCCGAGGTCCAGCGTCGCCCGCTCGACCAGGGTGTCCGGCGCGACCACCGGGGTGGTGGCCAGCTCGTCGGCGGTGACCGGATCGCCGCGCTCGCGGTAGTAGGCGGTCCACTCGGCGCGCTGGGCCTCGTCGGTGGCGGCCAGCGCGACCGCGCAGCCCGGATGCGCGTACACCCGCGGCGTCCCGAACGCGGCGTCGTCGAAAGCGCGGATGTCGAGGAAAGCGCGGGTGCCGAAGCAGTGGTCGAAGTGGGCGTGGGTGTAGACCACCCGCACCGGCAGGGAGGTCACGGCCCGCACCGCGGCTGCCAGTTCGGCGCCCTGCGCCCGGTCGCCCCGGGTGTCCACCACCAGGGCGTTCTCCCCGCCCACCACCAGCCCGGTCGTCAGGTCGAGCTCGGCGTGCCGGCGGGCGAACACGCCGTCGGCCAGCTCCACCCAGTACCCGTCGCGGTCCACCCGTCAAGTCTGGCCGTTCCACGGACATGGGCTGTCGGCCGGCTGTGCCCGGGTACCCCGTCCGCGCGGCATCCCGGGGCTGTTTGGCAGGATCGCCGACGTGCGCGTATACCTCGGGGCCGACCATGCCGGGTACGAGATGAAGGCGCGGCTGATCGCGCACCTGGCGGAGCGCGGTATGGACGCGGTCGACGTCGGGGCGCTGGAGTACGACCCGGACGACGACTACCCGCCGTTCTGCCTGGAGGCCGCCCGCCAGGTGGTCGCCGACCCGGGCAGCCTGGGCATCGTGCTCGGCGGGTCGGGCAACGGCGAGCAGATCGCGGCCAACAAGGTGGCCGGCTGCCGGGCGGCGCTGGCCTGGAGCCCGGAGACGGCGCGGCTGGCCCGAGAGCACAACGACGCCCAGGTGATCGGGCTCGGCGCGCGGATGCACACCCCGGACGAGGCCTGCGCGATCGTCGACGCGTTCGTCGACACCCCGTTCTCCGGTGGGCCCCGGCACGCGCGGCGGATCGCGCTGCTGACCGACTACGAGGCGACCGGCGAGATCGTCGGTCTGCCCCCGCGCTGACCCGTCGGTACCGGGACGAGCCCGACCACGGGGGAGCGGCGATGCCCGAGGGACACACCCTGCACCGGCTGGCCAGGGCGCACCAGAAGCGGTTCGGCAGGGCGCCGGTCGCGGTGAGCAGCCCGCAGGGTCGGTTCGCCACGTCCGCGGAGGTGGTGGACGGCCGGGTGCTGGAGCGGGCCGACGCGTACGGCAAGCACCTGTTCCACCACTACGGACCCGATCTGGTGGTGCACGTGCACCTCGGCCTGTACGGCACGTTCCGCACCGCGTCGACCCCGGCGGAGCCGCCGAGAGGCCAGGTCCGGATGCGGATGCTCGGGCCTGCGCACTACGCCGACCTGCGCGGCCCCACCGCCTGCGAGCTGATCGCCGATCACGACGTGGCCGCCATCCGGGCCCGGTTGGGCCCCGATCCGCTGCGTCGCGACGCCGACCCCGAGCGGGCCTGGTCGCGGATCTCCCGGTCGCGCTCGCCGCTGGCGGTGCTGCTGATGAACCAGGAGGTGCTGGCCGGCGTCGGCAACGTCTACCGCGCCGAACTGCTGTTCCGGCACGGCCTCGATCCGATGCTGCCCGGGCGCTCGGTGACCCGCGAGCTCTGGGACGCGATGTGGGCCGACCTGGTGGCGCTGATGCGCGACGGGGTCGAGCGCGGCCGGATCGACACGGTGCGCGCCGAGCACGACCCGGTGGCCGCCGGCCGGGCCGCGCGCCGTGACCGGCACGGCGGTGAGGTCTACGTCTACCGTCGCGCCGGCCAACCCTGCCTGGTCTGCCACACCCCGGTGCGCGGCGCCGAACTGGCCGCCCGCAACCTCTTCTGGTGCCCAGCCTGCCAACGCCCGTGAGTGGCGGGTGCGGTCATGGCCGTACTCGCCACTCACGAGGTCAGAAAACCTCCGGGCAGAACGGTTCGGCGTCGCCGGCGAACGCCCGGGACACCTCCAGCACCGCGCCCGCGCGCAGTTCGCGGACCCGACCGGCGGCGGCCAGCGCGGCCAGCCGGGTGCCACCGAGGTAGGCCGCGCCCAGGTCGGCGACGTCGCACGCCAGGTCGGGCGTCGCCGCCGCTGCGGGCTCCACCGCGGCCGCGCCGGTGTCGTCCACGGTGAGCCGCCACCGGCCGGCGTTCCACGGGCAGACGTCGTCGGTGACCTCCAGCACCAGCCCGCACCGGGCGGCGTAGCGGCGGGCGACCAGTGCCCGGTCCAGGTCGACCAGTCGCACCCACAGCGAGTCCCGGACGTCGGTCAGCACTGCGCGCGGGTTGACCAGCAGGCCGGTCAGCGGGTCGTCCAGCGCGACGATCCCGCAGCGCACGGAGCCGACCAGGTCCTGGTCCAGCAGCGAGCGCCACAGCGCGACGTGCGCCTGCGGGGTGGCGGCCACCAGGTCCTGCACGTCCAGCCGGTAGTCCGGGCCGGTGGCCGGCCACTTCGCGCTGCTGCGGAACACCGCATAGCCCTCCACCGTGCCGTCCCCGCCGTGTGCCACCGCGTACCGGTACGCGCTCGACCCGTGGCGGTGGCTCGGTGAGTCGGACAGCCACCACCGCCAGTTCGGCTCGGCCCGGGACAGCCAGCCCACCCGCCGCCCGGCCACCCGGGGGTACACCTCGCGCAGCATCGGCCGGGCGGTCGGCTCGTCGTACCAGCGGATCTCGTCGCCGGCCGGCGCGCCCGGGCGGAACGGCGCGGCGCCGGCCAGCGCCAACCGGGCCGAACGACTGGCCACCCCGTAGCCGTAGCGGCCGTAGATCGGCGCCTGCGAGGCCAGGAGCACGGCCACCGGTTCGGCGGCGGTCTGGTGCAACCCGGTGAGCTGCGCCCGCATCAGGGTGCCCAGCGCGCCCCGGCCCCGGGCGTCCGGGGCCACCCCGACGTAGCTCACCGCGGCTACCGGGGCGGGACCGGCACCGACCAGCGTCATGTCCCGGGTCTGGATGCCGCCGCCGCCGATCAGCCGGGTGCCGTCGTCGATGCCGAGGAACCGGTCACCGGGGAACAGCTCGCGCAACCCGTCCTCGATGTGCTCGGGGTCGACCAGGAACGCGTGCGCGACGAACGTGGCGTGGTCGGCCCACTCGTCGTCGGTGAGCGGGCGGGCGCGGAGGTCGGTCACGGGATCATTCGTACCGGTACATGCCGATTCGCGCGCCCCCATTTCCGCGCCGGGCCACCTAGTACTCCAGCGGTAGATCGTTACGCCCATCCGTGGACGGTTTGTTGATGTTGGTAGTGGCTGGTTCGGGCGCGGTGTTGGTGGCGGCGTCGCCAGTCTGACCAGGCTTGGGGGCAGGCCAGGACGCGGGCTGGTTCGATGACGAAGATGGTGAACAGACGCCGGATCTCGTTGCAGGTCAGCGCGATCAGTCCG
>JAJCYC010000266.1 GCA_029263115.1 Pseudonocardia sp. | reverse complement strand
TCAGGCGGCGCGGCGGGTGGCGCGGGCCGGGTCGGCGGCCGGGTCGATCATCGGGTTGGACGGCGTCGGGCGCGCTCCGTCCGGTAGACACGATCAATGCCCCGGCACCGAACCGAACCGCCCCGACATGGCGACCCGCCGGCCGACCGCGCGCCGGCCCGGCATCCGCTGGACAACCCGGTGCTGGCCGCGCTGCGTGGCCCGCACGCCCCGTTCGCCCAGGGGCGGGGGTCGGTGCTGCGCTACCACCCGGAGGTCTGCCCGTTCGTCGCGCTGCCCGACACCGTCACCGCCGACACCTGGCCGGCGCTGGCCGCGCTGCTCGGGCCGGGCGGGGCCGGCGTGGTGCCCGGCCTGTCGGGACCACCACCCGCGGGCTGGGAGGTCCTCATGCGACTGCCCGGGGTGCAGATGGTCGACGCCGGGATGCGGGCCGAGCCGGACGGGGAGGCGGTCCGGCTCGGCCCGGCCGACGTGCCCGAGATGCTCGCGCTCGTCGAGCGGGCCCGCCCGGGACCGTTCCTGGCCCGCACGGTCGAGCTGGGTACCTACCTGGGCATCCGACGCGCCGGCACGCTGGTGGCGATGGCCGGTGAACGCATGCGCCCGCCCGGCTGGACCGAGCTCAGCGCGGTCTGTACCGACGCCCGGTTCCGCGGCGGGGGGCTCGGCGCCCGGCTGGTGCGCGCGGTGGCGGCCGGTGTCCGGGCCCGCGGCGAGGAGGCCTTCCTGCACGCCGCGGCGTCGAACACCGGGGCCGTGCGGCTCTACGCGGCACTCGGGTTCGTCACCCGCCAGCGCATCGAGTTCGTGGCGCTGCGGGCTCCGGGACGCTGACCGGCCGAGCGGCGACCCGTCCCGGCGCGGCCGCTGACACGAACCTGTCACACAGCCGAAACACCTACCGACGATGCTGGCCTGCATGTGCGGCATCGCGGGCGAGATCAGGTTCGACGCCGCCGCGGCCGACCAGGCCGCGGTGGCCCGGATGACCGACACGATGGTGCCCCGGGACCGGACGCGGGCGGCATCTGGGCGGTCGGCCGCGCCGCCTTCGGGCACCGCCGGCTGAAGATCCTCGACCTGTCCGACCGGGCCGCCCAGCCGATGGTCGACCCGGTGCTGCGGCTGACCGTGGTCTACAACGGCTGCATCTACAACCTCCGCGAGCTGCGCGCCGAACTGGTCAGGGCCGGCTACACGTTCCGCTCACTCCGACACCGAGGTGATCGCCAAGGCCTACCACCGCTGGGGCGCCGGCTGCGTGGAGCGCTTCCTGGGCGTGTTCGCGTTCGCGGTGTACGAACACGACAGCCGCACGACGGTGCTGGCCCGCGACCGGCTGGGCATCAAGCCGCTGTACCTGGCCGAGACACCCGGGCGGCTGCGGTTCGCCTCCACCCTGCCCGCGCTGCTGGCCGCCGGTGAGGTGGGCACCTCGATCGACCCGGTGGCGCTGCACCACTACCTGAGTTTCCACTCGCTGGTACCGGCCCCGCGCACGATCCTCACCGGCATCCGCAAGCTGCCACCGGCCACCGTGCGCACCATCCACGCCGACGGCTCCGGCCAGGAGCGCACCTACTGGTCGGCCAGCCACCGGCGCCGGGCCGAGCACGCCGCGATGAGCGCCGACGGCTGGTCGGCCGCCGTGCTCGACGCGCTGCGCCGCGCGGTGCACCGGCGGATGGTGGCCGACGTCCCGGTGGGCGTGCTGCTGTCCGGCGGGCTGGACTCCAGCCTGGTCGTGGCGCTGCTGGCCGAGCAGGGGCAGCGGGGCCTGCGCACCTTCAGCGTGGGCTTCGAGGCGGCCGGCGGCGAGTCCGGCGACGAGTTCCGCTGGTCCGACGCGGTGGCCGGGCACTTCGGCACCGACCACGAGAAGCTCATGGTGCCGGCCGGCGACCTGCTGCCCGCGGTCGACCGGGCGGTGGCCGCGAGCGAGCCGATGGTCAGCCACGACTGCGTGGCGTTCTACCTGCTGTCCGAGCAGGTGTCCCGCTCGGTCACCGTGGTGCAGTCCGGACAGGGCGCCGACGAGGTGTTCGCCGGGTACGACTGGTACCGGCCGCTGGCCGGGGTGCCCCGGGACCGGGCCGAGGCCGCGTACCGCTCGGTGTTCGTGGACCGCCCGCACACCGACCTGGCCGAGATCCTCGAACCCGACCGGCTGCTCGACCACGACGCCAGCGCCCGGTTCGTCGCCGAGCATTTCGCTGCGGCTGGACAGCTCGGTCATGCTGGTCGACGACCCGGTGAACTGGGTGGACAACATGACCATGGCCTGGGGCCTGGAGGCCGGGTGCCGTTCCTGGACCACGAGCTGGTCGAGCTGGCCGCCGCCTGCCCGGCCGGGCTCAAACCCGCCGACGGCGGCAAGGGCGTGCTCAAGCGGGCCAGCCGCGGCGTGGTGCCCGACACGATTGTCGACCGGCCCAAGGGGTACTTCCCGGTGCCGGCATCCGGCACCTGTCCGGCGGCTTCCTGGACCGGGTCCGCGACGCGCTCTCCGACCCCGCCGCCAAGGCCCGGGGGCTGCTCCGGGCCGACTATGTGGAGCGGATGCTGGCCGAGCCGAACGCGCACCGAACCACCCTGGGCTCCAACGCGTTGTGGCAGGTAGCACTGCTGGAGATGTGGCTGCAGGAGAGGGGCGTCAGCTGAGTACCTCCACCGACCGTCCCAGCTTCTCCGATCGCCGCCGGGCCCAGCTGGCCACGCACGACGCCAACCCGTCCTGGCTGACCGCGGTGAGCTGCCACGCCGCCGGCCTGTCGCCGGAGTCGTTCTTCGCGCACACCGAGCCGTGGATCGCCGCCGCCGCCACCTCCAAGTACGGCGATCCGGCCCGCGACCGGGCGCTGCTGCGCAGGCTGTCGCCGTTGCACCGGATCGACCGGCTGGTCGCGCCGCTGCTGGTGGTGCACGGTGCGCACGACACCAACGTGCCCCTGGTGGAGGCGCAGCGGGTGGTCGAGGCCCCGCCGAACGCAGCGCGTGACTCAGCCCTGGCTGAACGAGCTCATCTCCAGCCCGCCGTCCGGGCCCGGGACCACCTCGAACTCGTAGGTCTCCGGGCCCGAGGCGGCACCGTCGGTGGATTCGAACACCAGCCGGGCCCGCACCGTGCGCCGGTCCACGGCCGTCGGCCCCTCGGCGAAGTCGATCCGGCCGATGGTGCTGTAGAAGTTGCGGTACCCGGCCAGGCCGTTGGACTTGGCCCGGGCCTGTTCTCCCAGCATGTCCCAGGCCTGTTCGGTGTCGCCGGGCAGCAGGGCGTAGTAGTCCCGCACGAACTGCTCCAGGTCGGCGGCCGAGGGCTGCTCACCGTCGTCCTCCTCGGGCGCGGCGGCCTCGGGTTCGGTGGGTTCGGGTTCGGTGGGTTCGGTGGCCGACGGAGCCGCCGGCGGGGTGGCCCCGGCCGTGGCCGACGGAGCCGCCGACGGGCCGGAGCGGAAGCCCGGCCAGGTCGGGCCGGCCACCGCGACCGCCGCGCCCAGCAGCAGCACCAGCACCGCTGCCGCGAGCGCCAGCCGTCGGGCGGTCCGCCCCCGCTCCGGGCCTCGCGCCCGGTAGGCACCTGCCTCGTGGGTACCCGGGGCGGAGACCGTACCGGTCTCGACCGCCGGTGCCGCCCCCTCGCCCGGCACCGCCCGGTGCTGGCCGGGGTCGGCCGACCGGGCCGCCACGGCCGGCGGGCGGCCGTCATCGTGACCTGCCGGCCCGCCATCGGCGTCGCGGCGCCCGTCGGGCTGCTCGTCGGGCCGTTCGCCGCGTTCGGCCGCCCCCGGGAGGCGGGGGTCGGACGGGGTGAGGTCGAGCCGGGTGCCGTGGGCGCCGTACGCCGCTGCCCACTCACCCGGTAGCGCGGAACCCGACGGACCGCCCGACGTGGCGGCCGGTGCGGGCGCGGTGGCCGAGGCCGCCCGCATCCGGGCCGCCGCGGGTGGACCGGCACCGGCCGCGACCACCGCCAACCAGTCCCGGGCCTGGGTCGCGGAGGGTCGCCGGGCCGGGTCCTTGTCGAGCAACGCGACCAGGATGTCGGTCAGCGGGCCGGCATGGGTGGGTGGGCGCACGTCACCGATGCCCACGGCGTAGAGCAGCGCGAAGGCGTTGTCGTCCAGCCCGAACGGCGGCTCGCCCTCCACCATTGCGTAGACGGTGGAACCCAGGGCGAACACGTCGGAGGCGGTACTGGGTGTCTGGCCGCGGGCCACCTCGGGGGCCAGGAACGCCGGGGTACCCGCGATCATCCCGGTGCGGGTGAGCTGCACGTCGTCCGTCGCCCGGGACACCCCGAAGTCGGTGATCTTCACCCTGCCGTCGTCGCCGATCAGGATGTTGCCCGGCTTGACGTCGCGGTGCACGATGCCGGCCGCGTGCGCGGCGGCGAGCCCGTCGGCCACCTGCCGCCCGACCCCGGCTGCCCGGCGCGGGTCCATCGGCCCCTCGGCCACCAGCAGCGCACCGAGCGTGCGGGACTCCAGGTACTCCATGACCAGCCACGGGACGTCCTCGTGCACCACCACGTCGAACACCCCGATGGCGTGCGGGTGCTGCAGACGCGCGGCCAGTCGGCCCTCCCGCAGGATCCGCTGCCGCGCCTCCTCGTGGGCCCGGGCGTCGAAGCCCGGCGCCCCTGGTTGCAGCAGCAGCTGCTTGACCGCGACCGTGCGTCCCAGCAACTCGTCGGTGGCACGCCAGACCGCACCCATCGAGCCGGCGCCGATCCGCTCGTCGAGCCGATAGCGTCGGGCGAGCACGGTCGGGCCAGTCGCCCCGGGCGAAGTCATCGTCACCAGCTTAGCCTGGATCCGCGGACTGACCCTGTCTAGGTGATCTTGATTTTGAGATCTCTTTGTTGATCTAGGTGGCTGGTGTCTTTCGCGTGGCGGTCGCCCGGTCCGGCGGCCTGATGCGGGAGGATCGGTGGGTGACGCTGGGGCGTGCTGATCATCAGGGTGATTTGTTCGACGAGGTGGCCCGGTTCTGTGAGGAGACGCT
>JAJCYC010000265.1 GCA_029263115.1 Pseudonocardia sp. | reverse complement strand
GGACGGCCCGCTGCTGGCCGGCCCGGTGGGCATCGTGTCGCAGAGCGGGTCGTTCGTCAGCTCGGTGCTGCGCCGGCTGACCACCGCCGGCGTCGGGGTCAGCTACGCGCTGTCCTGCGGCAACGAGGTGGACATCACCGCCGCGGACAACCTCGACTTCCTCGTCGAGGACCCGGGCACCTCGGTCGTCGTGCTGTTCCTGGAGAGCGCCCGCCACCCCGAGCGGTTCCTGGCCGCGGCCCACCGGGCCCGGGCGACCGGTACCCGGATCATCGCGCTCAAGGTCGGCCGCAGCGCACAGGGTGCCCGGGCCTCGGCTTCGCACACCGGGGCGCTGGTCGGCTCCGATGCCGACTACCGGGCGATGTTCGACCACGCAGGCATCATCGGGGTCGACACCGCGGAGGAGCTGGTGGCCACCGCGCACGCCCTGGTCAGTGACGTCCGGTTGCCGGCGAACCGGGTCGGGGTGGTGTCGATGTCCGGCGGGGTCAATGCGCTGGTCGCCGACCGCGCGGCCGGGTTCGACCTCGTCCTGCCCGACGTCGGGGCGGCGGCCCGGGACGAGCTGCGCGCGCTGCTGCCGATCGGCACCCCGATGAACCCGGTGGATCTGACCGGGGTCGGGGTGGACAACCCGGACACCTTCGGCGCGGTGCTGCGGATCATGGACGGGCAGGACCAGTTCGACTGCCTGCTGCTGGTGTGGGGCCTGTTGCCGGACGAGGCCGCCGTCCGGTGGGTGCGGACCTGTATCGAGCACCGGGCCGCGGCGCGGCGCCCGGTGGTGGTCTACGCCGTCGCCGGGCAACTGCCGCATGCGGCCGAGCTCAACCAGGCGGGGATACCGGTGTTCACCGAGCTGGAAGCCGTGCTCGGGGCGCTGCGCAACGTCGCAGGCCGGCCCGAGCTGTCGGTGCGGCGGCCGGTGAGGACCCTCGGGGGTGCCGTGCCGGGCGGGCGGATCGTACTGTCGGAGCTGCTGGCCGCACGCGGGATCCGGGTGGCCGCCGAGGTGACGGTCCCGGTCCGCGAGGCTCACGGCACCGCTGATGCCGCGGTGCTCGCCGCACGGCGGTTGGGCTACCCGGTCGCGGTCAAGGTGCGTTCGGCCGATATCCCGCACCGCACGGCGGTGGGCGGGATTCGTCTCGGGGTGTCCGGGGACGAGGAGCTGCGCAACGCGGTTGAGGCGGTGCTGGACGCGGCGGCTCGACAGGTGCCCGACGCGGTGCTGGACGGCGTGGACGTCCAGACGATGGTGAGCGACGATTCGTTCGAGGTCCTGGTCGGTGCCACCCGCGGCGTATTCGGACCGCTGATCGCGGTCGGTGCCGGCGGTATCCTCGCCGAGGTGCTGAGCGATGTAGCGACGGCACTGTGCCCGGTTTCCCCGGAGGAGGCGCTCGGCCTGCTCCGGCGGCTGCGGGCGTTCCCGATCCTCGAGCGCGGGCTGCCGGGCACCGGCCCGCTGGACGTGACCGAGTTGTGCCGGGTGGTGGCGGCCGTGTCGGAGATCGTGGCCGGGTACGCCGACCGGCTGGACGAGCTCGACCTCAACCCGGTGTTGGTGCACCGGGTCGGCCGTGGCGTGACCGTGGTGGACATGTTGGCGCGTTGGCGCGCCGCGGATGAGGGGAGTGGGGACGATGTCGTTACTGCTGTCGGATGAGCAGGTGCAGTTCCGCGACTCGGTGCGGGAGTTCACCCGCCGTGAGGTGACTCCCGAGCTGATCCGCAAGTGCGAGCAGGACCGCCGACCGCCGATGCACCTGCTGGCGGCCGTCGCGGCGAACGACTGGCTCTCGGTGGGGATCCCCGAGGAGTACGGGGGCAGCCCCGACTACGTGTGCGTGGCGCTGCTGCTGGAGGAGCTGGGCTACGGCTACCTCGCGGCGGCCGACCTGGTGTACCGGGCGCTCATCCACGGCGCCGGGGTGCTGATCAACCACGGCACGCCGAAGATGCGCGAGGAGCTGCTGCCCCGACTGCTGCGCGGTGAGCTGCTCTTCCTCAACGGGATCAGTGAACCGGGCACCGGGGCCGACGCGTCGTCGCTGACCACGAAGGCGGTGCCGGACGGCGCGGACTACGTGATCAACGGTCACAAGATCTTCAACACCGGGATGGGCTTCTCCGACTACGTGGTGTGCTACGCGCGCACCGACCCCGAGGCGCCGCGCCACCGCGGCATCAGCGCGATCCTGGTGCCCACCAACGCCGACGGACTCACCTTCCGGGAGATCGACACGGTGGGCTACCGCGCGATTCCCACCTACGAGGCCTGGTACGAGGACGTCCGGGTGCCCGCGGCGAACCTGGTCGGCGAGCTGCACGGCGGCTGGTCGGTCATGATGGGCCACCTGGAGAAGGAGCGGATGGGGCTGTGTGCGCTGGCCAGCGGCGCCACCCGCCGGGTGCTCGACGACACCGTGACCTACGCCGGCACCCGTGAACAGTTCGGACGCCCGATCGCCGCGTTCCAGGCGGTCTCCCACATGATCGCCGACATGAAGGTGTTGTCGCACACCAGCCAGCTCACGATGCTCCAGCTCGCGGCCCTGGTGGACGCCGGCCGGCCGGCCCGGATGGAGGCGTCCATCGCGAAGATCCACTGTGCCGAGTCCTACAAGACCGCCGCCGACCTCGGGATGCAGGTGTGGGGCGCCTACGGCTACAGCACCGAGAGCGACGTGAACCGGCACTGGCGCGACGCCCGGCTGATGCCGATCGGTGGCGGCTCGACCCAGATCCAGAAGAACGTGATCGGGAGGCTGCTCGGCCTGCCCGCCGCGACCTGACCGACGGGCCAGCTCGACCCGACCCCAGACTCAGGCTCACCGTCGTGCCTCATGCCGGCGGGCCCCGACCGAGGAGATGACCAGAAGATGAAGAGCCGACTCGCCAAAGCCTGCGGCGCCGAGTACCCCATCTTCGCGTTCTCACACTGCCGCGATGTGGTGATCGAGGTGTCGCGGTCCGGTGGTGTCGGGGTGCTCGGGCTGGTGCGCTCCACCCCGGAGCAGGTGGAGCTGGACCTGCGGGTCATCTCCGAGGCGGTGGGCGGCAAGCCGTTCGGGGTCGACGTGTTGTTCCCGGTGGGCGATATCCCGACCGACAAGGCGGAGCTGTCCGCCCGGATTCCCGACGAGCACCGCCGATTCGTGGCCGAGATCATGGCGCGCTACAACGTGCCCGAGGGCGACGTGCCCGATGCGGTGGTGGCCGGGGTCGCCGGCGGGGCCAAGGCGACGATGCAGGACGGGTTGGAGATCGGCGAGGTCGCGCTGAAGTACGGAGCGAAGGTGGTGGCCAGCGCGCTGGGCCCGCCGCCGGCGGCGTTCGTCGAGCAGGTCCGGGAATCCGGGGCGCTGCTGTTCGGGCTGTGCGGCGGCGGCGACCAGGCCCGTCGGCATGTCGCGGCCGGGGCCGACGCGGTCGTCGCCCAGGGCACCGAGGCCGGCGGCCACACCGGTGACCTGGCCACCATGATCGTGGTGCCCGAGGTGGTCGACGCGATCAGCCCGGTCCCGGTGCTGGCCGCCGGAGGCATCTCCGACGGGCGCCAGATCGCCGCCGGTCTCGCGTTGGGCGCCGATGCGGTGTGGACCGGCTCGATCTGGTTGGGCACCGCGGAGAGCGAGCTCGACCCGATCGTCAAGCAGAAGCTGGTCGACGCCCGCTCGCGGGACACCCTGCGCAGCCGGTGCATCAGCGGCAAGACCGTGCGTCAGCTGCGCACGCCGTGGGTGGAGCTGTGGGAGGGCGAGGACGCGCCCAAGACCCTGCCGATGCCGCTGCAGGGGATGCTGGTGGCCGAGTCGCAGCGAAGGATCTTCCGACACCGGGTGAGCGAGCTGATGGGTACTCCGGCGGGTCAGGCGATCGGTCGGATCAACGCCATCCGCCCGACGCGGGAGGTCTTCTACGACCTGGTCCAGGGCTTCGCCGAGGCCTCGACCCGGTTCACCGAACTGCTCGAAGACTGACCGCCGGTACGGTGACCGACGGACCGAGGGGGTGACCCGCAGCTGCGGGTCACCCCCTCGGTCCGTCGGTCACCGTACCGGCGGTCAGTCTTCGAGCAGTTCGGTGAACCGGGTCGAGGCCTCGGCGAAGCCCTGGACCAGGTCGTAGAAGACCTCCCGCGTCGGGCGGATGGCGTTGATCCGACCGATCGCCTGACCCGCCGGAGTACCCATCAGCTCGCTCACCCGGTGTCGGAAGATCCTTCGCTGCGACTCGGCCACCAGCATCCCCTGCAGCGGCATCGGCAGGGTCTTGGGCGCGTCCTCGCCCTCCCACAGCTCCACCCACGGCGTGCGCAGCTGACGCACGGTCTTGCCGCTGATGCACCGGCTGCGCAGGGTGTCCCGCGAGCGGGCGTCGACCAGCTTCTGCTTGACGATCGGGTCGAGCTCGCTCTCCGCGGTGCCCAACCAGATCGAGCCGGTCCACACCGCATCGGCGCCCAACGCGAGACCGGCGGCGATCTGGCGCCCGTCGGAGATGCCTCCGGCGGCCAGCACCGGGACCGGGCTGATCGCGTCGACCACCTCGGGCACCACGATCATGGTGGCCAGGTCACCGGTGTGGCCGCCGGCCTCGGTGCCCTGGGCGACGACCGCGTCGGCCCCGGCCGCGACATGCCGACGGGCCTGGTCGCCGCCGCCGCACAGCCCGAACAGCAGCGCCCCGGATTCCCGGACCTGCTCGACGAACGCCGCCGGCGGCGGGCCCAGCGCGCTGGCCACCACCTTCGCTCCGTACTTCAGCGCGACCTCGCCGATCTCCAACCCGTCCTGCATCGTCGCCTTGGCCCCGCCGGCGACCCCGGCCACCACCGCATCGGGCACGTCGCCCTCGGGCACGTTGTAGCGCGCCATGATCTCGGCCACGAATCGGCGGTGCTCGTCGGGAATCCGGGCGGACAGCTCCGCCTTGTCGGTCGGGATATCGCCCACCGGGAACAACACGTCGACCCCGAACGGCTTGCCGCCCACCGCCTCGGAGATGACCCGCAGGTCCAGCTCCACCTGCTCCGGGGTGGAGCGCACCAGCCCGAGCACCCCGACACCACCGGACCGCGACACCTCGATCACCACATCGCGGCAGTGTGAGAACGCGAAGATGGGGTACTCGGCGCCGCAGGCTTTGGCGAGTCGGCTCTTCATCTTCTGGTCATCTCCTCGGTCGGGGCCCGCCGGCATGAGGCACGACGGTGAGCCTGAGTCTGGGGTCGGGTCGAGCTGGCCCGTCGGTCAGGTCGCGGCGGGCAGGCCGAGCAGCCTCCCGATCACGTTCTTCTGGATCTGGGTCGAGCCGCCACCGATCGGCATCAGCCGGGCGTCGCGCCAGTGCCGGTTCACGTCGCTCTCGGTGCTGTAGCCGTAGGCGCCCCACACCTGCATCCCGAGGTCGGCGGCGGTCTTGTAGGACTCGGCACAGTGGATCTTCGCGATGGACGCCTCCATCCGGGCCGGCCGGCCGGCGTCCACCAGGGCCGCGAGCTGGAGCATCGTGAGCTGGCTGGTGTGCGACAACACCTTCATGTCGGCGATCATGTGGGAGACCGCCTGGAACGCGGCGATCGGGCGTCCGAACTGTTCACGGGTGCCGGCGTAGGTCACGGTGTCGTCGAGCACCCGGCGGGTGGCGCCGCTGGCCAGCGCACACAGCCCCATCCGCTCCTTCTCCAGGTGGCCCATCATGACCGACCAGCCGCCGTGCAGCTCGCCGACCAGGTTCGCCGCGGGCACCCGGACGTCCTCGTACCAGGCCTCGTAGGTGGGAATCGCGCGGTAGCCCACCGTGTCGATCTCCCGGAAGGTGAGTCCGTCGGCGTTGGTGGGCACCAGGATCGCGCTGATGCCGCGGTGGCGCGGCGCCTCGGGGTCGGTGCGCGCGTAGCACACCACGTAGTCGGAGAAGCCCATCCCGGTGTTGAAGATCTTGTGACCGTTGATCACGTAGTCCGCGCCGTCCGGCACCGCCTTCGTGGTCAGCGACGACGCGTCGGCCCCGGTGCCCGGTTCACTGATCCCGTTGAGGAAGAGCAGCTCACCGCGCAGCAGTCGGGGCAGCAGCTCCTCGCGCATCTTCGGCGTGCCGTGGTTGATCAGCACCCCGGCGCCGTGGATGAGCGCCCGGTACACCAGGTCGGCCGCCGCGAGGTAGCCGTAGCCCAGCTCCTCCAGCAGCAGCGCCACGCACACGTAGTCGGGGCTGCCCCCGTACTCCTCGGGGATCCCCACCGAGAGCCAGTCGTTCGCCGCGACGGCCGCCAGCAGGTGCATCGGCGGTCGGCGGTCCTGCTCGCACTTGCGGATCAGCTCGGGAGTCACCTCACGGCGGGTGAACTCCCGCACCGAGTCGCGGAACTGCACCTGCTCATCCGACAGCAGTAACGACATCGTCCCCACTCCCCTCATCCGCGGCGCGCCAACGCGCCAACATGTCCACCACGGTCACGCCACGGCCGACCCGGTGCACCAACACCGGGTTGAGGTCGAGCTCGTCCAGCCGGTCGGCGTACCCGGCCACGATCTCCGACACGGCCGCCACCACCCGGCACAACTCGGTCACGTCCAGCGGGCCGGTGCCCGGCAGCCCGCGCTCGAGGATCGGGAACGCCCGCAGCCGCCGGAGCAGGCCGAGCGCCTCCTCCGGGGAAACCGGGCACAGTGCCGTCGCTACATCGCTCAGCACCTCGGCGAGGATACCGCCGGCACCGACCGCGATCAGCGGTCCGAATACGCCGCGGGTGGCACCGACCAGGACCTCGAACGAATCGTCGCTCACCATCGTCTGGACGTCCACGCCGTCCAGCACCGCGTCGGGCACCTGTCGAGCCGCCGCGTCCAGCACCGCCTCAACCGCGTTGCGCAGCTCCTCGTCCCCGGACACCCCGAGACGAATCCCGCCCACCGCCGTGCGGTGCGGGATATCGGCCGAACGCACCTTGACCGCGACCGGGTAGCCCAACCGCCGTGCGGCGAGCACCGCGGCATCAGCGGTGCCGTGAGCCTCGCGGACCGGGACCGTCACCTCGGCGGCCACCCGGATCCCGCGTGCGGCCAGCAGCTCCGACAGTACGATCCGCCCGCCCGGCACGGCACCCCCGAGGGTCCTCACCGGCCGCCGCACCGACAGCTCGGGCCGGCCTGCGACGTTGCGCAGCGCCCCGAGCACGGCTTCCAGCTCGGTGAACACCGGTATCCCCGCCTGGTTGAGCTCGGCCGCATGCGGCAGTTGCCCGGCGACGGCGTAGACCACCACCGGGCGCCGCGCCGCGGCCCGGTGCTCGATACAGGTCCGCACCCACCGGACGGCGGCCTCGTCCGGCAACAGGCCCCACACCAGCAGCAGGCAGTCGAACTGGTCCTGCCCGTCCATGATCCGCAGCACCGCGCCGAAGGTGTCCGGGTTGTCCACCCCGACCCCGGTCAGATCCACCGGGTTCATCGGGGTGCCGATCGGCAGCAGCGCGCGCAGCTCGTCCCGGGCCGCCGCCCCGACGTCGGGCAGGACGAGGTCGAACCCGGCCGCGCGGTCGGCGACCAGCGCATTGACCCCGCCGGACATCGACACCACCCCGACCCGGTTCGCCGGCAACCGGACGTCACTGACCAGGGCGTGCGCGGTGGCCACCAGCTCCTCCGCGGTGTCGACCCCGATGATGCCTGCGTGGTCGAACATCGCCCGGTAGTCGGCATCGGAGCCGACCAGCGCCCCGGTGTGCGAAGCCGAGGCCCGGGCACCCTGTGCGCTGCGGCCGACCTTGAGCGCGATGATCCGGGTACCGGTCGCCCGGGCCCGGTGGGCCGCGGCCAGGAACCGCTCGGGGTGGCGGGCGCTCTCCAGGAACAGCACGACGACCGAGGTGCCCGGGTCCTCGACGAGGAAGTCGAGGTTGTCCGCGGCGGTGATGTCCACCTCGTTGCCGCAGGACAGCGCGTAGCTGACCCCGACGCCGGCGGTGGTCAGCCGGCGCAGCACCGAGCTGACGAACGACCCGCTCTGCGACACGATGCCCACCGGGCCGGCCAGCAGCGGGCCGTCC
>JAJCYC010000264.1 GCA_029263115.1 Pseudonocardia sp. | reverse complement strand
TCATGCACCAGACGGGCGCCACTGATCAAATCGGCAGGTCAAGGGGCCGGTGACAGCGGCCCGAGACAAGCCACTCCGAGGACATACTGACCAGCCGACCTGCGGTTTCGCCGCCCGCCTGATGCAATTCCTGAGAGTTCTCGTAGACATAGCCGCAGTCGGGCGATGGCCCGGCCTGACCCGTCCACGGCGTCCCGGGCCCCTCGCAGACCACCCTCTCGCCGGACGGACCCAACTCCCATTCCACCGCCGCCAGGCGACCGGTGGCCGTGACCTCGGCGTTGCCGACGGCGGCCGTCGCGCTTCGAGGGCCGGTCAGGTCCTGGTCGCGCTCGATCCACAACCAGACCGGCACTCCGACGAATCCGTTGTCACCGGTGGACAGCCTGATCACCGGGCCGCTCAGCTCCAGCTCGTTGATCGCGAGCTGGGCAGGGATCGCCGGATCGACTGCGAGCGGCGCCGGAGCGTCGGGGTCGGCCCCCTCGGCCAGCAGCGCCAGGAGCTCATCGCTGCGATCGGGACCCACCACGAATCCCGTCGGACCGCCGTTCTCGCCGATCAACGGCTGCAGCGACGGCCGGCGGGGAGCGGGCTCTTCAGGAACGTCTTGTTGCGCGGGACGCCCACCCGGCGAGTCACCCCGACTCGGGCCGTCACCGCCGTTCTCGTCCTGGTCCGGATCAGTGTCGTCGGCCTCGGCAGGCCCGCCCGGCCGTCCGGGGTCGATCGCCTCGACCAGGCATCGCCCGCTGCTCACCACCACCTCGCACGGCCGGGGTTGGGCGTAGGCGGCGCCGGCGGTGGCGAGCGGGAGCAGCGCTGTGGCGAGAGTCAGACAACCCGCTCGTCTCAACATGGCTGATCCAGCGAGGGCGCGGTCGTCTCGACGAGCCACGTGCCGGAGGCGTCGCGCACGACTTCGGCCCGGTACTGATAGCGCGGGGTCTGACTGGCCTGATCGTCGAGCACTGCGCCGTCCGCGTCGGCGACCAGCGTCGACCCGCTGATGTCGATGCAGTCGAGCACCGAGACGCGGTCGGGCTGCGGGGCTAGCGCGGGATCGGGACGCGCGTCGTGGGTGATCGCTCCCTCGACGTGCGCCGGGACGCTCGCGTAGTTCCGTACCTCGATGACGACGTCGATCAATGCCTGCCCACGGGCCACCATGCTCAACTCCGCCTCCCAGTCCTGCGCCGTCGGCGCTGCGAACGCCAGCTCGCTCACCCGCCAGAACTCCCCGTATGCGGCAATTCCCGCGGCGGACGGTGCGATTTCGTGCGTGGACGTGACGGTCGGCATTTGCGGCTCCGGCGGTGCGGGAGCGGTTCCCGAGCATGCTGACAACAGCGACGCCCCTGCCACGGCAGCCAGAGCGTGCAGCCGGGCGCGGGCGAGACGCCGACGCCGGGTCGGTGCGGCAGGCCGATCGTGCACGTAGCTGATCATCGCCATGACCGTTCCCCTTCCGTTCCCTGCCGTTCCCCGACGCTGCTGTGCCGGTCCGGCCCGCGTCATGAGCTGACGGGGAACGGAGTACCAGGTGGCGTCAGCGGGCGAGGGCGAATCGCGACAGGTCCCCCGAATGGAGCACATGAGGGAACGGCACGTCACCCCGATGCCCTTCGGCAAGCCGTGCCGAGGATCTGTCCACATGTGTGCAGACGGTCAACAACGACGGCGATGGCTGTTGCGTCGGAGCGCTCAGGATCGGAACGTCAGCGCATGGCTCTCCTCCGACTCGCGCTCGCCGCGCTCGCGTTCCTGGTTCTCGCGTCTGGCTGCGCCGGTCCGGCGGCGCAGCGGGATCTGGTGCGGACGCTTGCCGAGACGGGATGTGGTGGCGCGCCGACGGTCGACTACCAGCAGGTGGGGAGCCGCATCGTCCTGTCGGTCAGCGTTCAGGAGTGCGTCACTGCGCATCCTCGGCGAACCGGTGAACTGATGGGATACGCCGAGGCGGCCCGAGCCATGGGACGGGCGATCTGGTCGTCGCCGACGTACCGGTTCGACTCGGTCATGGTGACCGTGTATCGAACTGCCGACGAGCCGCACCGAACCCGGCCTCAGTCCGTCCTCGTCGAGCGTGAGCAGCTGGCCGCAGACTTCGGTCCGCGGAACGTCGCGCTCGACACTCCGCGCCCGTTCGACGACGGCGGACGCACTGCGTGGAGCTACATCCCGCTCCTCGCCGCTATCGGCGGAGTACTCCTGCTCACCGGGATGGTGCGTGCGATTCGTGCTGGCCGTGTCCTACCGATACTGATCGTTCGTCGGTGATCAAGGGCTACAGCTCGAACGAGGCGTGGAGGTGGTCGTAGTGCCCGCCCGTCGCGTCGTCGGCGTCGTAGATGCCGCCGCCGGTGTACGGGCGGCCCCAGCCGTCGGTGTCGGCGGTGTCGGGTGACCAGAAGCGGCCCTGCCAGATCAGGTACTTGACCTTGAGCGTGGCGGCGTGGGTGCGGAGCCAGGTGGCCAGTCGCCAGCCGTTCTGGAGTTCCGGGCCCTCCGGAAAGCGACCGGCGACGTCGGGGAAGTAGTCGCAGGCCTGGCCGCGGGGGTGGTCGCTGGTGGGGTTCCAGGCGTGTTCGTCCCAGCAGCCCGCGGAGCGGATCGGGGCTCCGGGGCCGGGTGGGCCGAAGACGCGGATGATCTCGTCGTGGGCGTGTCGGGTGGCGGGGGTGAGGCAGCGCCCGCCGGTGGGGTCGTCGGCGGTGCACACGGCGCTGACGCCGTCGAAGGGTGTCGGTACGGGGAGGTCGTCCACGGACACCGGGCCCGGTTCGGCGCTGTACTGCGCGGCGAGGGTGTGGACCCGGTCGAGATAGTTCGCTACGAGGTCGGCGCAGGTGCGGTCGCATCCGGCCTCGCCCGCGGTGGGGACGCCGGTGGCTGAGTCGGTCACCCGGCTGCAGCCGGCGATGTGGCAGACGAGCATGCCGTCCAGCGCGGACGTCGGCTTGCCGGTGGCCTGCAGGTGCGTGGCGGCGGCCCTGAGGTTCGCGCATACGAACGGGATTGCGAGCTCCAGGTGCCGTCGGGCGTCGAGTACATCGGCGTCGGCGGGTGGTGGTGAGGTCTCCCAAGGCCTCCCGCCAGCAGCGGTCCAGTTGGCCTCGTTGAGCTGGTAGAGCCCGGCAGCGCCGCCGTTGCGGTCGCTGCTGTACGCGGTCGGGTCCCAGCTGCTCTCGGCTGTGATCTCGGCAATGACCCACAGTGGCGGCAGCTCCGGGCAGGTGGCCGTGGTGATGGCCGTGATGTGGGGGAGTAGCTCCTGGGCCAGGGGTGGGATCTTCGTCGCGTCGACGCCGCCGGTCGCTGTCTCGGCGGCGACGGCGGTGAGACCGCCGAGCAGTGCGACGATGAGCACGATCGGTGCTGTGATCGCGGCGAGTCCAGCGGCCCCGGCACCGGCGGCGCGGTTCATGTCGCTACCTGTCGGGCGACGCGGTCGGGAGCGTGGGCAGCGGAACGTGCTCGGTGAGCGTTCGGAAGCGCTCGTTGTGCGAGCAGTCGGCGAACGGGCCGAGCGGCGAGAGCAGCTCACGCAGGCACGGGTCGAGATGGTCGCGGATCCACACCGACATCCCGACCCCTGCCTCGGGTGCGAGCTGCGTCCATGCGCGACGTAATGCCTCGAAGCGGAACACCGCTTCCGGGTGCTCCCACCACAGCGGGCACCACTTGATCTCGCCGCGCAGGGGCCGGGCGATGACTGCGGCGACGTGCCGATGAACCCAGCCGATCAGCTTGTCGGCGTCGATCCCCGTGTCCTCATCGTCCACGTCGTCCTGGGAGACGTCGTCGTCCTGCTCGGTAGTCAGCTCGGCTCGACCGTTGATGACGCCGTCGAGGAGCTCGCTCTGGTGGGCGCGCCAGCCCTCGAGGACCCCGATGCGGGCCTGCAGCTCGATCAGCAGTCGGCTCGCCGTGGTCGGGTCGTCGGTCACGACGGCTCGCCTCCCCGGGTCGATGTCCCGGCGCTGGTCGTGAACGGGTTGTCCGACCCGAGCGCCTCCTGCGCGGCGGCCCGGAGTTCGGCGAGGGCGACCGTTGAGTACGTGCGGATGTCGACGGCGTCGTTTTCCTGGTACCAGGGCTGCAGCTCGCCCAGCCCGGCTCGCCGTCCGGTCGCGAGCAGCACGGCCTGGGAGCGGGGCAGGGCGCGCAGGACCGACACCGGCAGGACGGGTTCGCGGGTCGTCGAATACTGCCGGCTGGGGCCGCGTGACCGGTCGTAGCTGGTGGACATCTTCTCGACGTCGTGGTCACCGACGAGCCCGGAAAGTCGGCGCAGGAACTCGTGGTCATCGACACCGGCTCCGACGAGCTTGACGGTGGCAGCAGACCAGAGCGCGTCCATGCCCTGGTTGCCCCAGACCCCGACGCCCTGCTGGTAGCTCTGCAGCATCGTGATCACCTGGATCCCCCGGGAGCCGAAGTGGCTGTAGAGCTGAGGGAGGGTCTTGATCGGGCAGATGTTCGCCGCCTCGTCGAGTACGGCGACGACGGGTGGGTCGAGCCGTCCGCCGCGGGCCTGCGCGGACAGTTCGGCGACCTCCAGGATGCGGTCGACGAGAGCGGCGACGACCGGTGCGGCGGTGCCGGCACCCTCCTTCGACAGCAGGTGCGATGTCACCGGCCCAATTGCGGCCTCGGCCAGCAGATGCCACGGGTCGAGTTCGAGGAAGCGCTGCGGGTCTCTGGGTGGTGTCCGCCAGGTCTCCGGTGGGGTGATCCAACGCAGAATCCGTTCGGAGGTGAGGGCTTTGGTCGCTGTGCGGGCGGTCTGGAAGATGCCCTTCGTGGTGACGTCGGCACCGGCCAGACTCGCTTCCAGGTCTGCGGCTTCCAGGCCGGCGCCGGCGTTGTCCAGCGCGGTGATGGCGTCGCGGCGTCCGTACTGCAACCAGAGCAGGACGTCGCGCAGGGTCCCGCCGGACAGCGCAGCGGCAAGCAGCGTCCCGACGAGGACCTGCTCGCCTGCGGCGTGGAAGAAGGGGTCGCGCCGGGTGCCGCCGATGGTGCCCATGAAGTGCTCGGCCAGCCGGCTGGCCGCCTCGTAGCGGTGTGCGTCCGGTGCCTCCCGGACGGATCGAAGCGGGTCCCACCACCATCGCTGCTCGGCGTGTGCGATCTGCTGCGGGTCGAAGGTCCACACGGCGCCGACCTCGCCTCGCAGACCGGAGGTCAGTGCCCAGAGGTCGGCCTTGTTAGACGTCGCGACGACCAGCCCGGGGGCCGAGAGCACCGCGGGCACCGCGACGGCGCTGGTCTTGTTGGCCCGCGGACCCATGATGACCAGCGCGACGTCCTCCCAGGACATCCACACGTCGCGTCCGGCGATGCGCACCATGCGGATGCCCCGCTCGGCTGCGGGCACGTCGCCACGCTGGTCGAGCGACGGGCGGAGGTGCCGCGCGCGCCGAGCCGACCCGCGGCCGCTGAGATCGCCGAGGTCGCGGCGGCGCAGGAGCGAACGGCGCGGGTCGCCGAGGCGCCCGCCGCGGGTGGACAGAACGACAACTCCGGCGACGGCAGCGAGCTCGACGCCGACGAGAGCGGCCAGGGTGGTGACGAACGCGGTCGTCGACGCAGCGGGTGAGAGGACGACGTCGATGCCGTCACGGGCGACCCGCAGGGGCAGGTCGAACGACAGGGCGGGCACCGGCCCCGGACCCGCGGCGACCGCCGCGGCCAGCCAGACGTCCACGGCAGCGATACCGGCGGTCGCGATGGCGCCCAGGAGAAGTAGCGGCGCAGCGGCATCGCGAAGGATCGACCAGCTCGGGTTGTTCATGGCCGGTGCCGGGCCGGAGGAGCCGAGGTGGCGGGGCGCCGGAAGGCGCCGTCGGTATCGTAGAGCTGCTGCTCGGTGGGGGTGAGGGTGAGCGCGACCGGCATGCCCCATCCGCTCGCCGGACTTGATCAGATACTTGCCCCGGCCGGGGTGCAGGCGTCCCGAGTGCCAGGTCGGCGGGGCCGCCCAGGACGTGATGAGGGAGGCCTCCCCGTCGGTCAGCGAGGTGATGCGGCGCAGCCCGTCGAGTTCCTTGTCGGCCATGCCGCCCAGCAGCAGGATCCCGTTGCGCGACGCCATGCCGCGGGCCTTGGCGCGGTCAGCCTCGGTGGGCAGCGCTTCGAGGTCGTCGAGGGAGTGGGTGACCTGGAACGACACGACACCGCGGTGCCGGTTGAGCCGGGTGATCCGGTCGGAGCGCTCGACCAGGCCGGGCGCGACCCGCAGGGCGCGCCACAGCTCGTCCTGTACCTGGACGACCGTGCGGCGCAGTCCAAGCGCGTGGGTGGCGTCGATGAGGCTCGCCGACCACGCCCACGAGCAGAGCATCGCCGCCGCGACGACATCGTCGTCGTCGTCATCGAGGGCGGAGATGTCGAGCGACAGTGCGACCGTGTGCGGGTCGGCGACGACGCTGGACGGGCAGTCGAAGATCCCCCGGATCGCGCCTTCGCAGAGCAGGCCGAGTGTGTTCGTCAGCTCGCGGGTCGCGCGCCGGTAGTCGGCGTCGTCGCTGCTGGCCGCGATCCGTTGCAGCGGGCCGACGCCTGTGACCAGGACGTCGAGAACGTCGGGGATGACGGGCTCCGACCGGCCCCGGCCGTCGACTGCGGTGTCGAGGGCGGCGCCGAGCAGCCGACGTTCGGTGACGTCGACGTCTCCGCGGCGGACGATGGTGATCAGCGCCTCGAGCAGCGACAGCCGGCGTGCCCGGATCGTTTCGTGGAGCCGTTCGCGTACGGCTCCGCTCGATCGGTCGCGGGCGGCGGACAGTGGGCCGGCGTCGAGGGGGTTGAGCGCGTGCAGGCCTCGCCCGATGCGCCAGACCGAGCCGCCCAGCGCGGTGATCAGTGGGGTGTACTCGCCCTTGATGTCTCCCGGGATGACGGCGGTCATGCCGTAGCCGACCAGTCCGGTGATCATGCGTTTGGTGATGGAGCTCTTACCGATGCCCGGCTGGCCCTGGACCCAGACGCCGGTGTTGGACACCAGTCCGGTGCGTAGCCACTCGGCGGGATCGAGCCCGATGGGTTCCGCGGTGTGCATGTGGCGCCCGATCGGCACGCCGTGCACCGACGCCCCGGAGGACACGGCGAACGGGAACAGCCCGCAGAGCTGGCTGGTGGTGGCGGCGTAGCGGACGCCCGCCTCGACATGCGCCGCGCGGCCGCCGCCCCGTACCGGCCATCCCCAGCGGCGGGGGACAGGCCGGTCGCGGAAGCTCAGTGCGGGGTCAACGTGGGTGTCCTGCATGGGAGTCTCCTCAGCCTCGGGTGGGGTTCAGCGCCGTGTGCGGTTGCGAGCTGTTTCGGCGGGGTTGATGCCGACGCCGAGGGCGGCGGCGAAGCCGGCCGCCTGCGCGCCGCGCAGGCGGCGGAGCCGGAGCTTGGACTGCCCGGCGCGCTGCTCGAGATCGGCGACCGCCGCGGGAAGGTCGTCGGGGTCGGTGACCGTCGTGGTGAGGTACACGGTGAACCGGCCGACCCCGGCGCCCTCGGCTTCCTCGCGGGCTGACTGGATTGCGCGGTCGCGGTCGTCGCGTTCGCGCTGGGTCTCGTCGCGGTGGGTCCGGGCGGCCCAGGCTCGCCGGATCTGTCCGGAGGTGACCTCGGCCTCGACCTTGGCGGCGGCGTGGTCGGCGGGGTAGGGCTCGTAGAGCCAGGTCACGCGCCGCGGGTACGGACCCGGGGTCAGGAGCGAGGCGAGGACGCGGGGGGCGACGGCTTGGCGGGGCGCCTCGCGCAGCGCCCAGGACACCGAGATGCCCGAGTCGTGGCGGTAGGTGTCCCAGCTCTCCAGTGCGGCGACCGGCCCGGCCTCGGACCAGGCGAGTATCGCGGCGCGGTCGTCGAGGCGGGTGATCTCGGATCGAGCGGCCGGATCGAACGCGACACGGATGCGCCCGGTCAGCCAGCTCGTCGTCGCCCGGCCCAGCACGGCGACACCGCAGGCGCCGAGCCCGGTCTCGATGCCGGGCAGCCAACGGCCGACATCGACCACGGCCGACAACAGGTCCGTGGGTCGGGGGTTGGCGCGGTTCGGGTCGAACACGACAGACAGGCGGGCATCGACCTCGGCCGCCGTCGTCGGCGTGATCGCGACGAGCTCGTCGAGCACCGTGCGCGACAACGCTGGTGCCCGCGGGTCGAGCGCGGCCGCGACGTGGTCGCGCATCGTGGTGCCACCGCTGGGCGCCGTGTCCACGGTGACCGCGACGTGCTGGACGAGCGGCTGGTAGCCGAGGTCGGCGAGGAACACGCCCCAGGACGCGACCCACAGGTCGGTCTGCGCCGCATCGGCGAGGTCGAGACCGATGGGGGAACAGCGCAGGACCGCGGTGAGCGTCCCCGAGTTCCGGTCCCACAGCAGCGCGTGCCGCCCGCCGCGCCCGTCGTCGACATCGAGGGGAACCAGCGGGGCGAGGACACCAGGCAGGTCGTACGCGCGTGGGTGATCGGTGAGGACCCCAGCCGACAGGTCGGTCCACCCGCCGGCGCGGGCCCGGCTGAACCGGAACCGTCGCGTCAGGGCCTCTGCTGCGGTGACGCCACCGACGCGGATCACGACCGCGCCGACGACGACGGCGCCGATCCCGGCCAGTGGCAGCGCCGCACGCGGCACCGTCGAGATCGCCAGAACTGGTGCGAGGACGGCGAGGAACACCGCGACCGTCGCTGAGGTCGACAGCGACCCGATGCCCCAGCCGCGTTCGGGGCGCCAGTTGCCGTAGAGCCGCGGACCCTCCGCGCGCCCGTCGGAGTGGGCGGTCATGTCGGCCCGTCCACGTCCGGCGCGCCTGACGTCATGCCCGTTCCGACCGTCTTGGTGACCTGAGCCGCGAGGACCGCAGCGCCTGCCACGGAGCCAGCCGCCGAACCCGCTGCGGCCCCGGTTCCACCGGAGGCGGCGCCTGCCGGTGATGGCGCACCGCCCCCGGTGCCGGGCCCGGCCGAGCCGGGCCCGGACGCGTCCAGGTCCACGGCCCGTTGCACGGCGGGTGAGCGCCCGGATCCCTGGGCCAGGGCGATTGCGCCTGCGGCGCCGATGAACCCGGATCCGCCCCCGCCCAAGCCGGCGATCTGCGTACCGGACCAGGAGAAGAACTTCAGCATGATCGGCATCGCGATGACGGCGAGGAGCAGGACCATGATTCCGGCGATCTGGGTGGAGATGTCGCCCGGCGCGTTGGAGTTCGGCGATGAGAGGTAGGAGAACCCGATGTAGTAGATGAACGCCGCGGCCGGCTTGTACAGAACCATGGCGAGCAGCCAGACGATGAGCTTGTCGAGCCAGCCCCGCGTCGACTTCGTCAGCGACCCGGACGCGGCCAGCGGGAGCATCGCGGCGAGCACGAGCAGCCCGGCTTGGCGCATCGCCATCAACAGCCACTGGACCAGCGACAGGATGGCGGCGAGGACTGCCACGATCAACGTGACGAACACGTTGTCACCGGGCGCGGTCAGGGCGTCGACCATGAACAACGCGAAGTTGTTCGCGGCATCCGCCAGCAGCTGCACGGCCAGCGCGTCACCGGCCTGCAACGCCAGGTGGAGTGTGGTGAGCCCGAGCGCGGACACGACAGCGAAGCGGAACAGCCCGGAGGCGACCATGATGAGCGGCTCGGCCTTGCGGGACAGGATCAGTCGGATCGCCTGAACCAGCACCGAGCCGACCAGAACGGCGCCGACCACCCAACTCGTCGCGCCCTGCGCCGCGACGACCGCCGAGTCGCGGGGATCGACGCTGTCGGTGGTCGCCCACCACGTCGACGTGGAGACAACCAGGTCCGCTGCGCCCTGGGCGACGGTGGCGACCAGCCCCTGCAAGACGCCCCCGACGGCCTGGCCCGCCTTGCAGCCAAGGTCGAACGTCCCGCACTCCTCCTGCGCCTGGGCAAGCATCGTGATCACGGAAGGACTCCGAGCAGGACGTAGCCGGTGGTGTCCGGGTGTGGGGACGGCCGCGGTGTCGGGACGCGGAGTCGCCAGTCCCCGTGGTCCCACCGCAGCGTCAGGTCGACTCGGGCCAGGCCGCCGGCGTTGAGGGCCTGCTCGGTGTCGGCGAGCAGCGACACCACGGCGTAGTCGCCACGCGCATCACCGGCGATGATCCGGTAGTGCATCGACCGCGCGGCCGTCGCGGGTCCCGCCGTCGCCGAATCCGACGCCGGCAGCTCGCCGCGTAGGCGCGCGAGCATGCCGGCCGGGTCACCCCAGGCCTGCTCTGTGAGAGTCGCCTCATAGACCCCTGGCCCGGCAGCCGAGCTGACGCGCGGTGCGAGGTTGCTGGCCGCGAGTGCAGCGCCGAGCTCGTCATGGGTGAACCCCGCGGCGCGACCTTCTGCGATGAGTGCCGGGCCGTGGAGTTGGGAGACGGCGGCAACCCCGCCCGGAACCCGGGTCAGGCTCACCACATCCGGTAGTGCGACGACCTCGGCCTGGTCGGTCGGCGCGGACAGTGCCAGGCCGAGCACCAGCAAGGAGGTTGTCAGGCCGGCCGCGGCGATAGCATGACGCCGACGGCGCGGATGGCGGTCGTCGGTAGCAAGCGCGAAGCTCATCGTCGCGTCCGCCTATACCTGGAACGCGCCGACGATGACGGCCGCTACAGAGGCCAACGCGAGCCCGCCCAGGATCCATGCGGATCCGACGAGACCTTCGTAGGCGGTCGCGGACCGGTTCCGACGCCCGATGATGATCATCACCGCGCAGACCAGGATGCCGAGCACCCCAGAGAACAGGACCCCCCACTTCAACCAGCCCAAGATCTGGTCGGCGAAGTCACCGAGTCCGGGTGGCACCGTGGCATCGGGGTTCGGCGGTGCGACGGCGAGCCAAACGACAATCCCACTGACTAGATTGATCTTCACGGGGAGGGTTCCCTTCGGCTGGATGACACGAGGCGTGGCGTTGTACGGCCGACTGCTGTCGCCGCGGGACGGGGACCTGTGGCGAGCGCGGCCGTCAGCTCGCCGATGGCGCGGGCGTATCCGCGTGCAGCACGGGGCAGCTCGTCCATAGGGCGGCCAAGGTTCTGACGCACGCCTTCAAGCGGGGATGCGGAAGCACGCCAGAATCCCACGTGCGGGAGCAGCACCACCGCGGCAGCGTGCGGCTCCAGGAGGCGTAACCGCGCGAGGAGGGCGCGCGTCGGGCGCGCACCGTCGACTGCCGTGACAGCGAGGACTGGTCGAGGCCCAACCCCGCCGATCAGCTGCGCCGCGCGCCCCGCCCGGACTGACAGCGGACAGGCCAATCTCCCTGTAGGCGGACACCGCATCTCCCTGTCTGCGGACAGCTGATCTCCCTGGGCTGTCCGGGCCGGCGGCGTGTCGGTTCGCTGGTAGGTGGCCCCTCCACGGTGCGCTCGGGGTGCTGTTGGACCCGAGGCCCGTGGAGGGACCTGTGAAGAAGGATGACAGGGAGATCATGAACATTCTCGAAGCGTTCGACCTGACTGGGAGCGCCCATTCGGCCGCCGCACTGGCCGGGTGCGACCCGAAGACGGTGCGGCACTGGGTCGCCCGGCGCGACCAGGGACTGCCGGTCGGCGGTCCGGGCCGCCGGGAGCGGTTGATCGATCCGTTCCTGGGCAAGGTCGAGGAGTGGGTGGACCGCTCCAAGGGCCACGTCCGCGCGGACGTGGTGCATGAGCGGCTGGTCGCGGTCGGGTTCGACGGCGACGAGCGCACCACCCGCCGCGCGGTCGCCGAGGCCAAGGCGCGGTGGCGGGCCGGGCACCGGCGCACCTACCGGCCGTGGATCACCGAGCCGGGGATGTGGTGCCAGTTCGACTGGGGCGTGGGCCCGGTGGTGCCGTGGGCGGGCGGGGCGCCGCGGGTGACGTTGTTGTTCTGCTTGTGGCTGGCGTGGTCGCGGTTCCGGGTGGTGATCCCGACCTGGGACCGCACCTTGCCGACCCTGCTGGCCTGCATCGACACGTCGCTGCGACGCTTGGGTGGGGCGCCGACGTATGCGTTGACCGACAACGAGCGCACCGTGACCGTGGAGCACGTCGCCCGGGTCGCGGTGCGGCACCCGGAGGTGGTCGCCGCTGGGCGGCACTACCCGTTGACTGAACTACTGGCGACGTTTCCGCAGCTCAGTGACCATTTGGGAGGTCGGTCGTTGAGGCAGCCATGCAGGAGTCCACGGACCTCGCCGCGTTGGTGGTGCCCCAGGTCGGGC
>JAJCYC010000263.1 GCA_029263115.1 Pseudonocardia sp. | reverse complement strand
AGCGTCTCCTCACAGAACCGGGCCACCTCGTCGAACAAATCACCCTGATGATCAGCACGCCCCAGCGTCACCCACCGATCCTCCCGCATCAGGCCGCCGGACCGGGCGACCGCCACGCGAAAGACACCAGCCACCTAGTGGATCGAACTATGGCAACGGGCATGACGGCGGTCACCGTTGCGTACATTTCGTGCAGGAGTGCCCGACCTCGCAGCCTGGCCGCCCGGTTCCTCCTGCTGCAGGTGATGGTGATCGTGGTTCAGGTGGTGGCCGGCGCGGTCGTGGAGTACCTCGACACGAGGTGGGCCATCGAGCGGCTGGCCACCGCACGGGTGCTCGCGGACGACGGCACCGTACGTGCGCTGGTCTCGGCCGGCATCACCCTGGACAGCGTCGGGCGGGAGCTGCGCCGTGAGCTGCCGGCGGTGCTCGGCGTCGTGTTGTGCGGGCTGCTGGCCGCCACCGCCGGGACCTACCTGGTCAGCCGCCGCTTCCGACGCCAGACGCACGGGCTGAGCCCGGACGAGCTGACCCGGATGTACGAGTACCACGACCTGAACGGCGGCCGGGTGCTGGTGGTGAACCAGTCGACCGCGCGTGGGGAGGGACGCGACCTGGGCACGGTGGTGACCCTGCGCGACCACACCGACCTGGAGGCGTTTCCGGCGAGCTCGACACCGTGCGCGGGTTCGCCGAGGCACTGCGCGCCAGGCGCACGAGTCGGCCAACCGCCTGCATGATCGAGCTGGGAACGCCCGAGGAGACCGTCGAGTCCGCCACCGCCGAGCTCGCCGCCGCGCAGCGGCTGACCGACCAGCCGGTCGGAGCGGTCGGGGAACCGGCACTGGCCGCGTTGCTGCTGGGCAAGGCCGCCCAGGCGCACGAGCGGGGCGTCGAGTTCGTGGTCACCCCGGACAGCGCGGTCCGCCGCGGCGTCGCCGAACCCCGGGACCTGGTGACCGTGGTCGGCAACCTGGTGGACAACGCGATCGACGCCGCGCTCGCCGGCACCCCGCCGCGTCGGGTCACCGTCACCGCGCGCGAGGACGGCGACGCGCTCGTGCTCCGGGTGGCCGACACCGGCGACGGTCTGCCCGAGAGCAGCGTGCGCGACGCGTTCCGCCGGGGCTGGACCACCAAACCGGCCGCCCGGTTGCACGGTCGCGGCCTGGGCCTGGCCCTGGTCGGGCAGATCACCGAACGGCACGGCGGAACGGTGGAGGTCGGCCACGAGGGCGGCGCGGTGTTCACCGTCCGGCTCCCCACGGCGGTGACCGCGCGGTGATCCGCACTCTGGTGGTCGAGGACGATCTCCGGTTGGCCGACGCGCACTCCCGGTACCTCGAGCGGGTGCCGGGATTCGGCACGATCGGTGTGGTGCACAACGGCCGGGCCGCGCTGCGGTTCGTGGCGGAGCACCCGGTGGACCTGCTGTTGCTGGACTTCTACCTGCCCGACATGACCGGGCTGGACGTGTGCCGGGCACTACGCGCCCGGGGCTGCCGGGTGGACGTCATCGCGGTCACCTCGGCCCGGGACCTGGAGATCGTGCGAGCCGCGATCGCCCAGGGGGTGGTGCAGTACCTGCTCAAGCCGTTCACCATGGCTGGGTTCCGGGACAAAGCTGGAGCGTTACGCCGAGTACCGCCGCGCGTTGACCGACCCCGGAGCCGAGGCCGCGGGCCAGCAGGACGTGGACCGGGCGCTGGCCGCGCTGCGCGGCAGCGGCTCGGCGCTGCCCAAGGGCATGAGCAAGGAGACCCTGGACGCGGTCGAGTTGCTGCTGCGGGCGGCGCCCGGCGGGTTGACGGCCGGTGAGGTCGCCGAGCGGGTCGGGGTCGCCCGGGTGACCGGGCGGAGATATCTGGAGTACCTGGCCGATCAGGGACTGGCCCGGCGCAGCCCGCGCTACGGCGGCACCGGTCGTCCCGAGCACGTGTACCGGTGGGCGGTGGGCCCCCGCGCCGGCCGCCCGGGCGGATCGGACCGCAGGGGCTGACCGGAAGAGCGCGATGAGGCAGAGTCATGGGGTGCCCGCAACCGAGCGCGTCGTGCTGGCCGTCGACGGCAACTCGCTCGTGCACCGCGCCTTCCACGCCCAGGCCCGCACCGGGTTCCGGTCGGCGGACGGCCGGCCGTTGTGGGCGGTGCGCGGCCTGCTGTCGCAACTGGTGGCCGCCGTCGAGCGGGTCGGCCCGGACGCGGTCGTGGTCGGGTTCGACGATCCGGACGCCAGCCTGCGCCGGGAACGGTGGCCGGAGTACAAGGCCCACCGCGACCCCAAGCTGCCGGCGCTGGTCGAGCAGCTGGCCACCGCCGCGGCGGTGTTGCGGGAGCTCGGGGTGTGCGTGATGGTGCCGCCGAGCCTGGAGGCCGACGACGTCCTCGCCTCCGTGGCCCGCCGAGCGGCCGGTGTCGGTGCGGGCACGGTCGTGGTGACCTCCGACCGGGACGCGTTCGGGCTGATCGGCGCGGGCACCCGGGTGCTGCGGATCATCAACGGTGGGGTGGAGGCGTCCCCGCTGCTCACTCCCGACCGGCTGGTGCTGCTGCTCGGCGTGCGCCCCGAGCAGTACGCCGACTTCGCCGCGCTGCGCGGTGACCCGTCGGACAACCTGCCCGGTGTGCGCGGCATCGGACCCCGCACGGCGGCTCGGCTGCTCGGTGCCCTGGGCGGCGCTGCCGAGGTGTTCGCCGAGCTGGACGCGGGCGGCTCCCGGGTCGCCGCGGCGGTGGGCCCCGCGGCGGCGGCCCGGCTGACCGACCCCGCCGCCCGCCGGGCGTGGGAGCGCAACCGGGCGGTGATGACGATGCACGCCGACATCCCGGTCGACCTGGACGCCGGCCGGCTCCCGCTGTGCCCGGAGGCGGTACGGCGGACCTTCCTGAACCAGGACCTGCACTGGACGACCGCCACCGCGCTGCGGGTGCTGGCGCACGACGGGTCCGCGCCACCCGCGCTGCCCAGCGGCCCGCTGGAGACGGGCTGGTCACCGCCGCGCCGCGCGCGGTACCCCGGGCGGCTGCCGGTCCGGCGGGTCTCCGACCAGCTGACCCTGTTCTGACCGGGAGGATGGATGGACGACACCACCGCTCTGCGGCGGCACCTGGTCCGCTACTCGGGTCGCGCGGACTTCAACCCCGAGATCATGGGCCGTGCCGAGGGCAGCTCGGTGTTCACCGAGGACGGGCGCGAGCTGCTCGACTTCACCTCGGGGCAGATGAGCGCGATTCTCGGCCACTCCCACCCGGACATCGTGGGATGCGTCCGCGAGCAGGTCGGCCGGCTCGACCACCTCTACAGCGGGATGCTCAGCCGCCCGGTCCTCGACCTGGCCCGGCGACTCGCCGCGACGCTGCCGGAACCGCTGGAGAAGGCGCTGCTGCTGACCACCGGTGCCGAGGCGAACGAGGCGGCGCTGAAGATGGCGAAGCTGGTCACCGGTCGCTACGAGATCGTCTCGTTCGCCAGGTCCTGGCATGGTATGACCCAGGGTGCGGCGAACGCGACCTACGTCGCCGGGCGGATCGGGTACGGTCCCGCCGCCCCGGCAACTTCGCGCTGCCGGTCCCCGACCGGTTCCGGCCCGGCATCGTCGGTGCCGATGGGAAGCTGGACTGGCGCCGGCAGCTCGACCTCGGATTCGACCTGATCGACGCCCAGTCTGTCGGCAGCCTGGCGGCCTGCCTGGTCGAGCCGATCCTGAGTTCCGGCGGGGTCATCGAGCTGCCGCCGGGCTACCTCGCCGCGCTGCGGGACAAGTGCCACGAGCGGGGGATGCTGCTGATCGTGGACGAGGCCCAGACCGGGCTGTGCCGCACCGGCGACTGGTAGGCCTTCCAGCGCGACGGCGTCGTGCCCGACATCCTCACCCTGTCCACGACCCTGGGCGCCGGATTGCCGCTGGCCGCCGTGCTCACCAGCGCGGACATCGAACAGCAGGCCCACGATCGGGGTTTACTGTTCTTCACCACGCACGTGAACGACCCGCTGCCGGCCGCTGTCGGCAACACCGTGCTCGACGTGCTGATCCGCGACCGTCTGGACCTGCGTGCCCGCGAACTCGGCGAGCGGCTGCGCGCCGGTCTGGACCAGCTTGCCGGGCGGCACCCGGTGATCGGCGACGTCCGGGGGCGGGGTCTGCTGGTCGGGCTGGAGCTGGTCGACGAGCCGGGCAGCCCGGACGCCGACCGGCTCGGCGCCGCCGTCACCCGCCGCTGCGCCGAACTCGGCCTGCACATGAATATCGTGCAGCTGCCCGGCATGGGCGGCACGTTCCGCATCGCCCCGCCGCTGACCACCGCCGACGCCGAGATCGACCGCGGTCTGGAGATCCTCGACGCCGCCCTGACCGACGTGACGGCCTGGCATACGGCTGACGCATAGCCGACGGCGGCTCCCAGCGGTCCACATCACGCGTGCAGAGCTCGGCGAGCGTGAGCGTCGTCACTTTCGACGAAACCGGTACCCGGACTTCTGAACAAACACCCGGGTGATCGACGCAGCTCCTCGCTGCGGATGACCAAGAGTGTCCGAGGGGGGACTTGAACCCCCACGCCCGTTGAAGGGCACTAGCACCTCAAGCTAGCGCGTCTGCCATTCCGCCACTCGGACCCGATGCGTGGAGGATAGCCGAACCGTGTCGACCGCCCGCGACCCCACCACCGATGGTAGGAAGATCTGGTGACGAGCACTGCCGAGGACGAGGTTGTCGAGCTGGTCGGCGATCTGATCCGGATCGACACCACCAACACCGGCGACCCGGCGACCGTCGTCGGGGAGCGGGAGGCCGCCGAGTACGTGGCGGCCAAGCTCACCGAGGTGGGCTACGAGATCGAGATGGTCGAGTCCGGCGCCCCTCGCCGGGACAATGTGTTCGCCCGGCTGCCCGGGGCCGATCCGTCCCGGGGCGCGCTGCTGGTGCACGGCCACCTGGATGTGGTGCCGGCCGACGCGGCGGAGTGGTCGGTGCACCCGTTCTCCGGCACGATCCGCGACGGCTACCTGTGGGGCCGGGGCGCGGTGGACATGAAGGACATGGTGGGGATGACCCTCGCGGTCGCCCGGATGTTCAAACGCGAGGGTGTCGTCCCGCCCCGCGACATCGTCTTCGCGTTCCTGGCCGACGAGGAGGCCGGCGGGAAGTTCGGCTCGCAGTGGCTGGCCGATCACCGGCCGGACCTGTTCGCCGGGTGCACCGAGGCGGTCGGCGAGGTCGGCGGGTTCTCGCTCACGCTCACCGACACCAGCGGCGACCCCGCCCGGCTCTACCTGATCGAGACCGCCGAGAAGGGCATGGCCTGGATGCGGCTGCGCGCGCGGGGGCGGGCCGGGCACGGATCGTTCCTACACACCGACAACGCGGTGACCACGCTGGCCGAGGCGGTCGCCCGGCTGGGCAACCACCGCTTCCCCGTGGTGCTCACCGACCCGGTGCGGGCGTTTCTGGCCACCGTCTCCGAGGTCACCGGGATGGAGTTCCCGGAGGACGACCTGGACGGCGCGCTGGCGAAGCTGGGTCCGCTCTCCCGGATCATCGGCGCCACCGTCCGCGACACCGCCAACCCAACCATGCTCAACGCCGGGTACAAGGCCAACGTCATCCCGTCCAGCGCGGAGGCGGTGGTGGACTGCCGGGTGGTGCCCGGTCGGGAGGAGGCGTTCCTGCGCGAGGTCGACGAGCTGCTCGGCCCGGAGGTCACCCGGGAGTGGGTGACCCGGCTGCCGGCGCTGGAGACGACCTTCGACGGTGACCTGGTGGCCGCGATGGCGGCCGCGCTGACCGAGGAGGACCCGGGTGCCCGCGCGGTGCCCTACATGCTCTCCGGCGGCACCGACGCCAAGGCGTTCGAGGCGAAGCTGGGCATGCGCTGCTTCGGGTTCGCACCGCTGCGGCTGCCGCCGGACCTGGACTTCGCCTCGCTGTTCCACGGTGTGGACGAGCGGGTGCCGGTCGACTCACTACTGTTCGGCACCCGGGTGCTGGACCGCTTCCTGCGAACTTGCTGAGCAGAACATCAGATCGAGCCTGAGGACGTGCTGACCGTGGATCTGAAGGGGCGGGGGGTCGTGGTGACCGGCGGCGCGTCGGGCATCGGCGCGGCGCTGGCCAGGCGGTTCGCCGCGGCGGGGGCGTTCGTCGCGGTGATCGACCGGGACGGCGACGGCGCGCACCGGGTGGCCGACGAGATCGCCGGGCTGGCCCTGCCCGCTGACGTGTCCGACCCGGACACCATGCCGATGTTCACCGCGATCGCTGCAGACCGGTTCGGCCGGCTCGACCTGGTGGTGCTCAACGCCGGGCGCGGGGGCCACCAGAGCGGCACGGAGAACCTCGATGTGCTGGACTACCGCGCGCTGGTCGGGGTGAACGTCGACCACGTGGTCTACGGGGTGGCGGCGGCGGTGCCGGTGCTGCGCAGGTACGGGGGCGGCACGGTGCTGGCCACCGCCTCGCTGGCCGGGCTGATGCCGATGGCCGGCGACCCGCTCTACACGCTGACCAAGCACGCGGTGGTCGGCTACGTCCGGGCAGCCGGCGAGGCGCTGGCCGACGAGGGCATCCGGGTGTGCGCGATCTGCCCCGGTTTCGTGGACACCCCGCTGATCGCCGGCCAGCGTGAGCGGTTCGGCGACTTCCCGCTACTGTCCGAGGACGAGGTGGCCGACGCCGTGGATGCGGTACTGGAGCGCGGTCGGCCCGGCGAGGCGTGGTTCGTCCAGCCGGGCCGTGAGCCCGCGCCCTACGGGTTCCGGGGCGTGCCGGGCCCGGCCGGTGGCACCCGCCCCCCGACGACGCTGGACTGGAGCGAATGATGCGCGCATGGCAGGCCGCCGAGCTGGGGGATCCGGCTGACGTACTGAAGCTGGTCGAGGTGCCCGAACCGACCCCCGCGCCGGGTCAGGTCCTGGTCCGGGTGCACGCGGTGGCCTGCAACTTCCCGGACATCCTGGTCTGCCAGGGCCGCTACCAGGAACGCCCGCCGCTGCCGTTCACCCCCGGGATGGAGGTGGCGGGCGAGGTGGTCGCGGTGGGGGAGGGTGCCACGGCGCGGGTCGGAGACCGGGTGCTCGGCCAGACCGGCCTCGGCGGCGGGTACGCGGACCTGGCCCTGCTGGACGCCGGGAACACCTGGCCGTGGCCGGACGGGATGACCCCTGGGCAGGCCGCCGGGATGTTCGTCACCTACCAGACCGGCTACTGCGCGCTGCACCGGCGGGCGAACCTCCAGCCGGGGGAGACGCTGCTGGTGCACGCCGCCGCCGGTGGGGTGGGCAGTGCCGCGGTCCAGCTCGGCAAGGCCGCCGGCGCGCCGGTGATCGGCACCGCCGGCGGGCCGGCGAAATGCGAGGTCGCACGTGGGCTCGGCGCGGATCACGTGATCGACTACATCGGCGAGGATCTGGTGGCCAGGGTGAAGGAGATCACCGGTGGCCGGGGCGCCGACGTGATCTACGACCCGGTGGGCGGCGACGTCTTCGACGCCTCCCGCAAGGTGGTGGCCTTCGAGGGGCGGATCCTGGTGATCGGGTTCGTGGCCGGCCGGTTCGCCGACGCGCCGACCAACCACGTGCTGGTCAAGAACTACTCGGTGCTCGGCGTGCACTGGGGTTTCTACCGGAGGATGGCGCCCGAGTGGATCCCGGCGTGGCAGGGCGAACTGGAACAGCTCTGGGCACAGCGGCGGATCGACCCGCTGGTGGGGGCCGAACTCCCGTTGACCGAGGCGCTGGAGGCGCTGCGACTGCTGGGCAGCCGGGGCAGCGTGGGCAAGGTCGTGCTGGTGCCCTGACCGGGGCGGCCCGGCTCAGTGCTGGTGTTTCGCCGGCGACGCTCGGTCCGCTCCTCGCTCGCTGGCGCTCGCTGCGATGCTCCCTCGCTGCCGGCTCAGTAGCTCAGACCGGGCTGGGTGTGCCGGGTGCGTCGGCGCCGCAGCCACACCTTGCGCTCCCCACCGGGATACAGGCGTACCCGGGACAACTCCCAGCCGCCGTACTCGGCCTGAATCCCCAACCGGACCGATGCGGTGAGCCGAGACACCTCGGGCGGCAGCCGCAGCGGCCGGTACTCCCATTCCCCGTCGACCCCGTCCTCCTCTGCGCTGGACTGTCGGCTCCCGGCGTGGCTGCGCTCCTCGCTCCCCGCGATGCTCACCCGGCCTCCGCTTCCAACACACCGGTGCTGCGCTCCACCGGCTCACCTCCACCCCGTCGTAGCCGTGACGCCTGTCACTCGTGAGCATCATGTGGTGGCCACCCACCATAGGGCCCCACCCGGTCGTGTGGTAGCCGTCAACCTGTGGTCGGCCGGCGTTCAGCCCGACTTTCCCTCGGCCGGCCATCCGGACACGGCCGGTGCCCGGACCCGGACGGCGCGTCGATAGCGTGGAAGACCCGGTGCGGATCGGCCGCGCGGCGGACGGTCCGGCGGGACGCACCCGGCGGAGTTGACAGGTGGTGCGGTGAATCTCCTGCAGGCAGTGATCCTGGGCATCGTCGAAGGGCTCACCGAGTTCCTCCCGGTGTCCTCGACCGGGCACCTCACGATCGCGGAGAAGCTGCTCGGCCTGCGGGTGGACGCCCCGGCGGTCACCGCGTACACGGCGGTGATCCAGATCGGGGCGATCGTGGCGGTACTGGTGTACTTCGCCAAGGACCTGGTGCGGATCTACGGCGGCTGGCTGCGCGGCCTGGCCAGCTCCCCGGCCCGGGAGACCGAGGAGTACCGGTTCGGCTGGCTGATCCTGCTCGGCTCGATGCCGATCGGGATCGTCGGACTCGCGGCGCGACCGGTGATCGAGGGCCCGCTGCGCAGCCTATGGGTGGTGGCGGGCGCGCTGATCGCTTGGAGCGCGGTGATGTGGTGGTCCGAGCGCCACCCCTCGCAGAAGAAGCAGGAGGGCGACCTGCGTACCGCCGACGTGCTGATCGTCGGCCTGGTCCAGTGCATCGCCCTGGTGCCCGGGGTATCCCGTTCCGGCGCGACCATCAGCGCCGGGCTGCTGCGCGGGATCGACCGGGTCACCGCCACCAAGCTGTCGTTCTACCTGGGGATCCCGGCCCTGGTCGGAGCCGGGCTGCTGCAGTTGCCGAAGGCGCTGGGGGAGAGCATCGGGCTGGTCCCGACGCTGGTCGGCACAGGGGTGAGCTTCGTGGTCGCCTACGCCTCGGTGGCCTGGTTGTTGCGGTTCGTCTCCACCAACCAGATCACCGCGTTCGTGCCCTACCGGGTGGTCCTCGGGCTGGCGATCATCGTCGCGCTCGCGGCGGGATGGCTGACCGCCACGTAGCCTCCAACCGTGACCACCCTGATCCTGCTGCGGCACGGCCGCTCCTCGGCGAACACCGCAGGTGTGCTGGCCGGTCGGTCGCCTGGTGTCGAGCTGGACGACACCGGTCGTGGTCAGGCCGCCGCGCTGGCCGAGCGCCTCGCGCAGGTGCCGCTGGCGGCGGTGGTCACCTCCCCATTGGAGCGCTGCCGGCAGACCGTGGCCCCGTTGCTGGCCGGCCGCGAGCTGACCGCGTTGGTCGATGACGACCTGGCCGAGGTGGACTACGGCGACTGGACCGGCCGGGAGATCAGGGCGCTGGTGAAGGAGCCGCTGTGGAAGGTGGTGCAGCAGCATCCGTCCGCTGCGGTGTTCCCCGGTGGCGAGGGGCTGGCCGCGATGTCCGCCCGTTCGGTGGCGGCGGTCCGCGCGCACGACGCGAAGCTCACCGCCGAGCACGGACCGGGCGCGGTGTGGCTGGCCTGCAGCCACGGTGACGTGATCAAGGCTGTGCTCGCCGACGCGCTCGGGGTACACCTGGACGGCTTCCAACGGATCATGGTCGACCCCTGTTCGATCAGTGTGGTGCACTACACCGACACCCGCCCGTTCGTCGCCCGGATGAACGACACCGGTGGGGACGTGCGGGGGCTGCTCCCGCCGCCGAAGAAGGGCCTTCGCAAGCGCCCGACCAGCCCATCTTCGGACGCGGTGGTGGGTGGTTCGACCGGGGTAGTGTGACGGGCGGGTTCGGTGGCCCTGTCGACCGGAGGTGCGTCCCGGCGGCCCACCGGGGTCGCGGCCGATCCACACCGCCGTGCCCGAACGGCGGTGTTGGCCTAGGGTCAGGGTCGTCATGCCACGCGTCATCCACGTATTCCGCCAACCCGACCGGTTCGTTGCCGGTACCGTCGGGGAGCCCGGCGACCGCGCGTTCTACCTGCAGGCGATCGAGGACGTCCGCACGGTGAGCGTGCTTCTGGAGAAGCAGCAGGTCACCGTGTTGGCCGAGCGGATCAGCGCCCTGCTGGTGGAGATCAACCGCAGGTTCGGTCCCGAGGTCGCCCCGGAACCGGAGGAGGGCCCGGTCGACACCGAGCCGCTGGTGGTGCCGCTGGAAGAGGAGTTCCGGGTCGGCACGATGGGCCTGGGCTGGGATGCGGACTCACGCTCGATCGTGGTCGAGCTGCTCGCGTTCACCGAGGAGGAGATCGACGAGTCGGTCGTGCTCGACGACACCGATGAGGGCCCGGACGCGGTCCGGGTGTTCCTGTCCCCGGTGCAGGCGCGGGCGTTCGCCACCCGTGCCGAGCGGGTCATCTCCGCCGGCCGGCCGCCGTGCCCGCTGTGCACCGGGCCGTTGGAAGCCGCCGGCCACATCTGTCCCCGGCAGAACGGCTACCACCCGCGCGCGGGCACCGGGACCTCTTGAGACGGATCGACCCGGATGGACCCTGCGAACCCGGCGGTGCCCGGGCTGTTGAGCAACGGCCGCTTGGAAGTCACCGGCCGGATCGTCAGCGCGTCCAACGCCACCCTGCTGTGCAGGGTCACCGGTGACGGGCTGCAGGCCGATTGCGTCTACAAGCCGGTGCGCGGCGAGCGACCGCTGTGGGATTTCCCGCACGGCACCCTGGCCGGCCGGGAGTACGCCAGTTACCTGGTCGCGGAGGCGTTCGTCACCGACGGTGAACGGCCGGTGGTACCGCCCACCGTGCTGCGCGAAGGTCCGTTCGGCCCGGGCATGGTGCAACTGTGGATCGACACCGACGACGGGCACGACCTGGTCGATGTGCTGGCGCCCGGCGACGTCCCGGCCGGCTGGCTGACGGTGCTGCGCGCCCGCGACGGCATGGGCGAGCCCGCCGTGTTGGCCCACGCGGACTGCCCGGAGCTGCAGCGGATGGCCGCGCTGGACGTGGTGCTGAACAACGCCGACCGCAAGGCCGGCCACGTGCTGCCCACCGCCGACGGCGCGGTGTTCGGGGTCGACCACGGCATCTGCCTGCACGAGGACGACAAGCTGCGCACGGTGCTGTGGGGCTGGACGGGGCGACGGTTGCCGGGCGGGCTGGTCGACGCGGTCGCGCATCTGCGCGGTCGGCTGGACGATGGCCTGTGTACGAGGCTCGCCGAGCACCTCACCCGGCGCGAGCTGCGGGCGCTGTCGGACCGGGTGGACGGTCTGCTGGCCCAGCCGGAGTTCCCCGCCCCGTCCGGGTACGGCCCGGCTGTACCCTGGCCGGCGTTCTAACCGGCGAGTCGCGCTTCGCGTGTCGGCGAGTCGCGCATTCTGTGTCGGCGAGTCGCGCACCATGCGCGCGCGGGCGAAGAGCGACGGATCGACGTAGCGTGGAGTACGTGCCAGATTCCCCGGAACATCCCCGCACGCTGGGCGCGCTGCGCGCCACCGGCCACCCGGCCTTCGCCGCGCGCGGGGTGAAGGCCGAGATTCGTGACAACCTGCTCGCCGCGCTGCGCGCCGGCCGGGACCCGTGGCCCGGGATCGTCGGGTTCGGCGACACGGTGCTCCCGCAACTGGAGCGCGCCCTGATCGCCGGGCACGACGTGGTGCTGCTCGGGGAGCGCGGCCAGGGCAAGACCCGGCTGCTGCGCTCCCTGGTGGCCCTGCTGGACGAGTGGTCCCCGGTGATCGAGGGCTCCGAGCTGGGCGAACACCCGGCCGAGCCGATCACCCCGGCGAGTCGGCGCCGGGCGAAAGAGCTCGGCGACGACCTGCCGGTCGCCTGGCGGCACCGCGACGAGCGCTACACCGAGAAGCTGGCCACCCCGGACACCAGCGTGGCCGACCTGATCGGCGACGTGGACCCGGTGAAGGTCGCCGAGGGTCGATCACTCGGTGACCCCGAGACGATCCACTACGGCCTGGTCCCGCGCGCGCACCGGGGGGTGGTGGCGATCAACGAGCTGCCCGACCTGGCCGAGCGCATCCAGGTGGCGCTGCTCAACGTGATGGAGGAGCGCGACATCCAGGTCCGCGGCTACACCCTGCGGCTGCCGCTGGACGTGCTGCTGGTGGCCAGCGCCAACCCGGAGGACTACACCAACCGCGGCCGGATCATCACCCCGCTCAAGGACCGCTTCGGCGCCGAGGTGCGCACCCACTACCCGCTGGAGGTGTCCGACGAGGTCGACCTGATCGCCCAGGAGGCCGGGCTGGTGGCTGAGGTGCCCCGGCACCTGCTGGAGGTGCTGGCCCGTTTCTCCCGGCAGTTGCGCGAGTCCACCGCCATCGACCAGCGTTCCGGGGTGTCTGCCCGGTTCGCCATCGCCGCCGCCGAGATCGTGGCCGCCGCCGCCCTGCGACGCAGCGCGCTGACCGGCGAGGACGCACCGGTCGCCCGTCCGGTGGATCTGGACGTGGTGCCGGACGTGCTGCGCGGCAAGCTGGAGTTCGAGTCCGGCGAGGAGGGGCGCGAGCAGGAGATCCTCGCCCATCTGCTGCGCAAGGCCACCGCCGAGACGGCACGGGCCCGGCTGGGTGGGCTGGATCTGAACCCGCTGGCCGAGGCGGTGGCCCAGCACCCGGTCCGCACCGGTGAGCGGGTCACGGCCGCGGCCGTGGTCGAGGCGCTGCCCCGGGTCCCGGTGCTGACCGAGGTCGCCCGCCGTCTGGGCGCAGAGGGCACCGAGGCGCCCGGCCCGATGGCGTCGGCCGCCGAGCTCGCGTTGGAGCTGCTGTTCCTCACCCGTCGGTTGGCCAAGGACACCAGCGACGACGACACCGTCCGGTACGGCTGAGGCCGGCCCGATGTCCGGAGAATTCGGGTTCGTCACCCCCCTGCTGGTGAACACCGGGGTGGGGCTGTCGACTGCGGCTGTCCTGGCCGGCCGCAGCGTCGGAGTCCGCCCGCCCGGACCTCCTGCCCCGCCCGCTCCGCCGGGCCAGGCGACCTGGCCCGGTGGTCCGTTCCCTGGTGGACCCTCGCCCGGCGGCCCGTTCCCCGGCCCCGGGACGACCGAGCGGAGGAGCTGACCGATGTCGGCGCGCGCTCGCCGCTACGCCTACGGGCCCTACCACGACGGGCCCGACCCGCTGGCTCCACCGTTCGACCTGCGCTCCGCGCTGGACCGGATCGGCGAGGACGTCATGGCCGGCAGCTCGCCCAGGGCGGCGCTGCGGGAGCTACTGCGCCGGGGCATGGAGAACCGGCGGGGGCTGGACGAGCTCAGCCGGGAGATCTGGGAGCGGCGTTCCCGGTTGCAGCGGGACAACCGGCTCGACGGCACGTTGCGGGAGGTCCGCGAGCTGCTGGACCGGGCGCTGAACGCCGAGCGCGACACCTTGGGCCGCGACGACGGCGAGGACGCCCGCTTCCGTGAGTTGCAACTGGAGGCGCTGCCCCAGGACACCGGGGGAGCGGTCCGTGAGCTCGCCGAGTACGACTGGCGCAGCTCGGAGGCCCGGGAGGCCTACGGGCAGATCCGTGACCTGCTCGGCCGGGAGATGCTCGACCAGCGCTTCCAGGGCATGAAACAGGCCATGCAGAGCGCCACCCCGGAGGACGTCGAGCGGGTCCGGCAGATGCTCCACGACCTCAACCAGTTGCTGGCCGCCCATGCCCGCGGCGAGAACACCGAACAACAGTTCGGCGAGTTCATGGCCGGGCACGGCGAGTTCTTCCCGGAGAACCCGCGCACCACCGAGGAGCTGATCGACCTGCTCGCGCAGCGCGCGGCGGCCGCCCAGCGGATGCTCAACTCGATGTCGCCCGAGCAGCGCGCCGAGCTGACGGAGCTGGCCCAGCAGGCGTTCGGCGACCCGAGGCTGGCCCAGGCGATGTCCCAGCTCGACGCCCAGCTGCGCGGGCTGCGGCCCGGCGAGGACTGGTCCGGCCGGGGCCGCTTCCGCGGCGACAACCCGATGGGCATGGGCGAGGCCACCCGGGCGATGGAGCAGCTGGGGCAGCTCGACCAGCTCGCCGAGCAGCTGTCGCAGAGCTATCCGGGCGCCCGGATGGAGGACATCGACCTGGATGCGCTGGAGGGCACGCTGGGGCCCCGGGCTCGGGTGGACGCGCGGGCACTGGCCGAGCTGGAGCGCGAGCTGCAGCGCCAAGGCCTGTTCGAGCGGGCCGCGGACGGCTCGCTGCAGCTCTCCCCGAAGGCATTGCGAAGGCTGGGTGAATCGGCGCTGCGGTCCGCCGTGGACACCGCCCGCGGCCGCACCGGGCAGCGGGACACCCGCCGCGCCGGAGCGGCCGGTGAGCCGACCGGCGCCACCAAACCCTGGGCGTTCGGCGACACCGAGTCCTGGGACGTCTCCCGCACGCTGACCAACGCCCAGTTGCGGCACGCGGCCGGGGACGACCGGCGGCTGGACGTCACCGACGTCGAGATCGTGGAGACCGAGCAGCGCAGCCGGGCCGCGGTGGCCCTGTGCGTGGACACCTCGTGGTCGATGGTGCAGGACGGCCGGTGGGTGCCGATGAAGCGCACCGCACTGGCGCTGCACCAGCTGATCTCCACCCGGTTCCGCGGCGACGCCCTGGAGCTGGTCACCTTCGGCCGGCACGCCCGGCAGGTGGAGCTGGTCGAGCTGGTCGGGCTGGAAGGCGCCTGGGAGCAGGGCACCAACCTGCACCACGCGCTGCTGCTGGCCGGGCGGCACCTGCGGCGGCACCCGGACGCCACCCCGGTGGTGCTGGTGGTGACCGACGGCGAACCGACGGCGCACCTGGAGGAGGACGGCGATTCGTACTTCGACTACCCGCCGAGCCCGGACACGGTACGGGCCACGCTTGCCGAGGTCGACCAGCTCAGCCGGCTGCACGCCTCGGTCACCATCTTCCGGTTGGGCGAGGATCCCCGGTTGGCCCGGTTCGTGGACCTGCTGGCCCGCCGCTGCGGTGGCCGGGTGGTGGCACCGACCCTGGACGGGCTGGGCGCCGAGGTGGTCGCGGACTACCTGGGGCGGCGCGCCACGCGTCGCTGAGGCGGCGATCACTGCGCCGGCTGGCAGTTCGACTCGACCTTCCACAGGCGGATGTGACCGAACTGCTCGACGGAGTCGACATCGTAGAACCGGACCGCGCCATGTACCGGGAGACGGGTCTGCTTCCCGGGCGGCATCTCCGCAGCTGGGAGTAGCGCAGCGAACGGCCTTACCTTCCGCGTAAGTTGACAGGCATGCTGCCCTGGTCGTCCGTCCCCGTGCCGCCGGTCGCCGGCTCCGCGCCGCCGCTGCGGCTGTTCGACACCGCCACCGGAGAGCTGCGCCCCACCGCGCCCGGTGCCACCGCCCGGATGTACGTCTGCGGGATCACCCCCTACGACGCGACCCACCTCGGGCACGCGGCCACCTACCTGGCCTTCGACCTGGTCAACCGGGTGTGGCGGGACTGCGGGCACGACGTGCACTACGTGCAGAACGTCACCGACGTCGACGAACCGCTTCTGGAGCGGGCCATCCGCGACCAGGACGACTGGGTGGTGCTCGCGATGCGCGAGACCGCGCTGTTCCGGGAGGACATGGAGGCGCTGCGGGTGCTGGCACCGCGCCAGTTCATCGGCGCGGTGGAGGCCATCCCGGAGATCAGCGAGCTGGTCGGCAAGCTGCTCGCAGCCGGGTCGGCCTACCGACTCGACGACCCCGAGTTCCCGGACGTCTACTTCGACAGCTCGGCCACCCGGGAGTTCGGCTACGAGTCCGGCTACGACGAGGCGACCATGCGGCGGCTGTCGGCCGAGCGCGGCGGCGACCCGGAGCGCCCCGGCAAGCGGCACCCGGTGGACGCCCTGCTGTGGCGGATGGCCCGCGACGGTGAGCCCGCCTGGGACAGCGACCTGGGGCGCGGCCGCCCCGGCTGGCACGTCGAGTGCACGGCCATCGCGCTCAACCGGCTGGGCACCCAGATCGACGTGCAGGGTGGCGGCTCGGACCTGATCTTCCCGCACCACGAGTTCGGTGCCGCGCACGCCGAGGCGCTGACCGGGGTGCACCCGTTCGCCCGGCACTACTGCCACGCCGGGATGATCGGGCTGGACGGGGAGAAGATGTCCAAGTCCCGGGGCAACCTGGTGTTCGTGTCGCGGCTGCGCGCGGACGGGGTCGACCCGATGGCGATCCGGCTCGGGCTGCTCGCCGGGCACTGGCGCAGCGACCGTGCCTGGGAACCCGGGACGCTGCGGGCCGCGCAGGCCCGGCTGGCGGCCTGGCGGGACGCGGTGCGGCTGGACGCCGGGCCCGAGGCGCACGACACGGTGGCCCGGCTGCGCACCCATCTGGCCGACGACCTGGACACCCCGAACGCGCTGGCCGCGCTGGACGCCTGGGCCGACGAGGCCCGCGGTCATCGTGGCCGTGACCGGGACGCCCCGGCGCTGGTCCGCGCGGCGGTCGACGCACTGCTCGGGGTGGCGCTCTGATGGCGCGCAACGTGCTCGGCGGCGAGCTGCAGAGCTGTAGCACCGACCCGCTGACCGGATTCTACCGCAACGGTTGCTGCGACACCGGCGGCGAGGACGCCGGCGTGCACACGGTGTGCGCCCGGATGACCGGGGAGTTCCTCGCGTTCAGCGCCCAGATGGGCAACGACCTGTCCACCCCGCGACCGGAGTTCGGCTTCGCCGGGCTGAAGCCGGGCGACCGGTGGTGCCTGTGCGCGTCCAGATGGGCCGAGGCGCTGGCCGCCGGTCAGGCGCCCGAGGTGGTCCTGGAGGCCACGCACGCCCGCACCCTGGAGTGGGTCGACCTCGCCGATCTGCGCCGGCACGCCGCCGGTCAGGCCGGTCAGCTGCCCTAGTACTCCAGCGGTAGATCGTTACGTCCATGCGTGGGCGGCTTGTTGGCGCTGGTAGTGGCTGGTTCGGGCGCGGTGTTGGTGGCGGCGTCGCCAGTCTGACCAGGCTTGGGGGCAGGCCAGGACGCGGGCTGGTTCG
>JAJCYC010000262.1 GCA_029263115.1 Pseudonocardia sp. | reverse complement strand
AGCGTCTCCTCACAGAACCGGGCCACCTCGTCGAACAAATCACCCTGATGATCAGCACGCCCCAGCGTCACCCACCGATCCTCCCGCATCAGGCCGCCGGACCGGGCGACCGCCACGCGAAAGACACCAGCCACCTAGTGGGGAACCAGACCTGGCCTTCGACGTCTCTACGGGTGCCTCTGGGAGAAGTCCGGGAGCCGAGCCGCGCTTCAATTCGCTCCTTCGGCGTCGGAGTCCGTCGCTACACTCAGTCCGTGACTTTCACGCGGGTCGTGGTTGACCACGAGATCATGGGTGGGGTGCCGTGCATTCGCGGCACCCGGATCCCGGTGACGCGCGTGCTCAAAATGGTGGCCGCCGGCATGACGCCCAGCCAAATCGTCGCCGATTTCCCGCAGCTGTCCCCCGACGACGTGCACGAAGCCCTGCTCTACGCGGCTGCGGCGGTAGCCGAGAGGGAGCTTCCGCTGCGGCCGACCGCGTGAGGTTCCTGGTCGACGAATGCCTTTCGCCCGCCCTGGCCGCCGCCCTGCATGAAGCCGGGCACGACGCGGTGCACATCGTCGACCTCGGCCAGCGCGGCGCCCCGGACACGGTCGTCATGCAGCTGGCCCGGCTCCAGCACCGGGTGCTGGTCTCGGCCGACACAGACTTCGGCGAGTTGCTGGCGCGCAGTCACGCATCCGAACCCAGCGTCGTGCTCTTCCGCGGCGATGAGGTGGGTCCAGCGGTGCTCGCCGCAACCCTGCTGGGGAACCTGGATCAGGTCGAGCAGTCGCTGGCCTCCGGCGCAATCGTGGTCATACTGGACGACCGGATCCGGGTTCGCCGGCTCCCCATCGGAGCCGACCCCGAGCAGCCGTGACCGGAACCGACGCGGGCAAGCACTATCACGTCCATGGGTGACGAACTGGGTGACAACGACACCGCCTGAGGACGGACAACGCCGGACGTCCGTGGACGTCGACACCAGCTCTGAGCTGCGCATTCACCCTGGCAGACGCGGTGGTCTCGTTGCTTCGGGACGAAGAGGTCGCAGGTTCAAATCCTGTCACCCCGACGCAGGTCAGCCCCCTTCCAGGAGATCTTGGAGCAATGCTTGAAACCTGTGGACGAACAAGATCAAGAGGAGGGGTCGTACCCTCCCGATCATCCCTGAAGGTCCTCAAGCAAGGCCGGCGCGGCAACGCCGGTCGGAAGGGTACGACCCCGATGCTCACCCGTAGTTCCTGGAGCTGCCGACGCCGATGACCCCTCGCGTGGTGTGAGCGGCGTGACGGCGGTTCGTCGTTGATCGATGAGATCGTCCGCGATGGTGCCCGGCGGATGCTCGCCGAGGCGTTGCAGGCCGAGGTCGAGGCCTACATCGTCCGGTTCGCCGCCGAGCGCGACGAGAACGGGCGCCGGCTGGTGGTGCGCAACGGCACTCACCGGTCCCGCGAGGTTCTCAGCAGCGCGGGCGCGGTGAAGGTGACCGCGCCGCGGGTCAACGATCGCCGCACCGACCCCGACACGGGCGAGCGGGTCCGATTCTCCTCGGCGATCCTGCCCGCCTGGTGCCGCAAGACACCCAAGATCACCGAGGTACTGCCGCTGCTCTACCTGCACGGACTGTCCACGGGCGACTTCGTGCCCGCGCTCGGACAGTTCCTGGGCTCCACGGCCGGGCTCTCGGCTCCGGTGATCACGAAGCTGACCGAGACCTGGAAGGCCGAGCAGCGCGGCTTCGCCGCTCGGGACCTGTCCGGGGCGGACTACGTCTATCTGTGGGCCGACGGAATCCACGTCAACATCCGCCTCGAGGAGCACAAACTGTGCCTGCTGGTCATGATCGGTGTCCGCGCCGACGGCCGCAAGGAACTCGTCGCCCTGGCCGACGGGTACCGGGAGTCGACCGCGTCCTGGGCGGACCTGCTGCGCGACTGCGCCCGGCGCGGGATGCGCGCACCCGTGCCCGCCATCGGCGACGGCGCGCTCGGCTTCTGGGGCGCGCTACGCGAGGTCTTCCCGGCCACCCGGGAATAGCGTTGCTGGTTCCACAAGATCGACAACGTGCTCGGCGCACTGCCGAAGTCCGCGCATCCCGGCGCGGAGAAAGCGCTCGCCGAGATCTGGAACGCCGAGGACCGCCGCCACGCCCTTGACGCCGTGAACGCCTTCGAGGCTGCCTACGGGGCGAAGTTCCCCAAGGCCGTCACCAAGATCAGCGACGACATCGAGGTGCTCCTCGCGGTCTACGACTTCCCGGCCGAGCACTGGGTTCATCTGCGCATGACGGACCCCATCGAGTCGACCTTCGCCACCTCCGGCACCGGACGAAGATCACTCGCGGGCCAGGCTCACGCGCGGCGGGGCTGGCAATGGCGTTCAAGCTCATCGAGGCCGCCGAGGACCGCTGGCGCGCGGTCAACGCACCACACCTGGTCGCCCTCGTCCGCGCCGGAGCCACGTTCGTCGGCGGCAAGCTCGTCGAACGGCCCGAGGAACACCAACTACCCGAAGCCGCCTAAAAAATCTTCATCCACAGGTCTTGACTATTGCTCAGATCTTGGAAAGGGGCTGCAGTCGTTCTGACCCGAATCCGCGGATAGCTCTCGGGTGATCTTCAGTGTTCTTGGTTGGATCTTGGTCTGGCGCTGTTGGTAGGTGCGGGCAGCGCTGCGGCCCGAGTGGCGCCTCGGGTGGCGGGTTCCGGGGTGCTCGGGGGCCT
>JAJCYC010000261.1 GCA_029263115.1 Pseudonocardia sp. | reverse complement strand
GACCACGGTGCCGCAACGGTCTGGCCGATGATCGGGTCGGGCGCGCTCACGCCCCCTATCCTTACCGATGATGCTCCCCGAGGAACGCACCGTGGTCCACGCCGCGCCGGCCGGTCCGGTGTTCCCGCTGGGCGCGCACCTGACCGCGAGCGGGGCCCGCTTCGCGGTCACGTCCTCGGGCGCCGACGCGGTGGAGCTGTGCCTGCTGGAGCCCGACCCGGACGGCGGGCCGCCCGCCGAGCGACGGATCGAGCTGCGGGAACGGACCTACGGGGTGTGGCACGGCGAGGTGGCCGGGCTGGACACCGGGCAGCGGTACGGCTACCGGGTGCACGGACGTTACGAACCGAGGTCCGGGCTGCTGACCAACCCGGCCAAGCTGCTGGTCGACCCGTACGCGCGGCGGATCACCGGCCGGCTGACCGATCTGGACGCCGCGCTCGGCTACGCCGGCGACCCGCTCACCGGGCCGGCCAGCAACCGCGACTCGGCCGGCGCGGTGCCGTTGTCGGTGCTCACCGGCCCGGCCCCGACGGCCCCCGCCGCCCGCCCGGACGTGCCGTGGGCGGACACCGTGGTCTACGAGCTGCATGTGCGCGGCTTCACCAGGAACCACCCGGACCTGCCGCCACACCTGCGGGGCACCTACCTGGGGCTGGCCCACCCGGCGGTGACCGAGCACCTGTGCCGGCTCGGGGTGACCGCCGTGCAGCTGCTGCCGGTGCACGCGTACTGCGACGAGCCGGGCCTGCTGCGCACCGGCCGGCACAACTACTGGGGGTACGCCACGCTCGGCTTCCTGGCTCCGCACGCCGGCTACGCCAGCACGCCGGGCGGCGAGGTCGAGGAGTTCGCCACGATGGTCGCCGCGCTGCATGCGTGCGGCATCGAGGTGATCCTCGACGTGGTCTACAACCACACCTGCGAGGGCGGGCTGGACGGGCCGACGCTGAGCATGCGGGGCCTGGACTCCCGGGCGTACTACGTGCACGGGCTGGACGGCCGCATGGTCGACATCACCGGCTGCGGCAATACCCTGGACGCCGGGTCGCTGACCGTGGCCAGGCTGGTCTGCGACTCGCTGCGCCACTGGGCCGGGCTCGGGGTGGACGGCTTCCGGTTCGACCTGGCCAGCGCGCTGGGCCGTCCGCACGCCGGTGGCTTCGACCCGAACGCCGGACTGCTGTCCATGATCGCCGCCGACCCGGTGCTGGCCGACCGGAAGCTGATCGCCGAACCGTGGGACGCCACCGCCGAGGGTTACCGGGTCGGTGGGTTCGGCGTGCAGTGGGCGGAGTGGAACGGTCGCTACCGCGACACCGTGCGCGACTTCTGGCGCGGCGCGGTCGGCGTGGGCGAGCTGGCCTCCCGGCTGACCGGGTCGTCCGACCTCTATGCCGGTTCCGGGCGCCGGCCCTGGGCGTCGGTCAACTTCGTCACCGCACACGACGGGTTCACCCTGCGCGACCTGGTGTCCTACCGGGACAAGCACAACCTGGCCAACGGCGAGCACAACCGGGACGGCACCGACGACAACCGCTCGCAGAACTTCGGCGTGGAAGGTGACAGCACGGACGCGGGCGTCACCGCGGCGCGGCTGGGCACCGCGCGGGCCATGCTGGCCACCCTGCTGCTGTCCACCGGTACCCCCATGCTCACCGCCGGCGACGAGCGCTGGCGGACCCAGGACGGCAACAACAACGCCTACTGCGCGGACGGGCCGGTGTCCTGGCTGGACTGGTCGGGCCCGGAGCCCGAGGCCGGTGGGTTGACCGCGTTCACCACGCTGGTGCTGCGGCTGCGGCGCACGGTGCCGGGGCGCGACCGGTTCTTCCGCGCCGAGGACGTGACCTGGTGGCACGCCGAGGGCCGGCCGTTCGACGACCGCGACTGGCACGACGCCGAGCTGCGCACGCTGGGCATCCAGGTCGCCGGGGGCGGGCTGCTGATCCTGCACGGCGGCGCCGGCCCGGTCGGCTACCGGCTGCCGAGGGTCGCGCTGCGCCCGGCGCTGGACACCGGCCGCCCCGACGGCGAGCCGGCGGCCACGGCCCCTCTGATCCCGGGCAGTGTGCTGGCGATTCCGCCGCGCACAGTGCTGCTGCTCTCCGAGGTCTAGCGGGATGGACCCCATGCCGAGCGCCGCCGCACCGCGCCCGCCCCGATTCCGGGTGGACCCCCGGGCCAAGCACTGGTGGACGGTCCGCGCGCTGATCGGGGCCGGCGCCGCGCTGGTGCCCCAGGTCGTGGCGGCGCTGCTGGTGGTCGACGCCGGCTGGTTACTCGCCACCTCGGTGATGACCGCGATGGCCGGCGCCGGGTACGTGCTGGTCATGCCCCGGTTGCGGTACCGGGTGCACCGGTGGGAGGCCGACGAGCGAGCGGTGTACACGCTGTCCGGATGGCTGCGGCTGGAGTGGCGGGTGGCACCGATCTCCCGGATCCAGACCATCGACACCGAGCGCTCACCGTTGCAGCGGCTGTTCGGGCTGGCCACCGTCACCGTGACCACCGCGTCGGCCGCCGGACCGGTGCGCATCGAGGGGCTGGACGCGGCGGGCGCGGACGCGTTGGCCCGCCGGCTCACCGAGATCACCCGGTCCGAGCACGGCGACGCCACGTGACCGGGCCCGCCGGGCGGTCGTCGCAACCCGATCCGCCGGAGTCCCCGTGGCGGCGGCTGGACGCCCGGATGCTGGCGGTGTTCCCGGTCAAGCAGGCCGCCGCGCTGCTGCCGTTGCTGGTGGTCGTGCTGATCGGCGGCCGGGGTGACGGCCTGTGGCAGCTGGTCGGTGCGATCGCCGGGCCGACCGCCCTGGTCGCGTTCGGGCTGCTGCGCTGGCTGACCGTGCGCTACCGGGTGGGGCCGGAGCGGGTGGAGCTGCGCAGCGGGCTGCTCAACCGCCAGCACCGCTCGGTGCGCCGCGACCGGGTGCGCACGGTGGACCTCACCGCGAGCCCGGTGCACCGGATCTTCGGGCTGACCGTGGTGGAGATCGGTACCGGATCGCAGTCCGGCAAGGACGGCGGTCTCAGCCTGGATGCGGTCACCGCCGTCGAGGCCGAGCGGCTGCGCCGCGAACTACTGGACCGCGCCATCCCCGACCACCCACCACCCGACAGCGTGGCCGCCGCGGGCACCGCGCCCACCAGCGGCGTCGACGGCCGTGGCCCGGGCGTGGTCGAGTCGGTGGCCCGGTTGCGGGTGTCCTGGCTGCGGTTCGCCCCGCTCACCGGCTCCGGGCTGGTCGCGGTCGGCGCGGTGGTCGGGACGGCGTTCCAGCTGGGCGGCGAGCTCGGGGTGCGGGTGACCGACCTCGATGTCGTGGCCCGGGTCGGCGACCGGCTCGGCGCGGTCCCGCTGTGGCTCGCCGTGCTGGTGATCGGCACGGCCTTCTCGCTGGTCGGCGCGCTGGGTTCACTGGCGATCTACCTCGAGGCGTGGTGGCGCTACCGGTTGACCCGCGAGTCGGACGGCACACTGCGGTTGCGCCGGGGGCTGCTCACCACCCGTTCGCTGTCGATCGAGCAGCGGCGAATGCGCGGGGCCGAGGTGAGCCAGTCGCTGTCGCTGCGGTTGTTCGGCGGCGCCCGGTGCACGGCGGTCACCACCGGGCTGGACGCCTCGGCCGGCGTCGGTGGCGCGCTGCTGCCGCCGGCGCCCGCCGCCGAGGCCCACCGGGTGGCGGCCGCCGCGCTGCACCTGGCCGACCAGGGGCAGGGCAGCGCCGCCGCGCTGCGCCGGCATCCGGGGGCGGCGCTGCGCCGGCGGCTGCTCCGGGCGGTCGCCCCGGTCTGCCTGCTGGTCGTCGGGGCGTGGTGGGCCGCGCGGACCGTGCCGGAGCTGTCGCCGGTGTGGCCGGCGGCGGTGCTGGCGCTACCCCTGGCCACCGCCCTGGGCATGGACCGCTACCGCAACCTGGGCCACGCCCTGCGCCCGGAGTACCTGGTGATCGGTTCCGGGTCGGTGGTGCGACGCAGGGTGGCCCTGCAACGACGCGGCATCATCGGCTGGCGACTGCGCCAGAGCCTGCCGCAGCGCCGCGCCGGCCTGGTCACCCTGGACGCGGTCACCGCCGCCGGGCGCGGCCGCTACTCGGTGGTCGACCTGCCGATCGGGTGGGCCCGGGAGCTGGTCGAGCAGGTCAACCCCGGTCTGCTGCCGGCCGAACAGCGACCGTCCGGGCCGGCCCGGTCAGCGTCGGCGGGTACCGAACATGCTGCGGGTGATCTCCCGGCCGAGCGAGCTGGCGGCCGAGCGCAGGAATGACTTCACCACCGGTGAGCCCAGCATCTCGCTGATCATGCCCGGCTCCTCCTTCTCCGCGCGCCGGGCCGGCGGCGCAGGCGCCTGTCCGGGCGGGGGCGGCTCCGCGATCCGCGCGGTCAGCTTCTCGTAGGCGGACTCCCGGTCGACGGTCTGGCCGTACTTCGGGTAGAGCGGTGAGACCCGGGTGAAGTCGGTGACCGCCTGGGCGCCGATCGCCGCCATCAGCGACCGCGGCGCCCGCAGCCGGGACCAGGCCACCGGGGTCGGGGCCCCCCGCTCGGAGAGCACGGTGACGATCGCCTCGCCGATGCCCAGCGAGGTCAACGTCTGCGCCATGTCGTAGTTCTTCGTCACCGGGTAGGTCTTGACGGTGCGGGCCAGCGCCTTCTGGTCGTCCGGGGTGAACGCCCGCAGGGCGTGCTGGATCCGGGCGCCCAACTGGGAGAGCACGTCGTTGGGGATGTCGGTCGGCAGCTGGGTGCAGAAGAAGACCCCCACGCCCTTCGACCGGATCAGCTTGACGGTCTGCTCGATGCGGTCCAGGAATGCCTTCGACGCGTCGGAGAACAGCAGGTGCGCCTCATCGAAGAAGAACACCAGCTTCGGCTTGTCCAGGTCGCCGGCCTCGGGCAGCACCTCGAACAGCTCGGCGAGCAGCCACATCAGGAACGTCGAGTACAGCATCGGGTTCGCCTGCTGGTCGGACAGCTCCAGCAGCGAGATGACGCCCTTGCCCTGGTGCGTGCGCATCAGGTCGTGCGGGTCGAGCTCGGGCTCGCCGAAGAACTTGTCCCCGCCCTGGGCCTCCAGGTTGACCAGCGCGCGCAGGATCACCCCCGCGGTGGCCGCCGACACCCCGCCGATGCCCTTGAGCTCGGCCTTGCCCTCGTCGCCGGTCAGGTGCTGGATGACCGCGCGCAGGTCCTTGGTGTCCAGCAGCGGCAGGCTGCGCCGGTCGGCCCAGTGGAAGATCAGCCCGAGGGTGGACTCCTGGGTGCCGTTGAGCCCGAGCACCTTGCTGAGCAGGATCGGGCCGAACTGGGTCAGGGTGGCCCGCACCGGCAGCGCCATGCCCTGGTCACCCAGCGACAGGAACTCCACCGGGTACGCCGTGGCGGCCCAGTCGTCGCCGGTCTCCCGGGCCCGAGCGGTGATCCGGTCGCCGGCCTCGCCGGGGCGGCACAGGCCGGACAGGTCGCCCTTGATGTCGGCCATCACCACCGGCACCCCGGCGTTGGACAGCTGCTCGGCAATATTCTGCAGGGTCTTGGTCTTGCCGGTACCTGTGGCGCCGGCGACCAGCCCGTGCCGGTTGAGCATGGCCAGCGGGATCCGCACCCGGGCCCCGGGATCGACCGCGCCGTCGATCAGCACCGCGCCCAGCTCCACCGCCGCACCGGTGGTCTGGTAGCCGGCCGCGATCTCCCGCGCGGCCGCGATGCCCTCGCCGCTGGTCCCGCTGTCCGCCACGATTCCTCCACGGTGTCGATGCGCGACCGGTGGTCGCCGCGGCGAGCCTAGCCAACACTAGGCTGGGCGGGTGAACGACCGGCTGGTGTGGATCGACTGTGAGATGACCGGGCTCGACATCGGGTCGGACGCGCTGATCGAGATCGCCGCGCTGGTCACCGACGGTGACCTTAACGTGCTCGGCGAGGGGGTGGACGTGGTGATCCGCACCGACGACGCCAAGCTCGACGGCATGATCGAGCTGGTGCGGAACATGCACGAGCGCTCCGGGCTGACCGAGGCGGTGCGGGCCTCCACGGTGTCGGTGGCCGAGGCCGAGCAGCTGGTGCTCGACTACGTCCGCGCGCATGTGCCGGATCCGCGCACCGCGCCGCTGGCCGGCAACACCATCGCCACCGACCGGATGTTCCTGGCCAGGGACATGCCGGAACTGGACGCCCACCTGCACTACCGGATGGTCGACGTGAGCTCGGTCAAGGAGCTGTGCCGTCGGTGGTACCCGCGGATCTTCTTCGCCAAGCCGGAGAAGGGGCTGGCCCACCGCGCGCTGGCCGACATCGAGGAGTCGCTGCGGGAGCTGCGCTACTACCGGGCCACCGCATTCGTCGCGCCACCCGGGCCCACCTCCGAGCAGGCCAGAGCGGCCGCCACCCGGGTGTCCGCCGGCCCGGTCCGCCCGAACCCCGGCTGATCCGCGTGCGGCGAACCCGTTGGAGAGTCCGCTCCCGGGCACGCTAAGCTAGCGGCGCGCGTTGGAGAGTTGGCGCGTCGATGGTGGGTGTAGCTCAGCTGGTAGAGCGCTGGGTTGTGGTCCCGGAGGTCGCGGGTTCGAGCCCCGTCACTCACCCCATCAGTGAACAGCCCGCACCGGGCAGAGCCGGTGCGGGCTGTTCGCGTTCCTGGGCGGGGCCGAACCGCCCGACTCAGGGAGCCGTCGGGGCGTCGGCGGCGGATGAGGACGGCCGCACCGAGGACCGCGCCGAGGGCCGGTCGGAGGTCGACGGGCGGCTCGAGGCCGTCGGCCTGGACGAACGTCCGGCACCGCTCAGCGCCGCCGGGCCGCCGGCGGACCGCGAGGCGCTCGACGACGGGGCCGACGACCGCGACGACCGGGGCGCGGAGGACGACGCCGCCGACCCGGACGCCGAGGCCTGCTGCAAGCCACCGTCGTAGTCGCGCACCGTGAACGTGCTCCGCAGGTCCGAGCCGCCGACCAGCCCGTTGCCGAGCTGCTTGCCGAACATGTCCACGGTGACGGTTACCTGGCTGCCGGGCGGCCAGGCCGGGGTGGGCCGCCACACCAGCTCGCGGTCCGACCGCCACTCGCTGACCCCGTTGGCCGCGGGATTGGCCGTGACCCGGAGCGCGCGCTCCACGGCGGCGCGGTCGCCGATCGCCTTGTCGAACCGGATGGTGACCGGGTCGTCCGCGCCGACCGGCGCCTCGCCGTCCGGGGTGATCGTCCCGGCCACCCGCTGGGTCGGCGCGAGGGTGCTGAACCGGGAGGTGGTGGTCGTCTCCTGGCCGGACGTCGATCGCGCGGTGGCATTGAGCACGTAGGAGGTGTCGGACCGCAGCGGCTGGACCGACGCCCAGCGTTCACCGTCCGGGGACAGCGCTCCGGCCAGCGGCACACCGTCGGCTGTGGCCAGCGCGACCTGGGTCAGCTGGCCCCCGGCCACCGACGCGGTCACCTGCTCCGACGGCGACACCCCCGAGGCGCCGTCCTGCGGGTTGACCGTCAGCCGCGACGGCGCGCTCTGCGGCGAGCCCAGCTGCGCGACGTCCACCACCTCGGTTGGCGAGGCGGAACATCCGCACAGCAGCGCGGCGAGAGCCCCGTACACGACCGTCAGCCGGACACCTCGGCGATAGACCCGGCCCACCGGACAACCTCCACCCCTACGGCATCCCTGATGATGCCGCGCACCAATCAGATCAACGACACGGACACCGGCGGGATACTTGACCAGGGCCCGGTTCTCGGCTATGTGAACAGGTTTCACCCGAGTGGCCCCCTGGGCTCCCCCGAGTGGCCCCTGGGCTCCCCCGAGTGGCCCCCTGGGCTCCCCCCGGCCGCCAGGCACCTTCGGACGCTGTGTTACCGTCTCCCGGCGCTCAGCGAGAGCGCATGCCTGGCGCCGTTAGCTCAATTGGCAGAGCAGCTGACTCTTAATCAGCGGGTTCGGGGTTCAAGTCCCTGACGGCGCACTCGTCTTGCCTGGTCAGAGCGTTGTGTCACTGTTGGCCGCTACTCTTCGGGAGATCAACTCGTCGGAAGCCCGACGGTTACGCCCCCGAAGGAGCACCGCATGGGCCGCCCACCTCTGGATATAGGGCAGCACGGCTCGGTGAATTTCACCCGCGAGGACGGCGGATGGGTCGCTGGCTGCCGGTTCCGCGACCTCGACGGCGTCACCCGGCGGGTCGAGCGACGGGGCGCCTCGCGCACCGCCGCCGATGCGGCCCTGCGCGAGCAGCTGCGCGGGCGCGGCGGCGAGCACGCCGAGCGTCTTCGCCCGAGTTCGCGGTTCCGGGACGCCGCTGGCGTCTGGATGGCCAAGATCGCCGACCGCCGCGCCGACTCGACCATCCAGACCTACTCGCACTGGCTGGATTCCCTCGTGCTGCCCCGTCTCGGCGAGCAGCGGCTCAGCGAGTTCGACACCGCGCAGGTTGACGAGTTCTTCAGCGGTCTGGAGCGCGAAGTGTGCGCCCTCGCCCACGACGACGGCACGAGGACCGAGAAGCTCCGGTACTCGGCCAGCACCCGGCGCACGATCCGCTCGATCGTCAGCGGGATCCTCCAGCAAGCCGTCCTGGACGGGGCGATGCCGGCCAACCCGGCCCGCAAGTAGACCCTGTGGCCCAGAAACCAGACCGGTGCGACGAACGCCCGGGCCCGGCCGAGCATCAGGCGTCAGCAGGCCAGGCCGCTGCCCGGAACCCCCATCGACGTTTGCGCAGGCACGGACGGGCAGTTGGGACTCGCCCGGATGCGACCCACTAGCCTTGGTCGGGTGTCGAAGAAGCGCAACCGGCGTCCACGGCAGGCCGCGAAGTCGAGACGTCGTCCACGTCCCCAGCGAGGGCCGCTGCGCCGCGACGAGCCGGACCTGGTCGCGCAGATCGGCGCGGCGATGGCCCAGGACGATCCGCTGCCGCTGCTGGGTCTGGCCAGCACCCTGATGGCCGTGGTCGACCCGCGTGGCCGCAACCCGTTCGGCCCGCCGGTCGAAGCGCCCGATCGCGACGAGTTGCTGGAGTCGTTGCTCGCCGTTGCGCTGCCGGAGACGGCGGCGCTGCTCGCGGCGCTGGCCGGGCTGTCGGGCGACGACGTGTTGGGGCGCCGGGTGCTCCGGGAGATCACCGAGCGCGCCCACCCGATACCGAGCTGGCTGGTCGGCCTGCCGGGCAGTGTGGCCGGAGCCCGGGTGGTCGAGTTGACCCACGTGCTCGGCGACGGCGACAACCTGCTCGTGGAGGCCACGCTGCCCGGCGGGCACCGGCTCACCGCCGTGGTCTACATAGACCACAACCTGGGCACCCTGGTCAAGGACGCGTTCGTGCTGTCCGAACCGCTCGAGGACGTGCTCGCGCACCTGCAAACCGCGTCGGGAGACGACTCGGATCTGGTCGTCCGCCCGTGCGATCCGGCCGACGCTCGCGCCCGGATCACCGAGGCGGTGCGGCTGGGTTCGATCAGCTTCCCACCGTTCGAGACCGATACCTGGCCGGCCAGCCGGGCACTGGTGGAGTGGATGGCCGGGCTGCTGCCCAGCGGCGGTGTTGGCTATCAGCAATCGGGCTGGGATGAGGCCGCCCTCGGCGACCTGGCCCACCGGTTCCGGGCCTCGCCGTTCGCCGATGGGGTCGAGGACCCTGCGGACCTGCTGTCCGTGCTGCTGGGGTTCGGCGCCGACTATGCCCCGGGCGACCCGTTGCGGATGAGCCCGGTGGTGGTGGAGGTCCTGCTGCTCGACCGAGTGCCCCGCAAGGTTGTGGCCCCGGTCGAGGACCTGACCGCCGTGCCGGATCTCCTGCGTGCGTTCGTCCGGTTCTGCCACCAGGAGCGCGGCATCCGCCCGGCGCTGACCGAGGAGAGCCTCGCCGCCGTCGATGCCTACGAACCCGAGTACCAGGAGCTGATCCGCACCGATCGCCCGCAGGGGTCCGCGGGCCTGCTCGCCGCGCTGGGCATGCTCGACGAGCCCGAGCGCGACTACCCGGACATTATGCTCGACGCGCTGCGCCGCGCGGTCGGCGGCGACGCGGCGCTGGACGCGGTGGACGCCGATCCGCTGCCGGCCGAGCCGTTCGACTGGGCCGCCGTGCCGGCGGACGTGCACGCTCGGGTCGGCGAGGTGCTCGAGCTGGTGGACGGCTGTTGTGCCGAGCTGCTCGATGTCGAATATCCGGACGGTGTGCCGCCGTCTGCTGGCCGACATCGCGGCGGGCGACCCGGCCATCTTCCGCCGCCGCAGCCGGGCGGACACCGCAGCGGCGGCGATTTGCTGGCTCGCCGGGCATGCCAACTCGCTGTTCGACCACGAACCGGTCACCCCGAAGCTCGCGGTCAAGCGCCTCATCGGCCACTTCGGCGTCAGTGGCAGCGTGTCGCAGCGCAGTGAGCCGCTGCTGCGGGCGATCGGCATCGACCCGCATCAGTACGGGCGCAAGTACCTCGGCTCGCCCCGCTACCTGACCGGGCCGCGCCGAGCACGGATCATCGCCCACCGCGACCGCTACCGAGCGATGGCCGGAGGCCGTCCATGATCGCCGACGACGCCCTGGTCATCACCGAGGCCGCGCAGGGTTGTGCGCTGCTCGTGCGGGCCCGCGCCCTGGCCGGGTTCGTCGGCAGCGGCCGTCCGGTCACGGCGAAGGCGGTGCTGCGCCGCGCGGACATCCCGCCCGCGTGCGCGGCCGCCGGGCTGTCCGACCCCGGGCGGGTGGTCAGCGCCGCGCACGTGCCCCCGCTGCACCGGGCATGGATCGCCACGCAGGGCGCCGGCCTCATCGAGGTGGGGTTGCGCGACGCGCGGGCCACCACACCCGCACAGGACGCGCCGGGCCAGTGGTGCTCGGCGGTGTCAGCGGTGCTGCGCGCCGAGTCCGACGACCCCGCCCGCTCCGGCGCCACGATCGTCTGCCGCGCCGCGCTCGACCTGCTCGCCGCCACCCCGGGCCTGCCCGATCCGCACTTCGGTTACGCCCTCGACGCCACACTGGGCCGGCTGCCGATCTCCGATCAGCTCACCGTGGGCCACGCGTTCCGCCGGGGCCTGCCGCCCGACGCGGGCGCGGTCGAGATACTCGCCGAGTGCGGCGCGATCGACCTCACCACCCGCATCCTCACCCCGCTCGGACACTGGGCCAGCCGCGAGCTCACGCACCAGCCGACGGCCCCCCGCCCCGTCTGGACCGACGGCGACGTGCTGCAGCTCAGGATCGACCTGGACCGGTTCCATCCGCCGGTGTGGCGTCGCGTGCGACTTCCCGCCACCACCACCCTCGCCGAGCTGCACCAGATCATCCAGGCCCTCTTCGAGTGGGACGACGACCACCTTCACGTCTTCACCGTCGACGGCATGTCCTACGCCGACCCCTGGCATGGGCTCGACGGGTGTGCGGACGAGGAGGAGCTCACCCTGGCCGCCGCGCTGCCCCGGTCCGGCGCGCGCCTGTCCTACCGCTATGACCTGGGCGAATGCTGGGACCACACCGTGCTGCTCGAAGCAGGCCAACGCGCCGCTCCCCCGGTCCACCCGACCTGCGTCGACGGCCGCGGCGCCGCGCCCGTCGAGGACTGGCCGCACGACGAGCCACCGCCACCGCGCCCGTTCGATCTCGCCGCACTGAACCGGCACCTCACACAGCCGAGGGCGGACAGGTGACCGAGCAGCCAGGACTGTTCGAGCAGCCCGACCGGCCCGCGCCCCCACCCCCTCACGACCCGGGGAGCCGGCCCAGGCGCGGCGAACGGTGGATCCGCACCGTGGTCGCCGACCTACACGTCGTCGACACCCGCGCACTGCGGGACGCCGCGCACCACCGCCTGTCCTCGGCCACCGTCGTCGAGCTCGGTCCCGCCGGTCCCGACGAGGACGACCAGCTCGACCCGCACGACGAGATCATCACCAGCAACGCCGCTGCCGTCCGGTGGTGGATCGAGCCCACCGAAGGCCTGTGGCCGCAACTGGCTGAGGCGTTGCGCATCGACGCCGTCGCCCTCGATGCCACCGACGAGGGGCCACGGCACGTCAGGGTCGAGTGGGCGGTGACCGTCCGGATCGCCGACGTGCACCCGGTCCGCCAGCACGCCCACAACCCCGGCGAGCCGCCCGGCCGGTCGGGCGGCTCCTTCGCCGACGACTGGAACCGTGCCGCCGACCCCTACGCGCCGCTCGCCGGGCTGCCCGGGGTCACCTGGACACCGATCGCTGTCGAGGTCGCCCGTCGAGGACCTCGCTGACCCCGACAGGATGCGCGACCGGGACCCTCGCTTCCGCGTCTACGACCACCTGGCCCCGTCGCGGCGCGTTGACCGATCTCCTCAATGAGATCGACCACGACCTCCACCGGCATCTTCTGGGGCTGATCGACCCCTCAGCCAGCTGACCACCTCCGTCGGTGCGAAAGCGACCGACGACGCATCGTGGGCGAGGTGATGGCGCCGCGCTGCATCAAACGCGTGGGGCAGTGGTCCCAAGAGGCACTACTCTCACAGCATGACGTTCGATCGGATCGCCGCCGACACCGCCGTCATGGCGGGAGTGCCGTGCATCTCGGGAACCCGGATTCCGGTCGCGACGATCGTCGGCATGGTCGCCGAGGCAATGACGATCACCGAGATCCTCGCCGACTTCCCGCAGCTGTCCGAGCAGGACGTTCGACAGGCACTGTGGTTCGCCGCCGCCGCGGTCGACCAGGCGACGCTGCCCCTGCCCGCGTGAAGCTGCTCATCGACGAGTCGCTTCAGCGTGACCTCGCCGGTGTGCTCACAGGCCACGGACACGATGCTGTTCACGTCGTCGATGCCGGTCTGCAGGGCGCGCCCGACGTCGAGGTGCTCAGCAAAGCACGCGCCGATGATCGGGTGGTCGTCACCGCAGACACCGACTTCGGGACGTTACTGGCCCTGTCAGGTGCCTCGCGCCCGAGTGTGGTCCTGCTTCGCCGTTCGGGACGGCGCGTGCACGAACGGGCACGGATCGTGCGCACCGTCCTCGACCTCGTCGCCGACCAGCTCGCCACAGGCGCGGTCGTCACCGTCGACAACGAACGGGTCCGCATCCGGCCCCTACCTATCGCCCGATGATCGTCGACGAACGTCCGCGTCCACGACGCACCGACCGCGGTTCAGTCCCGGCAGCCACTGTGATCAACTTGCCGCGATGGTCGCCGCTTACGACCGATCACCGCACCCGACGGCGAGCACCGCCAATGATCGACTCAAGTCGGGAACCCTAGCTGACCAGCACCGGAGCAGTTGCCGGATCATGGTGAAGCACCCGTCTCCCGACCAGCGGGTTCGGGGTTCAAGTCCCTGACGGCGCACCACAAGTCCAGGTCGGAGCGTTAACCGACTGGCCCGAGGTCCCCCAAAAGATCATGTCCAGCGGGAACCCAACGTTGTGCCTCTTTCGGGAGGCCACGCTCCGCGAGCGTCAGGCGAATCCCAGACACGGCCGCTGCGGCGACGTTGTCGACGTTCCCGTTCCGTGAGGCCGCCGACATCTGGGCCGCCAAGATTGCCGAACGCTGCGAGGGCTCCACGGCGGATACCCACCGCCACTGGGTCGACAAGGTGGCGCCCCCGCCTCGGCGAGCTACGGCTGCACGAATGCGACGTGGCGCGGATGGCGGCATTCTTTGGCCAGCGCGCGCGGGCGGATCGAGGCCGAACGTCCCGACGGCCGCCGCCAGCACCCGCCGGACAATCCGCTCGATCGTCGCCGGCGTCACACAGCAGGCGGTCCTTCACGGCGTGGCCCCCAGAATCCCGATCCGGTAGCTGGAGCGGATCAGGATTCCCTAAAGGGCCAGTAGAAGGCGCCACTGCGGCCAGCTCCAGTTCGTCGATCTCGTCGATCTCGTCGAGCACCTCGTCGCGGCCCCGGTTGATGACGTCCTCGACGAACGCGTCGGACGACGCGTTCGTTCGATTCGCTCACCGTGCTCCCTCGTGCAGGTCTCGCCGCGTACCACTGCGCGGCCGCCGGTTATCACGTCCGGCCGAGCCCAAGACGTGGTTCGCGCGGCGACCTGTGCGAGGAGGCCGCAACGACTCTGATACGGTGGAACTCACTGTGAGCAGGAACCACTCTGACCCCAGCCGGCGCAAAGCCCGACGTTTCTGCTTGGCTCGGTTGCTGCTCATCTTCGGGTTACTCGTCGTTCACCTGGGTCCGTGCCAATACCAGTAACTTAGGCACGTCGCTTGATGTTGATCAGGTCTGGTGGGGGTTGGACGAGGTGTCGGTCGATGGGTTTCTTGGTGGGGAAGGGAGTGCGGTGGGTTTGGCGGACGACGCGCGGGTTGTGTCGTCGGCGG
>JAJCYC010000260.1 GCA_029263115.1 Pseudonocardia sp. | reverse complement strand
TGGCTCGAGCGGCCGGACGCACGCGAGGGGCAGCCGGCCGCTGGCACACCCGGCCCCGAGGACCGTGACACCACCACCGTGCTCACCATCGGTTCGGCTCGCTGGTAGCCGGCTTGATGTTCGCGTTGCGCGCGAAGACGTTGCCCGGGTCGTACTCGGCCTTGATCTTCGCGAGCCGCGCGTACTTTGTCGGGCCGTATGCGGCGCGCACCCGGTCCTCCTCGTACTCGGCCATGAAGTTGACGTAGCTGCTCGCGGACGACGCGTACGGTTGTAGCGCCTCCCACAGCCCGCGCACCCAGTCCCGGTCCTTGGCCAGCGTTGCCGCGTCCGCGGCGACGGCGTCCATGTTGAACGCGAAGCGCGCCGAGCGCGGGCCGCCGAACGCGGTGTCGTCGTCGGTGACCTCGGCGTACGCGCCACCCAGAGGGAAGATGGGCAGCAGGCTCATCGGCGAGCTCTTGCCCGGCAGGTGGGCCGCGACGACGTCGATCGCCTCGTCGGTGAGATCGTCGAGGTAGAGCGACTTGCTGTACGCGTGGATCCCCCACGGCGCGCTCGCGTCCAGCATCTGCTGCAGCGCCGTGTACGGGATCTCGGTGACGAACTCGAACAGCGGCGGCAGCGCCTCGCGCGCAGGCGCGACCAGCCTCGCGTGCGCCTCGGCCGAGGTCAGCCCGACGAGCAGCAGCGCGACGCAGGGCGCGAACCGGTGCTGCTCGGGAACGAACGGTTCCGGCGGGGCATTCAGCGCGACCACCATGGCCCCTGCGTCGCGGCCCAGCCCGTTGACCACGTTGCGGGCCACCCGCAGCGCAGCCCCGGCGCGGTCCTGCTCCCAGAAGAGCGCCCCCAGGTGCACGATCGGCCCGACCGGGTGCAGTGCGAACTCGAACTCGGTCACCACGCCGAAGTTCCCCCCGCCGCCCCGCAGCGCCCACCACAGGTCCGGGTGCTCGTCCTCGGCCGCCCGCACCTGCCGCCCGTCGGCCAGCACCACCCGCGCCGAGACCAGGTTGTCGACACTCAGGCCGCACGCCCGGTTGAGCCAGCCAATCCCGCCGCCGAGGGTGAGCCCAGCGACGCCGGTGCGACTGATCGTGCCGGTGGTCACCGCCAGCCCGTGCTCCTGGGTGGCCGCGTCCAGGTCGGCCAGCGTGGCACCGGCCTCGCAGCGGGCGCGCCGGGCGAACGGGTCCACGGTGACGGTCCTGAGCGGGCTCAGGTCGATCACGAGGCCGCGTTCCGGGACCGCCGCGCCCGAGTAGTTGTGCCCGCCGCCCCGGACGCCGACGTCGAGCCCGGTGCGCTGGGCGTGGGCCAGCGCAGCGCTCACGTCCGTCGGGCCGGTGCACCGCGCGATCAACGCCGGATGATGGTCGATCTGGCCGTTGAACACCGAGCGGGCCTCGTCGTAACCGGCATCGCCGGGCAGCAGCAACGTCCCGTGGAACCCTTCGCGGAGCTTCTCGATCATGGCACCCTCCCGTGTGGTCGGTACGTAGGCTGCTCGCGGCGGCGTTCCGCGAGCGTTCCTCAGCCGTCCCCGGCGAGCAGGGCGCGGACCCGGCGGGCCTCCGGGCCCATACGCACGCCGCCCCACCCATGCCGAGCAGGCGCTCAGCGGTGGTGAGCGCCGCCGAGGTGTCGCCGGCCGCCAGGCAGGCGGCGAGCAGCATCCGGCACAGCGCGGCCGGCTGGCCCGGCGCGGATGCCTCGGCCGCGGCCCGCTCGATGGCGGCGCGCATGCGTGCCAGCCCGGTGTCCCGGTCGCCGTCCAACACGGCCAGGTATCCGCTGAACGCCTCCACGTTCAGGTGCATCTGCACCGCTCCCGGGTCCATCGTGGCCGCCGCGGCGACCCACCGGCGGATGTCCCGCTCGTCGCCCATGTCCAGGGCGAGCAGGGCGCCGAAGAGCAGGGCCGTGCCCCGGCTGTACGGGTGCTCGATCTCGTCGGCCCAGGCCAGTGCGGCGGCCCGGGTCGCCCGGGCCTCGTCACCGTGACCGAGGAACCACAGCGTGTTGGCCAGCCGCCCGAGGCAGACGACCTTCGGGTCCTGGGCGTACCGCAGCAGGTGGGTCGCCCGCTCCTCGGGCCGGTAACGGTCAACGGCGAGCTGGAAGTGCGTGCGAGCGGCCTCGAAGTCGGCCTGCCAGAACGCCGCGATACCGAGCACGTACTCGCTTTCCACCACCTGCTGGTTGGCAGCGTCCGGGTCGTCGGTGTCCGGCAGCAGCTGGAGCCCGTACCGGGTGGCCGCGGCGAAGTCGCCGCGGGTCAGCGCGCTGAGCGCCAAGGAGCGCAGCAGCGGCGGCGACGCCTCGATGCCGAGCGCCTCGGAAAGCCTCCCGGCCCGGCGCTGCGCGTCCCGGACCTCGGCCGAGGCGTAGCCCTTGGTGGCCACCAGCGGGGCCAGCAGCGCGGTGTGCAGCTCCAGCTCGGTGACGTCGCGCTCCGGTGTCGCGGGCAGCTCGGGCAGCAGCTCCCTCGCGGTGTGCAGCAGCCGCGCGGCCTGGTCGTGAGCATGGAGCAGCTGGGCCTCCGCCGCGGCGCGTCGGTACCAGCCGACTGCCTGCCCGGCGGCTCCGCCCTGCTCGTAGTGCGCGGCGATCCGAGCGCTCGCACCGGTGTCCGTGCGCTCCAGCGCCGCGGCGATCCTCAGGTGCAGCAGCCGCCGCCTGGCCGGCCCGACGCGCAGGTGGGCCACCTCGCGGATCCTGTCGTGGCTGAAGTCGTAGCCGTCCTGGTGCGCGCCGCCGTGCGCCCGGACGATCCGGCGGCGCCACAGCTCGTCCAGTCCCCGCGCGGCGGTGTCCGGATCGACGGCGGCGGCCTCGGCGAGCAGCTCGACGCTGAACGCCCGCCCGATGGTGCCGGCGACGTCCACCAGGCCGCAGGCCGGTTCGCCCAGCCGCGCCAGGCGGGTCTCGATCACCGCCTGGACCCGGGGGCTCACCGTTGAGCCGGCGGACCACCCGGCGCGCATCGACTCGACGACGAACAGCGGGTTGCCCTCGGTCTCGCCATGGAGCCGGCGCGACTCGCGCTCCGGGAGCGGCGTGCCGCTCAACCGCTCGGCCAGGGTCGCGGTCTCCTCCACGCTCAGCCCGGCGAGCTCGACCTCGGTCAGCCGGTCTCGGGCGCGCAGGCCGGCGACCAGCTCGAACGCCGGGTGGCCGGGGTCGATCTCCTCGCCCCGGGCGGTGGCCGCCACCAGCAGGCGGGTCGCCGGCTGGACGCGCAGCAGGTAGTGCACCAACTGGCAGGTCTCCCGGTCGGCGTACTGCAGGTCGTCCAGCACGAGCAGCAGGGGAGCGGCGGCGAGCGCGGCGGCGGCGACCGCGTCGAGCAGCCGGTGGCGCTGATCGACGTCCGGCAGGGGGTCGGGCGGGCGCGGGGCGGGCTGGTCACCGAGCAGCTCCGGCAGCAGCCGGGCGATCTCGGTGCGCCGCGCCGGGTCGAGCCCGGCCAGCCGGGGGCGCAGCGCGTCCGAACGCAGCCACCCCACCACCGGGCCGTAGGCCAGCGGACCTTCCGCCGCGTAGCAGCGCGCCACGGCGGTGGCCGCGCCGCGCCGGGCGCACCAGGCGGCGAACTCCTCGGCCAATCGGGTCTTGCCCACCCCCGGCTCGCCGCTGACCACGACGAACTGTGCCTGGCCCCGGTCGGTGGCCCGCCACGCCTTGACCAGCCGAGCTCGCTCCTCGGCGCGCCCCACGAGCGCCGAGCCGGTCGCTGCACCGGCCGTGGCGGTGTCGGATGGCTGGTCTGCTGGCCTACCGGTCGTCGTGTTCGCCGGTCGGCGCAGCAGGCCCTGGTACACGGCCCGGGTCGCCGCGGCCGGCCGGATGCCCAGCTCCCGTTCCAGGGTGGTGTCGCACACGTGGTAGACGTGCAGCGCCCGCGCCCGGTCTTCCCTCCGGTCGTGCAGGCCCATCAACCGGCGGTAGGCCCGCTCGCTCAGCGGGTCGGCGCGCAGCAGTCGCTCGAAGTGCGCGATCGCCTCACCGAGGGCGCCGCGCCGCTCGGCGAGTTCGGCCAGCTCGGCCAGCGCGTCCAGCCACCGTCGGCGCAACCGCTCCCGCTCGGCGGTCAGCCAGTCGTCGAGGCGGTCCTCCAGCAGATCACCGGCATAGAGCCCGACGGCCGCCCGCAGCGCCGTCTCCCGGTCGCACCGCTCGTCCAGCAGGCGTTCGTACTCCTCGACGTCCAGCCAGCATGGGGCGTCCGGCCGCCAGCGCAGGGTGCTCGGCGTGCTGTCCAGGTAGTCGCCGAGGTCGGGCGCCCGGCGCCGCAGCGTGTGCAGCAGGTGGCGCAGGTTGGTCCTGGCCTGGGCCTCGGCGGAGTCCGGCCAGAGCAGGAAGGCCACGCGCTGCCGGGTGGACGGGGCGTCCCGATGCAGCAGCAGGTAGGCCAGCAGCGACTCGGCGCGCGACGACTCCAGTGGCGGTACCGGACGGTGGTCGATGCGCAGGTCGAACCGGCCAAGGAGTCGGACGCGGGCAACCTGCGGCATGCGAGCAGTGTCGCGTCGGATCGGCTCGACGTCATCCCCGGCGCTTGCCCTAGCGTGAGTCGCCATGAGGCGGATCTGGGCGTCCCGTCAGGTGCGAGCGTCCGAAGAGTTGCTGCTGGCACGCACCCGAGAGGGCGCGCTGATGCGCAGGGCGGCGTACGGCGTGGCACACGAGGCCGCTGCACTGCTGCGTGGGCACACCGGCGGGGTGGTCGGTCGGCGGGTGACGTTGCTGGTCGGCGCGGGCAACAACGGCGGGGATGCGCTGTGGGCCGGGGTCGAACTGCGTCGTCGGGGGGTACGGGTGGATGCGGTTCTACTCGACCCGGACCGGGCCCATCCCGCCGGACTGGCAGCCCTGCGACGGGTCCGCGGCCGGATCCATCTGGCCGGTGCCCTCCCGGACAGCGAGGCGGTGCGAGTGACCAGGGCGGCCGACCTGGTGGTCGACGGCATCGTCGGGATCTCCGGTCGGGGTCCGCTGCGTCCATCGGCCGCTGAGCTGGTGTCCGCGGCCGAGGATGCGCGGGTACCGGTGCTGGCCGTGGACCTGCCCAGCGGTGTCGACCCGGACACCGGCGCGGTCGACGGGCCGGCGGTGTGCGCGGCGGCGACGGTGACGTTCGGGGCGCACAAGCCGGTGCACGCGCTCGCCGCACGCCGGTGCGGTCCGACCACCCTGGTCGACCTCGGGCTCAGCCCGTACCTGCCGGCGGAGCCGCACCTGCAGGTGCTGGCGGCGGCCGACGTCGGCGCGCGCTGGCCGGTGCCCGGCCCGGCGGACGACAAGTACACCCAGGGCGTGGTCGGGGTGGCCGCCGGCAGCGCGACCTACCCGGGGGCAGCGGTGCTGGCGGCCGGCGCGGCGGTGGCCGCCACCTCGGGCATGGTGCGCTTCGCCGGCGACGCCGCCGACGTGGTCCGCGCCCGCTGGCCGGAGGTGGTGGCGGCCGGTTCGGTGGCCGACGTCGGGCGTACCCAGGCGTGGACCGTCGGGCCCGGGATCGGCACCGGCGCCACCGGCCGGGACGTGGTCGCGGCGGTGCTGGAGCGCGGGGTGCCGACCTGCCTGGACGCCGACGCGATCACCCTGCTGGCGAGCATCCCGGACCTGGCCGACGCCGCCGCCGGGCTGCCCTGTGTGCTCACGCCGCACGCCGGCGAGTTCGCCCGGATCGCCGGCGAGGTCGGCCCGGACCGGGTGGCCGCGGCCCGGCGGGCGGCGGCCCGGTTGCAGATGACCGTGCTGCTCAAGGGGCACGTGACCGTGGTGGCCGACCCGGACGGCCGCGCCCTGGCCCACCCGTCCACCGGCTCCTGGGCGGCCACAGCCGGATCCGGTGACGTGCTGTCCGGGCTGATCGGCGCGCTGCTCGCGGCCGGGCTGGAGCCGTGGTGGGCCGCCGGATGCGCGGCCCACGTGCATGGCCTGGCCGCCACGCTCGCCGCCGGCGCGTACCCCGGCCCGGGCGTGCCGATCGGGGCGTCGGCGCTGCTCGCGGCGCTTCCCGAGGCCATCCGGCGGGTCCGCGCGGCGGATCCGTCGGGGGCGGGTGGGACAATGGCGGGATGACCCAGCCGGTCGCTCCCCGGGCCGCGACGGCCGCGACGGCGCAGACCCCGGCCACCTCGGAAGCCGCGCAGCCGGCCGTGGCGCCGGCCCGCGCGGAGGTCGTGGTCGACCTGGCCGCCGTCCGACACAATGTGTCGGTGCTGGCCGGCAAGGCCGCCGCGTCCGGGGCGGCCACCATGGCGGTGGTCAAGGCCGACGGCTACGGCCACGGCGCGGTGGCCGTGGGGCGCGCCGCGCTGGCCGCCGGGGCGAGCTGGCTGGGCGTGTGCACCATCGCCGAGGCACTGGCCCTGCGTGACGGGGGGATCACCGCGCCCGTGCTGAGCTGGCTGGACCTGGTGAGCGACGACCACCTGCCCGGGGTCGCCGCCGGGGTCGACATCGGGGTGGCTTCCACCAGGCAACTGGCTGCGGTCCGGGCCGCCGCGATCACCGCCGGCCGCCCCGCCCGGGTACACCTGAAGATCGACACCGGGCTCAGTCGCAACGGGTGCCCCGCCGCCGACTGGCCGGGCCTGGTCACCGCCGCCGCCAAGACCGAGGCCGAGGGCCTGGTGCAGGTGGTGGCGGTCTGGTCGCACCTGGCGCTCGCCGACGTCCCGGGGCACCCGAGCCTGGACCGCCAGGCCGCGCGGCTGGACGCGGCGTGGCGGGTCGCCACCGACGCCGGCCTGCGCCCGATCCGGCACCTGGCCAACGCGGCGGCCACCCTCACCCGGCCCGATCTGCACTACGACCTGGTGCGTCCGGGCATCGCGGTGTACGGGCTGGACCCGATCGGCCCGCCGCCCAGCGGGTTCGGCCTGCGCCCGGCGATGGCCTTCCGCACCCGGGTGGCGCTGGTGAAGCGGGTGCCGGCCGGCGAGGGCGTGTCCTACGGCCACGAGTGGACCACCCCCGCCGCGACGACCCTGGCGCTGCTGCCGGTCGGCTACGCCGACGGGGTGCCCCGCCGGCTCGGCGGCCCGCCCAGCGGGGTCGGCGGCATGCGGGTGCTGATCGGGGGCCGGCGGTTGCCGGTGGTCGGGCGGGTGTGCATGGACCAGATGGTGGTCGACTGCGGCGATCATCCGGTGGCCGAGGGCGAGCTGGCGGTGCTGTTCGGCCCGGGTGACGACGGCGAGCCCACCGCGCACGACTGGGCGAACGCGCTCGGCACGATCCACTACGAGATCGTCACCGGGTTGCGGCTCGGCCGGGTGTCCCGCACGGTGGTGCGGGATCCCGGGAAAGCCACCGGCGGCGGTCAGGCTGCGGCGGACCCCGGCGGCGGACGGTCCGGGTCGATGACGGAAGGGGCACGGTGAGCAGGCCCAACGGGTGGCGGGTGGCCGGCTGGTTGACCGGGGGAGTGGTGGGCGCGGCGGCCACCGGCACCGCGGTCGGCGTGGCGTACCGGCGCAACCGGCTGAGCGCGCAGCGCCGCCGGCTGAATGCCACGACGACCGCCGGGCTGGGCCTGCTCCCGCCCGGCCAGGGGTGCTCGGTCACCGCCGACGACGGCGTCCGGCTGTCCTGCGAGGTGATCGAGCCGCCCGGGCCGGAGCCGTGCGAGGTGACGGTCGTGCTGGTGCACGGGTTCGCCCTGGACCGCCGCTGCTGGCACTTCCAGCGCCGCGGTCTGGCCCAGCTTCCGGCCCCGCGTACCCGGGTGGTGCTCTACGACCACCGCAGCCACGGCCGCTCGGAGCGTGCCGAGCGCTCCAGTTGCACGCTGGCCCAGCTCGGGCTCGACCTCTACGCGGTGCTGCGCGCGCTCGCGTCCGAGGGGCCGGTGGTGCTGGTCGGGCACTCGATGGGCGGCATGACGATCATGGCGCTGGCCGAGGCGCACCCGGAGCTGTTCGGAGATCCGGTGGCCGGGGCGGTGCTGCTGTCCACCTCCGCGGGTGAGGTGGCCAGCTCCGGTCTGCCCGGCACGTTCCTGTCCCGGCTCAACCCGCTGACCCGGGCGGTCGGCGCCCTGGCCGGTTGGCGGCCCGGGCTCGTGGAGCGGGTGCGAGCCCTAGGCAGCGACCTGATCTGGGGCATCACCAGGGCCTTTTCCTACGGCGATCGCACGGTCGAACCGTGGCTGGTGGACCTGGTGCACACGATGATCAGCGCGAACGGCGTCGACGCGCTGGTCGACTTCGTCGACACCCTCGGCAGTCACGACCGGCTGGCCGCGCTGCCGGCGCTGGCCCACTGCGAAACCCTGATCGCCTCCGGCGACGCCGACAGAATGATCGGGTTCGCGCACAGCGAGCGGATCGCCGCCGAGCTGCCCGACGCCGCGCTGATGCGGATGCCCGGTGTCGGGCACATGGCGATGCTCGAACAGCCCGACATCCTCGACGCCGAGATCGCCGAGCTGCTGGCCAGGGTGGCGCCCCCGCGCGGCGGGGTGGTCCGTCGGTTGCGCAGGCGCGCGTGATCCCGTCGGACGTGGTCCCCGTGCGGGCCGGCGCGATCACCGAGGTCGAGCTGCCCACCGCCGCCGACACCGAGGCCCTCGGCGAGCGGATCGGCGCGGGCGCGTCCGCCGGCGACGTGGTGCTGCTGTCCGGTCCGTTGGGTGCCGGCAAGACGGTGCTGGCCCGGGGGATCGGCCGGGGACTCGGGGTGTCCGGCCAGGTCACCTCGCCGACGTTCGTGATCGCCCGGGAGCACCCGCCCGGGCCGGGTGGTCGCGGGGTGGCGTTGGTGCACGTCGACGCCTACCGGCTGGGCGGGCGCGCCGAGCTGGACGACCTCGACCTGGACACCGACCTGGCCACGGCGGTGGTGGTGGTGGAGTGGGGTGAGGGCCTGGCCGAGTCGCTGGCCGGCCGGCACCTGCTGGTTCGGCTGAGCCGGCGCGGCGGCGGTGCCGACGACGCCGGCGAGGGCCGGGTGGCCACGGTGCTGCGGGTCGAGCCGGACGGCGACCGGTGAACCGTGCTCGATCGGTGGATGGGTGCGAGTGGTTACCCATCGGCATCGCGTCGAGATCCTCGACGGTCCAGCCACCCGGCGGTGGGGTGCACACCTGCGCCTGGGTCATCGGCCTCTCCCCGGCTCGCGGCCCAGTATGCCGGAGCGGGGCGACAGAACGGGCGGTTCGTGCGGCCGTAAGCTGGCGGTCGTGCTGGTACTGGCCTTGGACACCTCGACAGACGCCGTGGTGGTCGGGCTCGCGGAGCTCGCGCCCGGCGGTGACGCGTCGCCCCGGGTGCTCGCCGAACGGGTGCGGCCCGGTGCCCGCCAGCACGGCGAACAGCTGATGCCGGCGGTGCTGGAAGTGTGCGCCGCGGCCGACCGCACCCCGGCCGAGCTGGACGCGGTGGTCTGTGGTCTGGGGCCGGGGCCGTTCACCGGGCTGCGGGTGGGCATCGCCAGCGCCGCCGCGCTGGCCGACGCGCTGGACGTGCCGGCGCACGGCGTCTGCTCGCTGGACGCGATCGCCGTCGGCGGGCCGTCGGCCGGTCCCGGTGAGCCCCTGCTGGTGGTGACCGACGCCCGCCGTCGCGAGCTGTACTGGGCGGCCTACGACCGCGCCGGGGTGCGGACGCACGGACCGGCGGTGGACACCCCGGCGGCACTCGCGGTACTGGTCCCCGGGCTGGGTGTGCACCGGGTCGCCGGCACGGTGGCCGACGAGCACGCCGCGCTGCTCGGGTTGCCGGTGCACCCGGCCCGGGTGCCGACGCCGGTCGGCCTGGTCACGGTGGCCGCCGCGGTGGCGCGCGCCGGTGCCGCCGGGGGGCCGTTGGAGCCGTGCTACCTGCGCCGGCCGGACGCCGTGCCCCCGGCCGCCCGCAAACGGGTGAGCACGTGAGCGCCGGCGACACGATCACCTTCGGCCCGCTGTACCTGGCCGACGCCGAGGAGTGCGCGGCGCTGGAGCGGTTGCTGTTCCCGGGGGACGACCCGTGGTCGCCGGCTGCCTTCCGCGCCGCCGTGCGGGCCGGCCACCACTATCTGGCAGCCCGGGACGGCGCCCGCCCGGTCGGCTACGCCGGGCTCGCGCTGGTGGGCGGCCCGCCCGAGCCGGAGGCCGAGGTGCACACCATCGGGGTGCACCCCGACGTGCAGCGCCGGGGGGTCGGGCGACGGCTGCTCGGTGGGCTGCTGGAGCAGGCCGACGAATGGGGGGCCACGGTTTTCCTGGAGGTGCGCACCGACAACGAGCCGGCGCAGGCGCTCTACCGCGAGACCGGGTTCGAGGTGGTCGGGGTCCGTCGGGGCTACTACCGCCCCAGCGGCGCGGACGCGTTCACCATGCGCCGGGCCCGCCGCGTCGGCTCGGCGCGGTGAGGCGGCTCAGAGCACCGACAGGGGTTGCTTGCGTTCCCGCAGCAGGCGCCCGGAGCGCCCGGACCACGACCTCGAGTTCGGCATTGTCGTCGAGGGCGGCCACTACCTGAAACTGACGACCCGAAGCCTGCTGATGGCGGGCTCGTTGGTGGTGGTGCTAGGCCTGACCGCGGGCTGTCGTCGATGCCCACTGGGGTCGAGATGGCGGTTGCCTACCAGTCCGGCAGCTCCGCTCGGGACGTGGTGCTGATGATCAAGGGTAGCCGCTTCGGCCGGCCGTTCGGTGGCTGAAGCCGGGCCTACGCGGGCTCGAGGCCCGGTCGGCGGTCCCGCACGACGAAACTGGCCCGGGTCTCCACCGGGGCGTCCGGGCGGGTGACGAACGGGACCACCCGGAAGTCCGCCGTGAGCGTGTCCGGGGTGATCCGGGCGCGGACGTAGCCCCGCCGGCTGTTGAAGAACCGGACGTGCGGGTTCTCCGCGAGCACCCCGGCGGTGTCGGCGCGCACCTCGGTGCCGTCGCCGCCGGAGGAGATCGACGTGGTCACCAGTTCGGTGCCCACCACCGGGGCCACGGGGTCGTCGAACCGGGCCTTGACGTCGGCCGCCCAGTGCGCGTGCACGTCGCCGGTGAGCACCACGGCGTTGCGCACCCCGCCCGCCCGCCAGCCGTCCACCACGCGATCGCGGCTGCCCACGTAGCCGTCCCAGGCATCCGGGTTGAACCGGCGGTCCGCGCCCGGGGTGAGGTCGACCTGCGAGAAGAACACCTGCTGGGCGAGCAGGTCCCAGCGGCTGCGGGACTGCCGGAAGCCGTCCAGCAGCCACGCCTCCTGCGCCGGGCCGAGCATCGGACGGGCCGGGTCGGTGCGCTCGGGGCAGTCGCTGGGGTACTTGTCGTTGCACGGCTGGTCGCCGCGGTACTGCCGGGTGTCCAGCAGGTGGATGCCGGCCAGCGTGCCCCAGTCGAGCCGGCGGTAGAGCTGGATGTTCCCGCCGGTGGGGCGGCAGGACTCGGGCAGCGGCAGGTTCTCGTAGTAGGCCCGCAGCGCCGCCGCCCGCCGGGCCGGGTAGTCCGGGTCCGGTTGTGCCGGGATGTCGGCCGCCCAGTTGTTCTCCAGTTCGTGGTCGTCGGGGACCAGCACCCAGGGCGCGGCGGCGTGCGCGGCCTGCAGGTCGGGATCGGCGTGGTATTGCGCGTAGCGCCGCCGGTAGTCGGCCAGGGTGCGGGTCTCGCCGCCGGCCACCCGGCGCACCGGCGCGCCGATCTCGTCGCCGCCGTACTCGTAGATGTAGTCGCCCAGGCAGGCCACCAGGTCGGGGTTGTCCTCGGCGAGCCGCCGGTAGGCGGTGTAGAGCCCCTGCTCGTAGCGGGCGCAGCTGGTGAAGCACAGGGTGAGCGACCCGAGTTCGCCGTCGGCCGGGGCGGTCCGGGTTCGCCCGGCCGGGGAGATCTCGGCGGTGGGACCGGAGCCGACCCGGAACCGGTACCAGTACTCCCGGCCCGGTGCCAACCCGACCGGGCGCACGTGCACCGCGTAGCCCAGTTCGGCGTCGGTGCGCTGGTCGCCGCGTTGCAGCACCTCGGCGAAGCGCTGATCGGCGGCCAGCTCCCACTGCACGTCCACCGGCCCGGCCGGCATCCCGCCCAGCCCGTCCTCGGCCAGCGGATCGCGGGCAAGCCGGGTCCACAGGACCATGCCGTCCGGGCCCGGATCACCGGAGGCCACCCCGAGCGTGAACACGGTCCCGCTGCCCCGCGCGGCGGGCGCGCCGCCGCCGGTGCCGCCGCTCCCGGCCGAGCAGCCGGCCAGCGCCGCCGTACCCAGCACCGCTGTACCCAGCGCCGCGGTACCGAACAGCACGGCTCCACCGGCGCCCGCGAGGACCGACCGGCGGGACCGCATCGGCGGCCGCGGTGGGTTCTGATGGGGATTCGGCGCGGTCATCCGCCCAGCAGACACCGCGATCGATCAGCCCGGCAAACCAACACACGATGAATCTTGGTGCCGTCCCCGATTCAGGGGTGGGTCGCCGTTGTTGCCTGGCACTCGCATGGGTAGAGTGCCAGATGCGCGGCACTGGAGCCCCGGCACCCGCGACGGCGGGGCGCCGCAGCCGCCATTCCCACCAGGGAGATTCCCATCCGGGAATCCGGTCACGATCACCCCAGGAAGGGGAGGGCACACCCGTGGCGAGCGTGAACATCAAGCCGCTCGAGGACAAGATCGTCGTTCAGGCCAGTGAGGCCGAGACGACGACCGCGTCGGGCATCGTCATTCCGGACACCGCCAAGGAAAAGCCCCAGGAGGGCAAGGTCCTGGCGGTCGGCCCGGGCCGTATCGACGACAACGGCAACCGGGTTCCGGTTGACGTGGCCGTCGGCGACGTCGTCATCTACTCGAAGTACGGCGGTACCGAGGTCAAGTACAACGGCGAGGAGTACCTCATCCTCTCCGCCCGCGACGTGCTCGCGGTCGTCAACTGATCTAGGTCCAAGACGAGCACAGGCCGCTCCGGCAATCCGGTGACCATCGGGTTCGCCGGGGCGGCCTTCGTCGTTGCACCAGGTCAGCAACAAGCCGGAAAGGCGACAGATGCCCAAGCAGATCAACTTCGATGAGACGGCTCGGCGGGCCCTCGAACGTGGGGTGAACCAGCTCGCCGACGCGGTCAAGGTCACCCTCGGCCCGCGCGGCCGTCACGTGGTGCTGGACAAGAAGTTCGGCGGGCCGACGGTCCCCAACGACGGGGTCACCATCGCCCGTGAGATCGACCTGGAAGACCCGTTCGAGAACCTGGGTGCCCAGCTGGCCAAGACCGTGGCCACCAAGACCAACGACGTGGCCGGCGACGGCACCACCACGGCCACCGTGCTGGCCCAGGCCATGGTCCGGGAGGGCCTGCGCAACATCGCGGCCGGCGCCAACTCGTCCGGTCTCGGCGAGGGCATCGCGGCCGCCGCCGACAAGGTGGCCGAGGTGCTCACCGCCAGGGCCACGCCGGTGGACGGCCCGACCGGGATCGCCCAGGTGGCCACCGTGGCCTCCCGCGATCCGCTGATCGGTGAGCTGATCAGCCAGGCGATGACCGCGGTCGGTCAGGACGGCGTCATCACCGTCGAGGAGGGCTCCACGCTGGCTACCGAGCTGGAGATCACCGAGGGCCTGCAGTTCGACAAGGGTTACCTGTCGCCTTACTTCGTCACCGACCCCGAGTCGATGGAGGCCGTCCTGGAGGACGCCTACATCCTGCTGCACCGGGAGAAGATCGGCGCCATCGCCGACCTGCTCCCGCTGCTGGAGAAGCTGCTGGCCGAGGGCAAGCCCCTGCTGGTGCTGTCCGAGGACGTCGAGGGCGAGGCGCTGTCCACCCTGGTGGTCAACTCGATCCGCAAGACGCTGCGGGTCTGCGCGGTGAAGGCGCCCTACTTCGGTGACCGCCGCAAGGCGTTCCTGGAGGACCTGGCCATCGCCTGCGCCGGACAGGTGGTCAACCCCGAGGTCGGGCTGAAGCTGTCCGAGGTCGGGCTCGAGGTGCTGGGTCGCGCCCGGCGGATCGTGGTCACCAAGGACACCACCACGCTGGTCGACGGCGCCGGCTCGAAAGCTGACGTGGACACCAGGGTCGCCCGGCTGAAGTCGGAGATCGAGGACACCGACTCCGAGTGGGACCGGGAGAAGCTGCAGGAGCGGCTGGCCAAGCTATCCGGTGGGGTCGCCGTGATCAAGGTCGGCGCGGCCACCGAGACCGAGCTGAAGGAGCGCAAGCACCGCATCGAGGACGCGGTGTCGGCCACCCGGGCGGCGGTCGAGGAGGGTGTGGTGCCCGGCGGTGGGTCCGCGCTGGTGCACGCGGCGGCCGAGCTCGCCGACGGCCTCGGCCTGAACGGGGACGCCGCGACCGGGGTGTCCATCGTGCGAAAGGCCCTGCTGGCGCCGGCCCGCTGGATCGCCGCCAACGCCGGCCAGGAGGGCTCGGTCGTGGTGGCCAAGGTCGCCGACCAGCCCTGGGGCAGCGGATTCAACGCCGCCACCCTGGCGTACGGCGACCTGGTCGCGGCCGGGATCATCGACCCGGCCAAGGTCACGAAGTCGGCGGTGATCAACGCCGCGTCGATCGCGCGGATGGTGCTCACCACCGAGTCGACCATCGTGGAAAAGCCCGAGCGGGCCGCCCCTGCGGCGGCCGGCGACGGCCACGGCCACGGTCACGGTCACGGCTTCTGATCGCTGGTTCAGCACAACGAACGGCACTTTCGTCGCGTAGTTCCGACGAAAGTGCCGTTCGTTCGTCTGGTGAGGGAGCGGCTCGGTCGAGCGGTGCGAGCGTCAGCCTCAGCCGAGCGGTGCGAGCGTCAGCGGAGACTGAGGCGGCGGCGACCGGTGCGGATCAGGCCGTCCCGCTCGGACTCGGACAGGCCTCCCCAGATGCCGTAGGGCTCCTGTACGGACAAGGCGTGTAGCCGGCACTGCTCGACCACCGGGCATCGGCCGCAGACCTCCTTGGCCTTGGCCTCGCGGCTGGCCCGTGCCGGACCCCGTTCGCCCTCCGGGTGGAAGAAGAAGGCGCTGTCCATGCCCCGGCACGCACCGAGGCGTTGCCAGTCCCACAGGTCCCCGTTCGGGCCGGGAAGCCTCCGAATGTCAGCCATGCCGTGTCCTACCCCCGCCTTCGCGCGCCCCTGGACATCAACCGCAAGTCGGTCGTGTGTGACTGGTCAAGCGCTTGACCGCAACCCTAGGAGTGGCCCCGGGGGGTGACAAGGGCTCGCGGAGAGGACCACCTCACATTCCGCACTCTCCGGTGAATCGGTCGCTCCGATGTTGACAATCAGACCGCCCGAACGGTCCGATGGCGCATTGCCCCGACGCCCGATCCCGTACCGCCCTGGCGGATCGCGTTCGCTGACGCGCCGGCGGCTCCGATCGTGGTGCGGCCCTCGGACGGCCCGGAGTGGCGATGGGCCGCTGCGGTCGCGCTCGGTGCCCGGGGTGGCTACGCCGCCGCCGCCGGGCTGCTGGAGGGTCTGTTCCGCGACCCGGCGGTGCCCATGCAGGTCCGCGCGCATGCCGCGATCACCCGCGGTGCGCACCTGCGCCAGCTCGGGGGCCATGCCCAGGCCCGGCGCTGGGACGGCCTGGGGCTGGGCATGGCCGCGGCGCACCACCCCACCGAGGACGCGACCGTCGGGGACGCGACCGTCGGGGCGGGCGCGGTGGGTACGGACCTGGCGGCGGCACGGGTGGACGCGCTGCTCGGACTGGCTGCGGACGCGCTGGGGACCGCCGACCTCGAGCTGACTGCTCGGCTGCTCGCGGACGCGGAGCCGAGGGCCCGAGCGCACCCCTCGTGGCGGCCCCGGGTGCGCTGGCACTGGGTTCGGGCCGAGCTCGCGCTGGCCCGGGGCGAGTCGGGGCCGGCCGTGGAACATGCGGGCCGAGCGGTCGGGCTGGCCAGGAGGGCCGGCGCGGTCCGGCACGAGATCAAGTCGGAACTGGTGCTGGTGGTGGCACGCTCGTGCGCGGGGGAGCCGGCATCGTCGACCTATCACACTTTGGAGGGGCTCATCGATCGGACGAGTGTCGCCCGGTTGGGCTCGCTCGAATGGCCGTTGCTGCTGTTGCTGGTGGAAACCGGTGGGGCTACCGAGTCGGGCCGCTCGGCGCGGCACCGGGCCCGGTTGACCCGGTCGTTGGCCCGGATCCGCCACTCGGCCGACCCGTTCGGACGGCGGGTAGCCAACCGCTCACCCTGGGTGTCTGACGTTTCGGAGACGTAACTGCTCCATTCGGAGTCCTGTCACCCCTCCGAGAGGTGCCGCTCGGCGCAATCTTCTCGAATGGAGTGCGAAATTACTCCCTGATCGTGTCAAGGTAGATTCCCTGCACGCCGATACGGGGGATGACGTGTCACCCGGCTGTAGGAAGCGGCTGCTGGAGGGAGTCCCGGTGA
>JAJCYC010000259.1 GCA_029263115.1 Pseudonocardia sp. | reverse complement strand
ACCGGACATCACCGTGGTCGGTGAGGCCGCGAACGCGGCCCAGGCGTTGGCCCGGGTGCCGGCGCTGCGCCCGGACGTGGCGGTGCTGGACGTGCGGCTGCCCGACGGTGACGGGGTGGAGGTGTGCCGGGAGCTCCGGGCCTCGGTCGACCCGCCGCCGGCCTGCCTGATGCTGACCTCGTACTCCGACGACGAGGCGCTGTTCGCCGCGATCATGGCCGGCGCCGCCGGCTACCTGCTCAAGCAGGTGACCGGGATCGACCTGGTCGGCGCGGTACGCACGGTGGCCGATGGCAGGTCGCTGCTGGATCCCCGGGCCACGACCACCGTCCTCGACCGGCTGCGCCGAGGCGCCGAGCCGGAGGACCCGAAGCTGGGCGCGCTGAGCCCCCAGGAGAAGCGGATTCTCGGGTTGATCGCGGACGGGATGACCAACCGGCAGATCGGCGCGGAGCTCTACCTGGCCGAGAAGACCGTGAAGAACTACGTGTCGTCACTGCTGCACAAGCTCGGATTCAACCGCCGCACCGAAGCTGCCGTGTACGCGGCGGAACTGCGGATCAACGAGCGCACCAACGGCCGCCAGGTCGCACACCCGCGATAGCGGAACTCGCGCCGGCCCTGTTCAGCTGATCCGAGCCGACCATCGTCAGCGCCTCCCGCAGCACCGCGACCAGGTCGTCGGCGACCTCGTCCGGGACCGTGCCCTCCAGCACCCCGGCGAACCGGACGGCTGGGTCGAACGCCAATGTCGGGGTGAGGTCCATGCCCACGTCCAGCAACCGGCCGCGCAGGCCCCGGGCGGGGTCGGCCGCTTGGCCCAGCTGGTAGATGGTGGTCCGGATCTGGCTGATCGTCTCGTCGATGTCCCCGATGGCGGCCATCAGCCGCTCCTTCGGTTGTCCCGGTCCCGGATCCTCGGGACCGAAGCCCCGACAGCGCTCGACCTCGCCGGGCCCTTGTCCCGGCGGAACGGGACCTTGGCCTCCTCCCCCGCCGGGGTGCCCGGATCGACGATGGTCTCGACGAACGGAGGACGGCGATGACCGAGTCGGAACGACCTGAGCCGGGGCGGGCGGTGAACGCCGGGCGGCCTGCCGCGGACCTGCCGGTCCTGGTGGGGGTGGACGGGTCGGAGCATGCGCTCCGCGCGGTGCGCTGGGCCGCGCGGGAAGCCGCGTGTCGCGGCCTTCCGCTGCGGATCGTGCACGGCTACGAATGGCCCGACACCCACCACCACATAGGTGATCCGGGGATCGGCAAGGACCAGCACACCGTGCTGATGGATCGCGCCTGCGGCTGGCTGATCGAGGCGCAGGCCGCTGCCCGATCGACGGTGTCCGGGCTGGAGGTGAGCGCCGATCTACGAGTGGCGCACCCGGTCGAGGTGCTGGTCCACGACTCCTGGGAGTCCTCCATGGTGGTGGTGGGATCGCGGGGCCTGGGGGCGATCAGCGAGCTGATGTTCGGCATAGTGGCCACGGCGATCGCCGCTCGGGCCCGGTGCCCGGTGGTGGTCGTCCGGGACAACGCACCGCTGGACACCGGTCCGGTGGTGGTCGGAGTGGACGGCAGCCCGCGCAGCGACGCCGCCCTGGCCTTCGCTCTCGACGCCGCCCGCTCGACCGGCGCCGAACAGGGGGCCGTGCACGCCCGGCTCGAGGTCACACACGGTCCGGCCCGACCGCCGGCCTCGTGGGAGTCGGTACGGGGCGGCCTGCTGGCGGGGCAGGTCGAGCACGCAGCGCGGGATTACCCGGACATGGTGGTGCACCGGGTCCTGGCGCTCGACCGGCCGGTCCGGGCCCTCCTGGATGAAGCGGCCGGCGCCCGGCTGCTGGTGGTCGGCAGCCGCGGCCGCGGCGCACTCAGCGGGACGCTGCTCGGCTCCACCAGCCAGGCGCTACTGCATCGGGCTCCCTGCCCGGTCGCGGTGGTCCGATTCCAGGCTCCGGGTCCGGGCGGCGCTGCACGCCGACGGGAGGAGCGGCTCCATCCGCGATCGGGACGTGACGTGGCGTGGCGAGCTCGGGCCCACTCGGACGGGTCCGGCTCCGGTGCCCTCCGGGAGTCCTGATGCCCGCCGCCGAACAGGTCCACGAGACCACCGAGGGATCGGTGCGGCTCGCGGACGGGAGTCTCGCAGTGATCCGCCGACTGACGCCCGCCGACCTCGATGCCGTACGACGGTTACATGAGCGCCTGCCCGACCGTGACGCCTACCTGCGCTTCTTCGGAGTCTCCAGGCGTGCGGCACGGGAGGCCGCCCGCCTGGCCGTGGGTGACGACAGCGTCGCGGTCGGGCTGTTCCAGCACGGCGAGCTCGAAGGTGTCGCCAACTTCCGAGGCGCGGATCCGCCGGACATGGCCGTCGCGGTCGCGCACGCCGCTCAGCACCACGGCGTCGGGACGCTGCTGCTCGAAGCGCTGATCAGGCTGGCCCGCGAGCGCGGCGTCCGGGCGCTGACGGCGGACGTACTGGCCACCAACAGCCTGATGCTGAGGGTGCTGGCCGACTCCGGGCTGGCGATCACCCGCGAGTACGACGGCCCGGTGACCCACCTGCTGGTCGAGGTGCCCGAACTGATCGAAGGGGCCTACGCCGAGGCGCTGGCCCGCCGACACGGCGAACCGGCGACCGCGGGTGCCATCGAGGCGCGGCAGCTCCAGGTCGATCTCGGCGGCCGGCCGGTGCTGCGCGATCTCACCTTCGCCGTGCCGGCCGGTGCGGTGACCGGTTGCTCGGACCGGGTGGTTGCGGCAAGACCACGCTGATGCGGTGTGTGGTGGGCGCCCAGCGCTTCGGAGGCGGGACCTGCGAGTGCTGGGTCCGCCGGCCGGGTCACCCGCATTGCGTAGCCGGGTCGGGTACGTGACCCAGTCCGCGTCCGTCTACACCGACCTGACCGGCCGGGTCAACGTCCGCTACTTCGCGTCCCTGTACGGAGTGTCCAGGTCGGCCGCCGACCGGGCCCTGGCCGACGTCGGTCTCGGAGGGCTGGCCGACCAGCGGGTGGGCACGCTGTCCGGCGGGCAACGCGCCCGGGTGTCGCTGGCGTGCGCCTACTCGCGAAGCCTGATCTGCTGGTGCTCGACGAGCCGACGGTGGGCCAGGCTGCTGATGCGCGAGGGCCGCCTGGTCGCCAACGACTCACCGGCCGCGCTGCGGGCCGCCACCGGCGCTCACGACATGAACCAGGCGTTCCTGCGGCGGCTGATCCGCGGCGACGTCACCGCTGCGGTCCCCTGACCAGGGCCCCTCTGACGTCATTGAGGGGTGTCCGTTCGCTGCCTGGCTGGTTGGGTTTCGTACATCCGCGCGGCAACGATGAGTCCGGACGCGGCAGTGAGGGCAGCGACCGCCCAGATGGCGGCAACCGGGCCCCATAGATCGGCGATGACGCCGGAAAGCAGGGCGCCGACAGCGAATCCTCCGTCGCGCCAGAGCCGATAGACGCCGACGGCGCGGGCTCGCCAGGCAGGGTGGGCGACGTCGCCGATTACGGCCAGCAGGGTGGGGTAGACCGCAGCGGTCCCGGCGCCGAGCAGCACCGCTCCTGCCGCCCAAGGCGCGAAGGTGGTGGTAGCGGCGATGAGCGCGAGCGCGACCGCTTGGGTGAGCATCCCCGCGGTGATCAGGTGTTTACGGCCGAGGCGGTCGGACAGCGGTCCGGTGATGAGCTGTCCGAGCCCCCAGACGGCTGGGTAGAGCGCGGCGAGGACGCCGATCCTTGCCACGCTGAGTCCGGCGGTGGCGAACAGGATGGGGAACAGACCCCAAGCCAGGCCGTCGTTGAGGTTGTTGACCATGCCGGCCTGGCTGGCCGCGGACAGCGCGGGTTCCCGCATGCTGGTGTAGGAGAAGACCTGGGAGTTGGAAAGATCCGCGTGTAGGTGGTCGTGGCGGCCGTCGGTGCGGGCAGTGTGTTGAGCGGCTTCCAAGCGTGCGTGGTCGCGGGTCTCGCGGACGATGACTGCCGAGAGCCCTAGCCCAAGGGCGGCGTAGCTCAGCCCGAGCAGGAACGGCGCGGGGCGCAGGCCGTAGCGGGCGGCGAGGTAGCCGGTGGCGAGTGCGGTGACGGCCACGGCGAGATAGCCGGCCGCTTCGTTCAGGCCCATCGCCAGCCCACGCCGCTCCGGTCCGGCGAGGTCGATTTTCATGATCACGGTGGTGGACCAGGTCAGGCCCTGGTTGATGCCCAGCAGGACGTTGGCGGCCACGACCCAGCCCCAGTTGGGGGCCCAGATCAGCAGAAGCGGTACCGGGATGGCGAACAACCAGCCGCTGACCAGCACCGGTTTGCGGCCGAACCGGTCCGACCAACTGCCGGCGAAGTAGTTGGTCGCCGCTTTCGCCAGACCGAACGCCAGAATGAAGGTCAGCACGGCGGTGTGAGCGGTGAACCGGAACTCGCGTTCCGCCAGCAGTGGGAGAACCGTCCGCTCCTGGCCGAGTACCCCGCCGACCAGCCCGTTGACGGCGACGAGGAGGGAGAATTGTGGGAGGTTCGCGCGCAGGCCCAGCTGGATCCGACGGTCGGCGTGGTCGTTCATGGGCCTACCCGAAGGGCGTTCCCGGTGGCGGCGGCCCAGTCGTCGGGTCCGCCGGCGAGGACGGCCACGTTGCGGTGTCCGGCGGCTTCGAGCTGGCTGGCCGCGCCCATAGCTCGCTCCCCGTGCCCGCACATGAGCACCGTCGGTTCGTCCGGGATCTCTCCCACGCGCTGGGCCAGCTCGCCGAGCTCGATGTGCCGGGCGCCCGGGAGATGTCCGCCGACGTACTCAGCGTGCTGGCGGATGTCCAGTACCTGGCCCTCGACTTCGGTGGGTGAAACGAGTCGGATGGTCGACGTGGGCTGGTCAGCGCCGATCCAGGACTCCATCCCGCCGGTGAGCTCGCCAGCGAGGTTCTGGTAGCCGATCTTCATGGCCGGCCAGGTGATCTCGTCTGGATCCTGGTCGACGCCGCGCACGATGACCACGGGCCGGTCGGGGTCGGCGAGCCATCCGAGCCACGAGGCGAACGCCGGCCGCAGTGGGATCGACAGCGCTCCCGCTATGTGAGCGGCCGCGAACTCGTCAAGCGGGCGCGTGTCGACCACCTGTGCTCCGTCAGCAAGTAGCGCCCGCACGCCTGACAGGGTCATCGGTGTCAAGGCAGGAGCAGCGTCGAGCACCGGCGGGCCAACCCGATTGACCTCGCCCAGGCGTCGGAAATAGCGCGGGTAGCTGCCGAGAGAACCCAGCAACGCAGCGACGAAGGTGTCTTCGTCATCCTCGCCCAGCAGCGGGTTGGTGACCTTCTCCCGCCCGATCGTGCTGGTGCGCCGCGCTCCGGGTGGTGCCGAGCAGAACGAACCCGCGCCGTGGGTTGGCCACACCGCCACCTCGTCGGGTAGCGACCTGAGCCGCTGCAACGACGCGAATTGCCGGCGGGTCAGCTCCTCGGTCCGCTCGGGGGAGACCAGGTCGGTGCGCGCGGCGCTGCCCACCAGCAGCGAGCCTCCGCTGAATACCCCGACGGGCGTCTGCCCGTCCATGAGCAGGTATGACATGTGCTCGTGGGTGTGGCCTTCGGTGCTCATCGCCCGCAGCCGCAACCCGCCGAGGTCGACCTCGTCCCCGTCACCCAGACCGGCGTGCGGGAACTCCCGGTGGCCGGCCGCCGAGGCCAGCACGCGTGCGCCTTCAGTCACCGCGAGCTGGCGGGCGCCGGAGAGGAAGTCGGCGTGTAGATGGGTATCGGCCGCGAACCCCACCGTCAGCCCGCGCTCCTCGGTGGCCTGCCGGATCGCGCGGAGGTCCAAGCTCGGATCAACCACCAGGGCTCGCCCGTCCCCGAGATCCACCAGGTAAGACGAGTTGCCCAGCCCCTCGTCGACGACCGCGACGACCTCCACCCCCCACACGCCCACGTACTCGACTCCGGCCACCGTCTCCTCCACCCTGCTCGATTCGGACGCTCCGGTGTCATACACTATTCCATAGATGATTGGAGAATGATGGGCAACCGAGAAGCCAAGAACGCACTCTTCGAGCAGCTAGCCCGGGTGGGGAAGGCCCTGGGCAGCGGCAAGCGCCTGGAGCTGCTCGATCTGCTCGCCCAGGGCGAGCGGCCGGTTGACTCGCTGGCCAAGGCCGCCGAGCTGGGCCTGACCACCGCCTCCGCTCATCTGCAAACCCTCAGAAGGGCCGGCCTCGTCACCCCCCGCAGAGCCGGCACCAAGATCTACTACCGGCTGGCCGGACAGGATGTCGCGGCGCTGTATGCTTTGGCCCGCGATGTCGCCAGCACACGTCTGCCCGATGTCACCGTGGCTCGCGACAACTACCTCGGGCCGGCTACCGACGAGATCACCCGAGATGAACTCCTCCGGCGCGTGCACGCCGGCACGGTCACCGTTCTCGATGTCCGGCCGCACGAGGAGTACACGGCCGGGCACATTTCCGGGGCGGTGTCGATACCGCTCGCCGAGCTCGCCGACCGCCTCGCCGAACTAGCGGACGACCAAGAGATCGTCGCCTACTGCCGGGGCACCTACTGCGTGTTCGCCCACGACGCCGTCCGCCTGCTCACCGCCCGGGACCGGCGAGCACGCCGCCTGGCCGAGGGAATGCTCGAATGGCGCCTGGCTGACCTGCCCGTCGCTACCTGAGCTCATGGCTGGTTACCAGCCAATCATTCCGCCAGGGCCCCACCCACCATCGCCGATGCACGGCGCCGGTGAGCCCGCTGGGCCAGTGCCGAAGGGTAACTGCGCGCGGCCGCCGAACCAGTCGGCCAGGAAACGACGCATCTGGAAGATCTCAGCGTGTTGGGTGTCGCGCACCGCGCCGGCGAAGCCGGCGACTTCCTGATGCGGGATGCTGCCTTGGACGAGCAGGCGCTGGGACATCATCACCGCGGCCATGTGGTGCGGGATCATGTCGCGCAAAAACGCCTCGTCCAGCGCGTCGCCAGTGAGCCCGCACAGGTCGCGCATCATCCGCCGGTACTCGACCGTCATCGAACGTCCCGGGTACCACTGGGCCAGCCACCCGTTCATCGTGGTGATCTCGGCGGACTGCGTCGTCACGATCGAGGACCCCAGAGCGCGCATCTCGGGCCGGCCGGAACGCTCGAGCTGGCGGGCCGAGCCGACCGCTTCCTGGTGGTGGGCCACCATGTGCGTCAGATAGCCGAACTCGCCATCCACACTGACCCCGACAATGCCCCAGCCCATCGGACCCCCAGGGCCACCCGTACTCCACGGGCTCGCGGCGTACGGGCGCGCCTGCGGCCAGCCCACCAGAGCGACCGTGGAGACCACACCCAGCACGATCGCCGCCACCGGGGCGGCGATGAACAACGCAACCTCGCGCCGGCGCACCGCGATCACCGACCCTCACGCAGCAGCTCACGCCGCGTCCGGTACTCGTCCTCGTCGATCTCGCCGCGGGCGAACCGATCCGCCAGAACATGTTCCGCACCGGGTCGCCCGCCGCTTCCGTCGGACTCGCGACGGTCACGGGCGCTACCGATGTAGCGCACCAACGCGATTCCACCGGCGATGATCAAACCCCAGAACAGGATCATCCCGAAACCCATGCCGAGCCAGGGTCCCCAACCCGAACCGTCGTAGCCCCACATCATCCTGACCACCTGCTCCCTGTTCGTCCCGCGTCGTCCGACGCCGGTCCATGAACCCAAATCTGTCCCTCGCCGACCTGGCGAACCAGAGGACTTCGTCCCCTCATCACCCGCCGATCGTCCGTCCGCGAGACGTGATCGCCGACCGCCTACTGGCTGTGCACCACCACGACCGGGCAGGCGGCCCGATGGATCAGTGCCTGGCTGGTGGAGCCGAGCAGCAGGCCGGCCATGCCGCCGCGGCCGCGCGCGTCCACCACCACGATCCGGGCTCCCGTGCTCGCCTCGAGCAGCGCGTGCGCCGGTCGATCGATGGGCACCCGGGTGCGGGTGACGACGTCCGGGTACATCTGCCGCCAGCCGACCAGTTGCTCGGCCAACTGGAGCTGCTCTGGTCCAGGGTGCCCCGGTCGCCGAACATGTGGGCGCGGGTGGCGGCCAGCGGCAGCACCGCGACGTCGTCGTCGGAGCTGTGCTGGGCCAGATCACCGTCGGCCCATCGGCGCATCGGCAGCACCGTGGCGTCCTTCCCGGCCGGGGGCACGTTCGCTGCCGGGACCCCGTCCGCCGCGGCCCGCACGCCGCTCCAGAGGGCGATCTCGGTCGGGTATCCGGGGGTGGCGTCCTGTTCCACCGCTGCGTAGTCGATCGCGACGGCCAACAGGCGTCGCTGGGTCGGCTCGGTCACCGCACGCAGCAGCGCACCGTGTCCGGCGGCCGCCCTGGTCAGTTGATCCAGGTGAGTGGCGGGCTGCGGCCAGTCGGCGAACCGCCGGCGGTCGGTGCGCCGCCGCGGGATGGCGGCGGCGAGTTCCAGGTCGCTCACCCCCGCATCAACTCGACGGCCGCCAGGTGGTCCGGTTGCGCGCGATTGGGCAGCCGGTGGACGACCGACGCGATCTCGGTAGCGGCCAGCGCGACGGTCGCGTGGTGCAGGACGGCGCCGCAGCCGAGCATCAGGTCGCGGGCATCCGGGTCGGTGGCCGTCAGCCAGCGGGGGTCGGAGTAGAGGTGAATGACACCGGGGCCCAATCGCCACAGCCATGGCTGGCTGTTGTGCACCGAGGGTGCACGGGAGGCCAGGGCCAGCGCGGCCAGCACCGACTTCTCGGAGACGGTTTCGATGATCATGACCGCACCGCCGGCAGGGTACGGGCGACCAGGTCGACGAGCTCGACCGTGCGGTGCGCCTGGCCGCTCAGCTGGTCATACCAGCCGAACACTTTCGCCATCGTCCCCGACGTGGTCGTCAGGCCGGCATCGAGGACGCAGGAAGCGGGATCGCCGACCACGTCGGTAGAAATCAACTGCTCGGTGGAGTATCGCAGCACGGACTTCAGCCGGCCGCGGGCCGCCTCGGCGAAGACCCGGTTGACCTGTCCCGGGGTCGTCACCTCGTTCAGCTGGACGGTCAGGTCGGTGAGCGAGGCCTCCGCCATCGGCACCCGTAGCGCCAGACCGTTCAACCGGCCGGCCAGTTCCGGGGCGGTGGTCTCGAGTGACGTGATGACGTCGTTGACTCTCGGGATGAACGTCGACCGGGCCAGGGACGCGCGGCTCTGGTCCCGGCGCAGCCGGTCGGGCCGCTCGTCCGTGTCGGTGTCTCCGCGCACCGTCGTCACCAGTCCGCGACGGATGCCGAAGCCCCGGTGGAGCACGCTGACCATCGCCGCCGCGCACGACACGGAGCCGGACGCGGTGGCGATCACCTGGTGGTTCGTCGGTTCGTAGTCGTCCTCGTTGATTCCGATCACGACGGTGACCTGGGCGGCGCCGTTCGGCCCGGCGTACACCACCTTGCGGGCACCGGCGGCCAGGTGTGCCGCTGTACGGTCCGGTGCTCGCCCGTCGGCGGCATCGATGACGATGTCCACCCCGAGATCGACCCAGGGCGGCGTGCCGGGGTCGGGCACCGTCAGTGCCTGGACCGGTCGACCGTCGAGGGCCAGCTGGCCGCGCCCGGTCTCGATCCGGCTGGGGCGGCGCCCGGCCGGCGGATCGTGCCCGAGCAGGTGCGCGAGGGTCTCCAGGGGCACCGTGTCGTTGACCGCCACCACCTCGAACGCACGGTCGGGGAAGTCGTTCACGACGCGCAGCAGTGCGCGCCCCATCTCTCCCATGCCGTTGATGCCCACCCGGGTGCGCATGGCGTCCTCCGCTCGTTCGACTGGTCCGATCGATCGTGCCCGCCCGCGCCGTGCCGGCAATCGGGTCGTTGGGCGCGATCAGCTGGGCCGCCGTCGTGTCCGGGGCGGGACCTTCGGCCGGGGGTCTTCGGGCCGCACGACCGCTGTCACCCGCAGTGACACACCCGCACGCTTGACCTCGACGCGCCGGTGGGCGCTGGCCGGGCCGAGAGACGGCCCGCCTGACGGGGAGGTTCGTGATGACCGAGCGGATCGTGGTGGGAGTGGACGACTCGGCCGGCGGCCGGGCCGCGCTGGAGCACGCGCTGCGGCAGGGCGCGATCCGGGGCGCCGGGGTCGAGGTGGTCGGGGCGTTCGCGCTGCCGGACTTCTGGTCCGGCCAGGCCGTACCCGGCTGGGCCACGGGCCCCTCGGTCGAGGAGGTCCGGGACGCGGTGTTCACCCAGATCGAACAGATCGTCGCGGCCGCACGAGCCGACCTCGGCGACGCCGTCGTGCGGGTGCGCGCGATCAGGGGCAACGCCGCCGCGGCACTGCTGGAGGCCGCGCACAAGGCGCAGCTGCTGGTCGTCGGTAACCGCGGGCACGGCGGGTTCGCCAGCATGGTCCTGGGCTCGGTGAGCCTGCAGTGCGTGCTGCACGCCCACTGCCCGGTCACAGTGGTGCCGGCGCCCTCGACGACTCCGACCATGCCCGAGGAGCGGGTCGCCGCCGCATCGACCTGACACCGGAATGTACATCCATAGGGTTCCAAACCCGGTCCCCGCGCCGGACCGACGATCAGACCGCGTTGCCGCCGCGGTCCTGATTCTGGTCGGCGTAGGCGCGCTGGCGACCGCCCTGGCGGCGGCGTGGGCGGGTTGCGCCGCCGGCATCTGGGCCGGCGCTGCCACCGCCGGATCCACGCCGAACGCGGGGAGCCAGCTCAATCCGTCCGTCGTGGGCGTGATTGTCGGAGTCGTCGTACTCGGTGCCGGGTGGTTCATGCTGGGTCTGCTCTGGCTGATCGCCGACAAGCTCATGACCAGGCACAACGACCTGCAGATCAGGAAGCCGGGTAAGTCCGGAAGGGGAGGTTCGGTCTCATGACGGTCAGTACATCTCACATGATCGAGGAGCCGTGTGCCCGGCCGCTCGACCGCGAGCAGCTGCGCCTGTTGGATGCCTACTGGCGGGCGGCGAACTACCTGTCGGTCGGGCAGATATACCTGCTGGACAACCCGCTGCTGCGCGAGCCGCTACGCCCGGAGCACGTCAAACCGCGGCTGCTCGGTCACTGGGGCACCACGCCCGGTCTCAACCTGATCTACGCACACCTGAACCGGGCCATCCGGCAACGCGACCTCTCCGTGCTCTACGTGACCGGACCCGGACACGGTGGCCCGGGCCTGGTCGCCAACGCCTACCTCGAGGGCACCTACAGCGAGGTCTACCCCGGGATCACAGAGGACGAAGACGGGTTGCGTGCGTTGTTCCGCCAGTTCTCCTTCCCCGGTGGCATCCCCAGCCATGTGGCGCCGGAGACCCCGGGCTCGATCCACGAGGGCGGCGAGCTGGGCTACTCCCTCGCGCACGCCTACGGCGCGGTGCTGGACAACCCCGACCTGCTCGCGGTCTGCGTGGTCGGCGACGGCGAGGCCGAGACCGGGCCGCTCGCCGCGAGCTGGCACTCGAACAAGTTCCTCCACCCCACCCGCGACGGCGCCGTGCTGCCGGTGCTGCATCTCAACGGCTACAAGATCGCGAATCCGACCCTGCTGGACCGAATCGGCCCGGACGAGCTGCAGGCGCTGCTCACCGGCTACGGCTACGAGCCACACCTGGTCTCCGGTGACGACCCGGCCTCGGTGCACCGACAGCTCGCGGCGACCCTGGACCGGGTGCTCGACCGGATCGCGGGCATCCAGCGGTGGGCTCGCCGGTACGGCCGCACCACCCGGCCGGCCTGGCCGATGATCGTGTTACGAACCCCGAAGGGCTGGACCGGTCCGGCCGAGGTCGACGGGGTGCCGGTGGAGGGCACCTTCCGGTCCCACCAGGTACCGCTGTCACGGACCCGGGAGGACGACGGGCACCGCGCAGCGCTGGAGCGGTGGCTGCGGTCCTACCGGCCCGAGGAGTTGTTCGACGCCGCCGGCCGGCTGGTGCCCGAGCTGCGCGCGCTAGCCCCCACCGGCACCCGGCGGATGAGCGCGAACCCGCATGCCAACGGGGGCGAGCTGCTGCGTGCGCTGGACCTGCCGGACTTTCGCCGGCACGCGGTGGCAATCGACAGGCCGGGCACCCGGACCAGCGAGGCCACCCGGGTGCTCGGCGGGTACCTGCGCGACGTGATCGTGGCGAACCCGGACCGGTTCCGGCTGTTCGGCCCGGACGAGACCGCGTCGAATCGGTTGGATGCCGTGTTCGAGGTGACCGACCGGGCCTGGAACGCCGAGACCCGCCCGGGCGACGACCATCTCGCGCTGGACGGTCGGGTGATGGAGGTGCTCTCCGAGCACCTGTGCCAGGGCTGGCTGGAGGGCTACCTGCTGACCGGACGGCACGGGCTGTTCAACTGCTACGAGGCGTTCATCCACATCGTCGACTCGATGCTCAACCAGCACGCCAAGTGGCTCAAGGTCACCCGCGGCATCCCGTGGCGACCCCCGATCGCGTCGCTGAACTACCTGCTGAGCTCGCACGTGTGGCGCCAGGACCACAACGGGTTCTCCCACCAGGACCCAGGGTTCCTCGACCACGTGGTGAACAAGAAGTCCGAGGTCGTGCGGGTCTACCTGCCCCCGGACACCAACACCCTGCTGTCGGTGGCCGACCACTGCCTGCGCAGCCGGCACTACGTCAACGTCATCGTGGCCGGCAAGCAGCCCGCGCTGACCTACCTCGGTCCGGACGACGCCGTTGCGCACAGCACCCAGGGGCTGGGCATCTGGGACTGGGCCGGCACGGCTGAAGCCGAGCCGGACGTGGTCCTGGCCTGCGCGGGTGACGTGCCCACGTGCGAGACCCTGGCCGCCGCCGACCTGCTGCGCCGGCACCTGCCCGGCCTGGCGGTGCGGGTGGTCAACGTGGTCGACCTGATGCGGCTGCAACCGGAGACCGAGCACCCGCACGGCCTGTCCGACGAGGCCTTCGACGCTCTGTTCACCACCGACAAGCCGGTCATCTTCGCCTTCCACGGCTACCCGACACTGATCCACCGGCTGACCTATCGACGCCACAACCACCACAACATCCACGTCCGGGGCTACAAGGAGGAAGGCACCACCACCACACCGTTCGACATGGTGATGCTCAACGACCTCGACCGGTTCCACCTGGTCATGGACGTCATCGACCGGACGCCCTCGCTCGGCGCGGCGGTCGCGGACGTGCGCCAGACGATGGCCGAGGCACGGTTGGCCGCCCGCGCCTACACCCGCGAGCACGGCCAGGATGACCCCAGGATCGCCGACTGGACCTGGCCGTACTGAGGTCCCGGTGCTGGGCGATCATGGGCTGATGCGGGTCCTGGTGGTCAACGCCGGTTCGTCGAGCCTGAAGCTGCGGCTGCTCGACGGCGCCGACCGGGTGCAGCGACAGGCCGACCTACCGGCCGACTCCGAGGGCTTCGACGTCGATTCCCTCGCCGCCACCCTGGCGGACTGGCCTTCCCCGGACGCGGTCGGGCACCGGGTGGCGCACGGCGGCGAACGCTTCACCGGTCCGGCGGTGATCGACCAGGCCGTGGAGGACGAGCTGCGCGAGCTCACCGACCTGGCCCCGCTGCACCAGCCCCCGTCGCTCGCCGCGCTCGACGCAGTGACCGCCCTGCTCCCCCGGACCCCGGCGGTCGCCTGCTTCCACACCACCTTCCACCACACCCTGCCGGCTGAGGCCGCCACCTACGCCATCCCGCGCGAGTGGCGGGAGCGCTACCACGTGCGGCGGTACGGCTTCCACGGGCTGTCCCACGCCTACTGCACCCGCCGTGCCGGGGAGCTGCTGGGCCACCCGGTGCGCCGGCTGGTCAGCTGCCACCTCGGCGCCGGCGCCTCCCTGGCCGCGGTGCTCGACGGCCGTTCGGTGGACACCACCATGGGGTTCACCCCGTTGGAAGGGCTGGTCATGGCCACCCGGTCGGGCAGCGTCGACCCCGGGCTGGTGCTGTGGCTGACCGAGCACGAGGGCCTGACGCCGCGCGAGGTCGCCGTCGCGCTGGAGCACCGCTCGGGGCTCGCCGGGCTGGCCGGGACAGGTGACCTGCGAGCCGTCGAGGCAGCGGCCGGTCGAGGCGAGCCGGACGCGCTGCTCGCCCTCGAGGTGTACCTACACCGGTTGGTGGGCGGGATCGGCGCGATGACCGCCGCGACCGGAGGCTTGGATGTGCTGGTGTTCACCGGTGGGGTCGGCGAGAACTCGGAGCTGGTGCGGCGGCGGGCCGCCGAGCGCCTGGGCTACCTCGGTGTCATGGTCGATCCGGCCCGCAACGCCTCCGCGCCCGGTACCGACCTCGATCTGTCCGCCGACGACGCGCGGGTCCGGACACTGGTGATCGGCGCCCGGGAGGATCTGGAGATCGCGCGGGGGGTGCGCGATCTCCTCGGCCGACCGACCTGACCCGCCGGGCCTCCGGCAGGTTCATTCCGGAGCGGCCCGCCGGGCGGGCACATGCGCCGGAGGGTCGAGGACGTGGAAGCGCCGCCCGCTGATCTGGTCGGGCTCGATCCGGACGATCCGTGGCTTCGGTGCGGCATGCCAGGGGAACAACGGCAGGTCGATCGTGTCGACCACGTCGTGGAGCTTCCGCACCTCGCGTGCGGTCCCCGTGATGACCACGCTCCAGGCGACGCCGGCGTCCGGGGCGTAGCCGTCGGCTTCGAACGCGACGGGACGGTCCACGGCGGCCGACAACTTGGTACCCGGTGCGGTCCGAAAAACGACGCTGCCGTGATCGACGACGAAGTTGACCGGGAAGATGTCCGGCGAGAGTTGATCAATCGTGACCACCGCCAGGCGGCCGACTTCGGCTTCGCGCAACAGTGCCCAGGACTCGGACGGGTCGAGCGTGACGGCGGGGTCGCGGTGCTGGTTGGTATCCATGGGACCCGACTCTCAACGACCGGCGATGGAGGACTCGGCCCGCTCGGCAACGGGCCCGGGTTGCTCTGTGCCGGACCCCGCACGGTCCAGCACCCACACCGGGACCTGGGAGTGCCGCAGCAAGGCCCGGCTGGTCGAGCCGAGCAGGGCCCGCGCGATCGGACCCTTTGCGTGTCGGCCGACCACGATCAGCTCGGCGTCGTGGGAGCGGCACAGTATCGCGAGCGCGGCGTGTGCCCCCGGCTCGACCTGGTACCGGAATTGGACATCCGGATGCCGGCGTCGCCACCCGTCGAGCTGTTGGCGCACCTGCCGCTCTTCGGGGCTCTCGGGCCGGGCCTCCGCCCCGCAGTGCAGGACCAGCAGCCCCCGACCCCGACGCTCGGCCTCCTGGAACGCGGAGTCGATCACGGCGGCGTCACCCTCGACATCCCGGACGCCGACCACGATCTCCCGCTCGCCGGTGTCTGGGAGCGGCCAGGTTCGGACCCCCACCACCGGGCATCCGGCGTGCTCGGCAACCCCGGCGATGGCCGAGCCGAACTGCAGCTCGTCGATCCCGCCGGAACCGGGCAAACCGAGCACCAGCAGCCGTGCCCCGGCGGAGAAGCGCACCAGAGCGGTCGCCGGGTCGTCGGTGGTCAACTCGGTGCGCCCCTGCACGCCGGGAGCGTGCCGGACCGCCTCGGTCCAGGCCCGGGCCAGGATGCCCCGCGCCCGCTGCCTCGGTTGCTTCTCGCCGGGTGCGGCGGCGGTCAGGTACGGGGCGGCGTGCACCAGGACCAGGGGCACCTTCCGGCTCTGCGCCTGCTCGGCGGCCCAGCGGGTCGCCGACAATGCGGCGGCCGAGCGGTCGACGCCGACCACGATCGGGGCGGCCTCGGTCCGGGGCGAGTTTTCTCGGGGGTCCATCACATACTCCTCACGCTTGTCGCGGCCGGGTTCCCGGCCGTTTCGTCAGCGGTACGCTCCGGTGGGGCGACCACCACTGGGCACGGGGCGAACTCGACGAGCCCTCGGCTGGTGGAGCCGAGCCGGGTGATCGAAGCGGGTCGCAAGCCGCGCCGCCCGACAACCACCATCCGGGCCGTCACGGCGACATCGAGCAGGTCACGTAGCGGGGTGTCCCCGACCACGTGCGGTCTCACCATCAGCCCGGGGTGGCGGTCACGCATCTCGTCGACGCCCTTGTCGACCATCACCCGCGCCTCGTTGGCGAGTTCGTCCCAGCGGTCCAGCTGCCGGTAGAGACCCCGCCGGGCATCGGCGGCGACCTCCGACCAGGTGTGCGCCACGACCAGCGGTGCACCCGCCGCTTCGGCCAGCCGGGCGCCGAGTGCGAGTGCGGCCACCGACGACGCAGACCCGTCGAACCCCACCACGACCGGGCCGTGCTCCGGTGGCGGGTCCCCGCGCCGCGCTCCCCGCACCACCGCCACCGGACAGGTGGCCAGGTCGAGCAACGCGAGCGCGGTGGATCCCACCTGGACCCCACCGCCGGCGCCGGCGCCGTAGCTGCCGACCACGGCGAGGTCGGCGTCGGTGGCCGCGTCCGCGATGGCGATGGCCGCTCGGACGCCGGCTTCGGTGGATTCCGGTGCCGGCCGCCCGCCGGCGCCTCGGCGGTCGGGGAAAGGCACTTGGCTCACCGCGGTGTCCGGCCCGAGTTCGGTGGCCAGGTCGCACAGCCAGCGCGGCACCGGGACATCGGAGACATGCAGCAACCGCAAGCTCGGCCGCCGGTCGGCCATCGCCGCCGCGGCCCAGCGGGCTGCTTGCGTGGCGCCGGCGGAGCCGTCGACGCCGATCACCACCAGCGGCCGAGTCCGGTCGGTCATGGTGCGCCTCCCGGCCGCTCGAACATGTCCCCGCCCTCCTCGACGATCGGTCCGCTTCAGGTGTACTCGCGCCCTGATCTGGTCGACACGGACGAACGTCCCGCGTCGGCGGGACCGTCGGCCGCTGATCCGCCGAGCACCCGGGTGCCACGCTGGGTTCCTCATCGGAGGGGCCGGCTGTGCGTGACTGGATGGTGCAACGGTTCGGGGCGGCGCCGCGGCGCGACGCGATCGCCGGCATCACCGTCGCGGCCTACCTGGTTCCGCAGGTGCTGGCGTATGCCGGGGTGGCCGGGGTGCCGCCGCTGGCCGGGCTGTGGGCGTCGGCCGCCGCGCTCGCGGTGTACGCGCTCGTCGGGACCGCCCGGCAGCTCTCGATCGGTCCGGAGTCGACCACCGCGCTGATGACGGCGGTCGCGGTGGCCCCGCTGGCTGCCGTGCACCCCGACCGGGCGCCGGTGCTGGCGGCCGCCCTGGCGGTGCTGGTCGGGCTGGTCTGCGTGCTGGGTCGGCTGATCCGGCTGGGGTTCCTGGCCGATCTGCTCTCCCGCCCGGTGCTGGTGGGTTACATGGCGGGGATCGCCGGGATCATGATCGTTGGGCAGCTCGGGAACGTCACCGGGATCCCTGTGCGCGGAGACGGCATCGGTGCTCAGCTGGCCGCCGCAGTGCGGGGTCTGCCCGCAGCGCACCCGCCGACCCTGGAGCTGGCAGCGTCGGTACTGGCGTTCCTGCTGGTCGTCGGGCGATGGCTGCCGAAGGTGCCGGGACCGCTGCTGGCGGTGTTGCTGGCCGCCGGGGCGGCATCGGTGCTTGGGCTGGGCGACCGCGGCGTCCGCACCGTCGGCGCGGTGCCCACCGGATTGCCGGTGCCGACGTTGCCGATGGTCACCCTGTCCGAGCTGGCCACCCTGGCCTTCCCGGCGATAGGGGTCGCGGTGGTGGGCTATGTCGACACCGTGCTCACGGGGCGGGCGTTCCAGTCCAGGCAGGGTGAGCGGCTCGATCCCGACCGGGAGATGTTCGCCCTCGGCGCGGTGAACGTGGCCGCCGGGCTGTTCTCCGGGTTTCCGGTCAGCAGCAGCGGGAGCCGGACCGCGCTGGCCGAGGCCGCCGGGGCCCGCACCCAGCTGTACTCGCTGGTCACGCTAGGGGTGGTGCTCGTCGTGCTGGCGGTGGGCGGGCCGCTGCTGGCCACGCTGCCCACGGCGGCGCTCGGCGGGCTGGTGATCTACGCCGCGCTGCGGCTGGTGGAGGTCGGCGAGTTCCGGCGGATCGCCCGCTTCCGGCGCACCGAGCTGCTGCTGACCGTGTCCACCACGGCGGCGGTGCTGCTTCTGGGCGTGCTGACCGGGGTCCTGGTGGCGGTGGGCCTGTCCATTCTCGATCTGCTTCGCCGGGTATCTCGACCGCACGACGGCATCCTGGGCTACGTGCCCGGGCTGGCCGGGATGCACGACATCGACGACTACCCGGGCTCGACGGTCGTGCCCGGCCTGGTCGTCTACCGCTATGACGCCCCGCTGTGTTTCGCCAACGCCGAGGACTTCCGCCGCCGTGCCGTGGACGCGCTTGAACACGCGCCGACCCCACCGGCCTGGTTGCTGCTCAACGCCGAGGCGGTGATCGAGATCGACCTGACGGCGGCGGACATGCTCCTGGGGCTGGCCGACGAGCTGCAGCGGCGCGGTGTGGTGCTGGCGATGGCCCGGGTCAAGCAAGACCTGCGTGCCGAGCTGGCACCGTCCGGGCTGCTGGAACGGATCGGTGACGACCGGATCTTCCCCACCCTCCCGACCGCCGTAGCCGCCTACCGGGCCGAGACACCGCGGCACTGACCACCAAGGCGGGACGTTCATCCGAGAACGGCGTCAGCGGCGGCACATCGTCTACCGAACGGCCCGCGAAGTCGGGCCCAAGGTCCCGTGGCAAAGGTCGCCTCGACCGGGTGCGCCGGTGTGCCCGAGGCCTGCACGATCCAGGTACGGCGATTCGGGAGGCAGCGATGGTCGAGATCACGACACCGGCCAGAGGCATACTGGGGCTGTCCGCTGAGCAGGTCCGGCAGGTCCTGAGCGCCGCCGGCCGCGCGCCATCCGTGCACAACACCCAGCCGTGGCGGTTCCGGCTGACGGAGTCCGCGATCGAGCTGCACGCCGACTCACGACGCCGGCTCGCGGTCGCCGACTCCGACGGTGTCGAGCTACGCATGAGCTGTGGTGCGGCGTTGTTCAACCTGCGGCTGGCGCTGGCCGTGGCGGGTGTCCGCCCGATCGTGCAGCGGCTGCCCGACCCGCGGCAGCCGACTCTGCTGGCCAGCGTGCGCGCCGGTAGCGCGAAGCCACCGACCCCCGAAGAGGCCGCGCTGGTCTCGGCGATCCCCCGCCGTCGGACCAACCGCCGGCCCTTCGCCGACGAGCGGGTATCCCCCGCCCACCGGCACGAGCTGCGCGGCGCGGCGCACCGTGAGGGGGCCGTGCTGGACATCGTCGCCGATCCCGGGCGACTGGCGAAGCTCGCCGAGCTGTCCACCCGAGCGCACCGGCGGCAGCTGGCCGACCCCCGATTCATGGCCGAACTCGGGAAATGGAGCGGTGGGACCGGCCCGCGGGTCGACGGTGTGCCGGCCCGGGCCGGAGGTCCGGCCCCCGGACCGAGGGACCCGTGGGTGCTGCGTGACTTCACCGGAGACCGCCGCCCGGAACCGGCCGGACACGCCGGATTCGAGTGCGATCCGCTGATCGCCGCGCTCACCGTGTACACCGCTGGTCCGCTCGGTGACCTCAAGGCCGGTGAGGCGCTGCAGCGGGTCCTGCTCACCGCGACCGTGCACGGCCTCGCAGTGTCCCCGGTGTCCCATCTGGTGGAGATCCCGGAGATTCGGGAGTCCCTCCGCCAGGTCGTCGGCGGGCGCCGCCCGCCACACGCGGTGCTGCGGTTCGGCTACGGATGGCCGGTGGTCGGCAGCCCCCGCCGCCCGGTGGAGGACCTGCTGCTCCCCGAGGCCGGGCCGGCGGCGGATCCGAGCTGGCACCGCGACGACCCGGGCGACCCGCACGACCGCAGCCGGCTCTGGTAGCGGGACCGGCCGAAGGTCCCGGACGGGACCGGTCTCACGACCCCTGCCCACCGGGCCGCACCGCCTGATCTTCGGGCCACAGGTCCCTGCCTCTCCATCCCCGAACACCGCAGGCTTTCGGTGACGCCACCGACGGCGGCCGACACACCAGAGGAGACGTCGTGAACCTGGACCTGGCGCGGTGGCAGTTCGCCATCGTCACCGTCTACCACTTCCTGTTCGTCCCGCTGACCATCGGCCTGTCGTTCCTGGTCGCCGGCATGCAGACGGCCTGGGTACGGACCGGCGACGAGAACTACCTGCGGATGACGAAGTTCTGGGGCAAGCTGTTCCTGATCAACTTCGCGATGGGGGTGGTCACCGGGATCGTCCAGGAGTTCCAGTTCGGGATGAACTGGAGCGACTACAGCCGGTTCGTCGGTGACATCTTCGGTGCCCCGCTGGCCATCGAGGGCCTGGTCGCCTTCTTCCTGGAGTCCACCTTCCTCGGACTGTGGATCTTCGGCTGGGACCGGTTGCCCAAGAAGGTGCACGCGGCCACGATCTGGCTGGCCGCGATCGGCACGATGCTCTCGGCGTACTTCATCCTGGCCGCCAGCTCCTGGATGCAGCACCCGGTCGGCTCGGTGGTCAACGACGCAACGGGGCGGGCCGAGCTGAAGGACTTCGGGGCGGTGCTGACCAACTCCACCGCGGTCGGCGCGTTCACCCACACCATCACCGCCGCCTTCGTCACCGCCGGGGTGTTCGTACTGGCCATCAGCGCCTGGCACCTCTCCCGGCGTCAGCACACCGAGGTGTTCCGTCCGTCCATCCGGCTGGCCCTGGTCACCGTGCTGGTCGCCAGCGCCGGCGTGGTGGTGACCGGCGACCTGCAGGCCCGGTTGATGACCGAGCAGCAGCCGATGAAGATGGCCGCCGCCGAGGCGCTCTACGACACCGTCGCGCCG
>JAJCYC010000258.1 GCA_029263115.1 Pseudonocardia sp. | reverse complement strand
GCCGGGCTGGGGGCCGCCACCCTCGGCGCCCGCCCGCGGACCTCCCCCGCCCCGGCGGCGGGGGCGGGGTGTGGGGCCGGCCCCCCCCAGCACCCCGCGGGGTGCTGTGCCGAACTCGCCACCCCACCGCCGTGGCGTCCGGAACAGGGTCGGCCCCGACCACCCGCGGCGGCCGGCGTCACCCACTCAGCGCAGGGTCACCTGCCGGCCGGCCAGCGCGTCCCGGGAGCGGCGCTCGGTGTCGGTGAGCGGCTCGGCGTCCAGCGAGGCCAGCGTCTGCTCCAGGGCCACCGCGAACGCGGCCGTCGGCTCCGACCACTCCTTGACGTGCATCTCCCGGTCGAGGTCCCAGACCGGCACCAGCAGCCCGTGCGCCCGGAACGAGCCCACGTAGCGCGAGCCCTCGCCCAGGTCGAGCCGGCCGGCGGCCTGCAGCCTGGCCAGCGCGGCCTGCAGCCGCTCCTCCGGCTCCGGGCGCACCCAGCGCAGGTGGGCCTTGTCGCCGGCGTCGACCCAGTACGCGGCACGCACCCCGTCGGCCACGACCTGCTCGGTCGGCTTGATCACGCTGTTGGCGTGCTCGATGGCGGCCTTCACCTCGGGCGTGTGCTGGCCGTCGGGGAACCACCAGGCGAAGTCGTGGTGCAGCACCGGCTCGAGCGCGCCGTCGGGGTCGAGCAGGTCCTGCAGCCGAACCGGGCCGTCACCCAGCGACGCCCCGGACACCGGCAGCGTCTCGCCGGGTTCGGCGCCCAGCGCCCAGCGCAGCGCCCGGGCCAGGTCGCCGGAGATGTCGCCGGTGCGGGTCTGCACCTGCATGCCCACCAGCACGGCCCCGTCGGGGCGGACCGCCGCGGCGGCCGCGCCCGGCAGCACGGTGGCCAGTTGCGGCTGCCGGTCACCGGCCAGTGCCCGGCCGGGCTCGGACAGCGGCAGCCCGGTGACCGCCGAGGGTACGAACTCGCGCAGCGCCACGAGGTCGCACTCGCAGGCCAGGCCCTCGAACGGGCGCAGCACGATCACGTCCTTGCCGGTGCCGTGGCAGGCCTTGTACCGGCGGCCTGAGCCGCACGGGCAGTGCTGGCGGGGGTTGGGGCCGCCCGCCCCGGTGGACGACACGGCTGCGGTCGGGCCCGTCGCGGCGGAGGACACGGCGGCGGCGTTGCGGGCTCTGCTCTTCTTGCTCATCGGGGCGACACGGTACTGGCCACCGGGGCGGTGACCCGCACCACCCGCGGCAACGGCACCACCCGGGGCGGTGCGATCAGCGCGGTGAGCTCGGTGACCAGCCGGGCGGTGACCACCGCGGTGGCGGCGACCACCAGGTCGAGCAGGGCGTGCTGGATCACCCCGTCGGCCCGGGCCTGGGCGCCCTCGCGCAGCAGCCAGCCGACCGACAGCACACCGAGCACCACGTTCGACGCCCACAGCCCCCACCACACCCGGACCAGGGTGGACGGGGTGGGTCGCTGCCCGGGCGGGCGGTCCAACGCGGCGTGCTCGATCTCGGCCATCACCGACCCGGGCACCGCGACGTTCGCCCCCGGCACCAGCCAGCCCAGTACCACGGTGCGCGCCGAACGGGCCGGCAGCCGACCGGTGCGTGCCGCGCTGGCCCGCAGCGCGCCGAGCACCCAGTACAGCAGCAGGAGCCCCGCGGCGACGGTGAGCAGCACGGTGACCCAGGAAGCGGCGCCGACCAGCGCGTCGGAGGCGGCGACCTCGCTGGCGTCGAGCGCCGAGGTGCGGCTGCGCAGCAGCAGCACGTAGCGCCAGCCCTCGGCGAACGCCGACAGCACGGCCAGCACGGCCAACCCGCGCAGCATGGGCACCAGCAGACCGGCCTGGCCGAGCAGCATCTCGACCGGCGGGCGGGACCCGGCCTCGGAGCCGGCCCGCTGCCAGGGCAGTGCGGGGTAGCCCCAGGTGGGGGTGCTCGGATAGCGCGGCGGGCCGGCGTACGGCTGCCGGGGCGCGGGCGGCACCGGCCGGGACGGGTCGACCGGCGGCGGCGAGGCCACCCAGCGCATCGGCACCAGGAACTGCCCGCAGTGCGCGCAGAACGGCCCGCCGGCCTCGACCGGCTGGGCGCGCCCGCAGCGCGGGCAGGTCATCGCGCACCGCCGGGCCGCGTCCGGCTCGAAGCACCGCCGGGCCGCGTCCGGCCCGTCGCGCCGCGCGCCGGGCGCCGCCGGCACATCAGATGATTTCCGGAACGCCCGGGCCGGTGCTCTGTACCGGGCGCCCGGCACGGGCCCACGCCTGCATCCCGCCGTCGACGTTGACCGCCGGGTAGCCCTGGCCGGCGAGATAGGCCACCACCCGGGCCGAGCGACCACCGGAGCGGCAGATCACGTACAGCGGATCCTGGTCGGCCGGCAGCTCACCGATCCGCTCGGTGAGCTGCGACATGGGGATGTGCAGCGCGGTGGGGGCGTGGCCGGCCGCCCACTCGTCCGCCTCGCGGACGTCCAGCGGGCGGGCGGTGTCCGGCACCGCGTCCACCCCGACCCGCGGTACCTGGGTGTTCACGGCGCCCATAGTGCCATCCACCCCTGTCAATCCCGGGTGAGGATACGTTTCGCGACTTCGCATACCCAGCGTGTACCTCGCACAGGTTCGGCGGTATGCGATGTGCACGTCGGGTATGAGAAGTCGGTCGGCGGGGCGGGCGCCGGCGACTAGTGGGAGATAGCCTTCTCCGAACCGGCGCCGGTCAGCGAGCGGACCTCCATCTCGGCGAACTTCTCGCCGTTGAACTTCTCCCGGCTGCCCACGTAGGTCCCGACGATGCCCAGCAGGAACGACAGCGGGATGGACACCAGCCCCGGGTTGGCCAGCGGGAACAGCGCGAAGTCGGCGTCCTTGACCATCGAGGTCGGCCGCCCGGACACCGCCGGCGAGAAGATGATCAACAGCACGCAGCTGATCAACCCGCCGTAGATGCTGAACAGCGCGCCCATGGTGTTGAACCGCCGCCAGAACAGCGAGTACAGGATCGTCGGCAGGTTGGCCGACGCGGCCACCGCGAAGGCCAGCGCCACCAGGAAGGCGATGTTCTGGTTGCGGGCCAGGATGCCGGCGCCGATGGCCACCACCCCGATCACGATCGCGGTCCGCCGGGCGACCTTGACCTCCTCGTCCGGCGCGGCCTCGCCCTTCTTGATCACGTTGGCGTAGACGTCGTGCGCGAACGACGCCGCCGAGGTGATCGTCAAACCGGCCACCACGGCGAGGATGGTGGCGAACGCGATCGCCGCGATGATGCCCAGCAGCAACTCGCCGCCGAGCTCGAAGGCGAGCAGCGGGGCCGCCGAGTTGGTCGAACCGGGGGCGTTGCGGATCCGCTCCGGTCCGACCAGGGCGGCCGCCCCGTAGCCCAGCACCAGGGTGAACAGGTAAAAGATGCCGATCAGCCAGATCGCCCAGACCACCGAGCGGCGCGCCTCCTTGGCGTTGGGCACGGTGTAGAACCGCATCAGAATGTGCGGCAGGCCGGCCGTGCCGAGCACCAGGGCCAGCGCCAGCGAGATGAAGTCGATCTTTGAGGCGGTGTCGGCGCCGTACTGCAGGCCCGGGCCGAGGATCGCCTCGCCGGTCTTCGGGCTGTTGGTGACAGCCTGGCCGAGGATGTCGGAGAAGTTGAAGCCGAACCTGCCGAGCACGAACACGGTGAGCACCGCGGCGCCGACCAGCAGCAGCCCGGCCTTGATGATCTGCACCCAGGTGGTGCCCTTCATCCCGCCGATCAGCACGTAGGTGATCATGATGGCGCCCACCGCCGCGATCACCAGGCCCTGGCCCAGGGTGTTCGAGTTCGGGATGTTCAGCAGCAGCGCGATCAGCGCGCCGGCGCCGGCCATCTGGGCCAGCAGATAGAAGAACGACACGACCAGCGTGGAGGTGGCCGCCGCCGCGCGCACCGGGCGCTGGCGCATCCGGAAGCTGAGCACGTCGCCCATGGTGAACTTGCCGGTGTTCCGCAGCAGCTCGGCGACCAGCAGCAACGCCACCAGCCAGGCCACCAGGAAGCCGATCGAGTACAGGAAGCCGTCGTAGCCGTTCACCGCGATCGCGCCGGCGATACCCAGGAACGACGCCGCCGAGAGGTAGTCGCCGGCGATCGCGATGCCGTTCTGCGGGCCGGTGAACGAGCGGCCGGCGGCGTAGTAGTCCGATGCGGTCTTGTTGCTCCGGCCGACGTAGATCACCACTGCCAGCGTCAGCACCACGAACCCGGCGAAGATGCCGATGTTGAGCGCCGGGTTGCCGACGCCCTGAGCCAGGTACGCGGTCACTTCTCGTTCCCCTCGATCTCCAGGCGCAGCCGCTCCGCGACCGGGTCCAACCGGTTGTTCGCGTAGCCGACGTAAAGGGTGGTGATCACGAAGGTGCTGACGAACTGCAGCAGGCCGATGATCAGGCCCCAGGTGATGTTGCCGGTGACCTTGGTGGCCATGAACGCGGGCGCGAAGGTCGCGAGCAGCACGTAGGCCAGGTACCAGACCAGGAACGCCGCGCTCATCGGGAAGACGAACCCGCGCAACCTTCGTCGCAGCTCGACGAACTCGGCACTGGCCTGCACCTGTTCGTAGACGGTGCCCTCACGTGTCGAATATCGATCCATCGCGGTCACGACCTCGTGCTCCTTAGCGGTACCTCAGACGAGTACTGGGCCGAACGATAAACAGTGCGTCCCCGGTCCGGGAACTCGCCCGGCCGGACGCCGGAGACACGCCGGCATGACCTCGACCGGATGGGGCGGCCAGCGGTCATCCGGACACGGTGAGTGGTCGAGATCACAGTTCGATGACGTGACCATGCCAGCCTCCTCGCTGTCCACAATCGAGTCGCGCGCAACTTCCCCCTGGACGGGCCATCATTCTTTCGAGTGAAGGATCGCGCAACAGCTGGGCGAACCGGTCAGCGCCGACGGTTCGCCGTCAACGCTCGCCGCGCTCAGCCTGACCAGCCACCCACCCGGTCGCCGCCGCTCCGACCCTCGCCCGGCCGGTCCTGGCCGAGACGGTCCTGTCCCAGGCCCAACCGCTCCGGTGCGTGCAGCCGCAGCATCAACCGGGGCACGTCGGGCAGCAGCCGGTCGGCGGTCAGCAGGCTCACCGCGACCATGGTGAGGAACGCCGCCGGTACGGTCACCGCCGCCGGCCGGGCCAGCAGCAGGCCCAACCAGTCGCCCGGGGCGAGCTCGAACAGGCTCAGCACCACCGCGGCCGCCGAGCTGACCCCGCCGACCAGCAGCCCGGCCAACGCACCGCGGTCGGTCAGCCCGCCCCACCAGATGCCCAGCACCAGCAGCGGGCAGAACGTGGACGCGGCCACCGCGAACGCCAGCGAGACGGTCAGCGAGAAGTCCAGCCGCGCGGCCGACAGGGCCAGTCCCAGCGGCACCAGCATGGCGAGCAGGGTGGCCCACTGGAAGTCACGGACCCCGCCGCGGGGGAACAGCGACGGGCTGGTGGACAACACCCCGGCGATGCTCACCACCAGCCCGGACGAGGTGGACAGGAACGCCGCGAACGCACCCGCCGCGACCAGGCCGGCCAGCCCGGTGCCCAGCCACCCACTGCCCAGCACCGCCTCCGGCAGCAGCAGCACCGCCGCATCGGTGTCGCCGCTGACCAGCAGCTGCGGCACGTACAGCCGGGACAGCGCGCCCAGGATCGTCGGCAGCAGGTAGAACGCGCCGAGCATGGCCAGCACCAGCACGGTGGTCCACCGGGCCGTGCGGCCGTCCGGGTTGGTGTAGAACCGGCCGAGCACGTGCGGCAGGCCCATGGTGCCCAGGAACGTGGCGATGATCAGAGAGTAGATCGCGAACAGCTGGTGCTCGCCGTCCCCGGACAGCGGCGTCAGCCAGGTCGAGTCGCGGACCGGCGCGCCGGCCGGCACCGGCACCGACGTACCCGCGACGAACATCAGCGTGGCCCCGGACTCGACGGTGTGCCGACCCGGACCCCACCGGACCTGCCCGGACCGCGGCTCGCCGTCGAGCACCCCGGTCGCGGTGAACACCACCGGCTGGGTCACGTCCAGCACGGCGTCGGTCTTGATCGAGACGATGGTGTCGGCGGGGAACTGCGGCGGGGCCGGCCGGTTGTAGGGGCGGTGATCGCCGCCGATGTGGATCAGCAGCACCATCGCCGGCACGGCCAGCGCGGTGAACTTCAGCCAGAACTGGAACGCCTGGACGAAGGTGATCGAGCGCATGCCGCCGAACACCACGGTGAGCACCACGATCAACGCCGCCCCGGCGACCCCCACCCACGGCGGCCAGCCCGGCGCCACCGTGGCCAGGGTCAGCCCGGCGCCCTGCAGCTGCGGCAACAGGTAGAGCCAGCCGATCACGATCACGAACGCGGTGCAGGCCCGACCCAGCGCCGGGCTGCGCAGCCGGAAGTCCGCGAAGTCCGGCACGGTGTATGCCCCGGAACGGCGCAGCGGCGCGGCCACGAACAGCAGCAGCCCCAGGTAGCCGGCGGTGAACCCGACCGGGTACCACAGCGCGTCCGGGCCGTCCTTGAGAATCAACCCGGCGACCCCGAGGAACGACGCGGCGGACAGGTACTCCCCGGCGATCGCGCCGGCGTTCGCGGTCGGGCGCACGGTGCGGGAGGCGACCAGGAAGTCGGAGGTGTTGCGGGCGAACCGGACGCCGAACGACCCGATCACCGTGGAGATCAGCGCGACGGCGACCATCGCGCCGAGCGCGACCACTGCCGCCGAGTCCATGGTGTGAGCCTAGTTCTGGATGTGGTCGACGAAGACCTGCTCGAGGCGGTCCGCCGAACGGGCGTGCAGGTACGCCAGGCCCAGCATGAACGGGTAGGACAACCCACCGAGCAGCAGCCAGGGCAGTCGCAGCCCGAACAGCTCCACCCGGCCGAGCACCGGGAAGATCACGAAGATGGCCGGCAGCGAGCCCAGGGCGATCAGTGCGATACCACCGATGCGCAACGCCAGCGCGAGCTGCGAGCGGATCAGGCTGGTACTCAGCGTCGCCCCGACCGGGGTCATCTCCTGCATGTCGAGCACCGTGCGCACCGGGCGCGGGGTGCCCTTGCGCTGCGAGAGCACCACCCGCACCCGCTTGCCCGGCTGGGCGGACTCCGCCGGCACGACGCCGGTGCCCGACCCGCCCGACCCCGCGCTGCCGCTCGACGCGCCGGAACCCGTCGTACCCGCAACCGGCGTACCGACAACCGGTGTGCTCACGCCCGACGCGGTGTCGCCCGGCGGTCCGGTCGGGGCCGGCGGTCCGGTCGGGGCCGGCGGTCCGGTCGGGGCCGGCGGTCCGGTCGGGATCGGCGGTCCGGTCGGGGCCGGCGGTCCCGTCGGGGCCGGCGGTCCCGGAGCTCCGAACCCGCCGATCGCGGTCCGGCCGTCCGGCGCCTCCCCGGCCGCGCCCGTGGGGGCGGGGGCGCCGGCCGGGCCGGTGGGCGGGCCGGAGTCGAAGAGGCTGGTCGGACCGGGGCCCGGTGTCGACCCGTTCGGCGGGTGGGCGACCTCGGGCGCACCGTTGATCGGGTACCTGCGCCATACCGTCGCCCCGGGAACGGGACCGGGTGCGGCCGGCATCCGGCCGCCGGCCGCCGGTGTGCCGGGCGCCGCCGAGCGCGGTTGCGGGGCCGACCTACCGGGCGGCGGTGCCGGGGTGGGCTCCTCGCGCACCCGGGCGAACTGCTCGGTCGCCGCGTGCGGGGACACCGAACTGGGCCCCGGTGTGCTGACCGAGTGCCGGGGCAGATAGTCGAGCCTGGCCTGGGCGGACTCGGGTCCGTCCCGGCGGGCGTGCCGGCCGCCGACCGGTGGGCGCTGCTGGCCGTCCGGCGGGTCGACGTGGTCGGCGCGTACCCGCCGGCGCAGCTCCCGACGCAGCGCCACCGGCGACAGGTCGGGCTCCACATCCGCGTCCGGGTCCGGCTCGACCGGGAGACTGCTCACGGCGGGCCGCCGAAGCCTCTCATCGCTGGCTCCAGGCCTGCTTCGTCGCGCGGACCAGGCGGTCCTTCAGCTCGCGGGTGTGTCGGCGGCTGACCGGCAGCTCGGCGGTCTCCGGGCCGGTGCCGATCCGCACCACGTAGCCCGAGCCGGACAGTCGCAGCTCGGTGACCAGCGGCAGCGACACCAGGTAGGACCGGTGGATACGGACGAAGCCGGCGTCGCGCCAGCGGTCCTCCAGCACCGACAGCGGGATCCGCACGAGGTGGCTCTTGTTGTCGTTGGTGTGCAGCCGGGCGTAGTCGCCCTGCGCCTCGACGTAGCGCACCGCGGACCGGGGCACCAGCTTGGTGGTGCCGGCCAGCTCGACCGGGATCACCTCGTCGTCACCGACGCCGTCGGCCCCGGCGATCCCGTCGGGGCCGCCGACCACCGGACGCGCGGACAGGATCCGGTCCAGCGAGTTGCGCAGGCGCTCCGAGCGCAGCGGCTTGAGCAGATAGTCGACCGCGCCGACCTCGTAGGC
>JAJCYC010000257.1 GCA_029263115.1 Pseudonocardia sp. | reverse complement strand
GGACTGCATCGCACGCGGCATGCACCCGGACTCGATCCTGCCCCGGTTCACCTTCTTCTTCGACATCTCCATCTCGCTGTTCGAGGAGGTGGCGAAGTTCCGCGCCGGCCGCCGGATCTGGGCCCGGATCGCGCGGGAGCGCCTCGGCGCGAAGGACCCCCGGTCATGGCGGTTCAAGTTCCACGGTCAGACCTCCGGGGTCGACCTCACCGCGCAGCAGCCGCTGAACAACATCGCCCGGGTCGCCACCCAGGCCATCGCCGGTATCTTCTCCGGGCTGCAGTCGATGCACACCGACGCCTACGACGAGGCCATCACCTGCCCCACCGAGGAGACCGCCCGGATCGCCGTCGCCACCCAGAACATCCTGCGCGAGGAGGCCCACCTCTGCGACGTGATCGATCCACTCGGCGGCTCGTACTACGTCGAGCGGCTCACCGACCAGATGGAGCAGGAGATCCTACGTGTCATGGCCGTGATCGAGGACGCCGGCGGCATGTACGAGGCCGTCGGGTCAGGGCTGGTGCAGGGCATGATCGGCCGGTCCGCGCTGGCCGCCCAGGACCGGATCGACACCGGTCAGGAGAAGGTCGTCGGGGTCAACTGCTACCGCAGCGACGACGACACGATCGACCCGCCGCCGCCCTACCGCCCCGACCGCGCGAGGATGATCGAGCATGTCGAGGCGTTCAAGGAGTTCAAGCGTCAGCGCAGCGACGGGGACGTGACACAGGCGATCGCCGAGCTACGCCGCGCGGCCCAGGACGAGAACCTCAACGTCTTCGAGAAGGTCGTCGACGCCGCGTCTTCGGGAGTGACCCACGGCGAGATCGTCGGGACCCTGCGCGAGGAGCTCGGCTTCGGCGACCCGCTGATCGTGCACTGATGGCCGCACCGGCGCCGGCACCCGGGCTCGGGCCCGGTGCCAGTGGTGGCCCCTCCGGGCTGGAGGCGCTGCTGGCCGGTGACCAGGCGACCCTGGCCAGGGCGCTGTCACACCTCGAACGAGGTGGCCCGGACGCGGAGCACCTGGCCGACCAGGTACGCGCGCACGCCGGCCGGGCGCTCGTGGTGGGCTTCACCGGCCCGCCGGGCGCGGGCAAGTCCAGCCTGATCGCGTCGTTCGTGGCCACGTTGCGGGGGCGCGGCGAGCGGGTGGCGGTCCTGGCGGTCGACCCGTCCAGCCCGGTGACCGGCGGAGCGCTGCTCGGCGACCGCACCCGGATGGGCGCGCACAGCGTCGATCCCGGGGTCTACATCCGGTCGGTCGCCTCCCGGGGCCGCAGCGGTGGGTTGGCGCGGTCGATCCCGGGCATGATCGATGCGGTGGACGCTGCCGGGTGGCCGTTCATCGTGCTCGAGACCGTCGGTTCCGGTCAGTCCGACATCGAGGTGATCGAGTTTGCCGATGTCGGGGTGCTGCTCAGCGTGCCCGGGCTCGGGGACGACATCCAGGCGCTCAAGGCCGGGGTGCTGGAACTGGCCGACATCCTGGTCGTGAACAAGTCCGACCTTCCCGGCGCCGACACCACGGCACGCCAGCTGGAACGCATGCTGACCCTGCGCGCCGGACGCGGCGGTGCGCGGTGGCCCCTGGTGATCAAGACGAGCACGGTGGCGCCGGACGGGATCGAGACCCTCGTCGACGCCGTCGGGGCCAGAGCGGGTGAACCCGACCGGGCCGGCGCTCGCACCCGAGTTGCGCGACGCCTGGGTCGGGCGCTGGTACGCGGGCTGGAAGACGAGTTCGCGGCTCGGCTGCGAGGGCTTGACGGGGCACGGATCGAGGACCTGTGCACCGAGGTCCTCAAGGAGGGCCGCAGCCTGTCCGAGGTCATCGGCACCGTGCTCGCCGAGCTGACCGGTCCCAGCGAGGACCGCGTCCGGTAGACCGTGCGACCCGGTCCCGGGTGGCCCGGTCCCGGCACGTGTCCGGCAGGCCCCGCGGCGCGTCGCTGGGCACCACCCGCCACGGTCGGCCACCGCCGAGCGCGCCGGTGGGCACCTCAGGTCTGCTCGAGCATCCGGTTCAGCTCGGAGATACCGACGTAGCCGATGCCGGAGGCGAAGTTCATCATCGCGTCCAGGTGGGTGCGGCGGGCGTGCGCCACGCGCAGGCTGGTGGCCACCGCGATCACCGAGATCTTGTAGTAGGAGAACAGCTGGTAATAGAAGAGCCGGTCGCGGTCCACCGGGTTGCCCGAGGCCCGCTCGTAGCGGCTCAGGAACTCTTCGCGGGTCAGCAGGCTGCTGGCCAGCCGGTTGCCCTGCTCGTCCGGCCCGGCGAACAACCCCAGGCTGGCCCAGGCCAGATCGTCGTGGTGGTCGCCCAGGTAGGCCAGCTCCCAGTCGAAGATCGCGTTGATCCGCAGCTGCTCGTCGTACATGAAGTTGCCGCTGCGGTAATCGCCGTGCACCACCACCGGGCGCTCCACCACCGGCCGGTTCTCCTGCAGCCACAGGGCGGCCCGGGCCATGATCGGGTGGGCGTCCAGGGTGTCCTCGTACCAGGCCCGCTCCCACAACCCGAGCGCCCAGTCCACCGCCTGCGTGGTACCGGGCTCGGGCACCGCGAAACTCGGCAGCTCGCACCGGCTCCAGTCCACCGCGTGGATCCGGGCCAGGATCTCCACGAACTGGTCGGCGAGCGCCTCGCGCAGGTGCGGCTGGAAGTACATCCCGACGCCGCTCATCTGGTCGGCGCCGGGCGGCCGGACGGTCCCCTCCAGGAAGTCGGCGACCAGCGCCGGCCGGCCCAGCGCGCCGCCGTCCGCGTCCAGCCAGCGGGCCCGCGGCACCGGCACCACGCCGCGCATGGCCCTCAACACCTCCCACTCGCGCCGACGGTGGGTCTCCACGATCGCCTCGGACGGATCCATCCGCAGCATCATCGGCGCGGTGACGGCCGGACCGGTGCCGTCCGGGCGCCAGCGCAGCCCGAAGCTGAACTGCTCCTTCGACGCCCCGCCGGACAACCGCTGGACGTCGTGCACCCGCAGGTCGGGCTGGCCGGTCTCGGCGGCCAGGAACGCGCGCAGCCGCTCGGGGAGCCCGCTGGAGTCCATCGAGTGCTCCGGGGTCTCCACCCGCTTGCGCAGCTTGCGGGTGAACACCTCGTCGATCGCCGGCTCCACCGGGAACCGGGCTCGCACCTGGGCGATCCAGTCCGGCGTCGGCTGCCGGCGCAGGCCCAGCACAGCGGTGTAGGGGACGATCGACCCCGGGCCGGTCATCCGGCGGCCCGCGCAGGCGGGCGAGCGCCGTCGGGGCCGGTGTCGAGCAGCCGCTGCAGGACCGACACCGCGACGTAGCCGAACCCGCTGATCAGGTTCATCATCGCGTCCAGGTGGGTGCGCCGCCCGTGGGCCACCCGCCGGCCGGTCGCCACCGCGATCACCACCATCTTGTAGTAGATCAACACCTCGAAGTAGAACAGTCGCTCGGGGTCGACCGGCAGCCCGCTGAGCTGCTGGTAGCGGTCGAGGAACTCCGCGCGTGGCAGCAGCCCGCACACCAGGGTCCGCCCGTCCTCGTCGGGGCAGCCGAGGATGTCGCTCGCGGTGTAGGCGAGGTCCTCGTGGTGGTCGCCGAGGTGGGCCAGCTCCCAGTCGAGCACCGCATTGATCCGGTGGTCGTCGGTGTACATGAAGTTTCCGCTGCGGTAGTCGCCGTGCACCACGACCGGGCGCTCCACCACCGGCAGGTGCTCCCGCAGCCACAACGCCGCACGTTCCACGATGGGGTGGTCCTCCAGCACGTCCTCGTGCCAGATCCGCTCCCAGGTGCCCAGCGACCAGGCATTGCCCTCGGTGGTACCCGGGGCGGGGCGGTCGAAGGCGGACAGGTCGTGTGCCGCCCAGTCCACGGTGTGGATGGCCGCCAGGTGCTCGACGAACTGGTCCTTGAGTGCCGCCCGCAGCGGGGGTGGGAAGTACATGCCCAGGCCGCTGGCCTTGTCTCCGCCCTCGGGCTGCACGGTGCCCTCGACGAAGCCGGCGACCAGGAACGGGTGGCCCAACGCGTCCGGGGTCGGTTCGACCCACAGTACGTCGGGCACCGGGACCACGCCGTGCATCGCGCGCAACAGCTGGGCCTCGCGCAGCCGGTGGGTCTCCACGATCGACTCGCTGGGGTCCATCCGCAGGATCAGGGTGCGGCTGGTCGGCTCGCTGTCGACCCGCCAGCGCAGGTCGAAGGTGAACTGCTCCTTGGACGCGCCCCCGGTGAGGCGCCGTAGACCGCCGAACGCCAGATCCGGCTGGCCGGTGGTGGCGTGCAGGTAGCCCAGCAGCCGCTCGGCCAGCACGGCGACGTCGGTGCGGTGCTCACCCGGATCTCCCCGATGGGTGAGCTTGCGGGTGAGCACCTCGTCGACCGTGCGCTCGACCGGGAACCGGGCCCGGATGCCGGCGATCCACTCGGGGGTGGGGGCCGAGCGCAGCCGCTGGGTCGGGGTGTAGCCGGACACTCAGCTGCCGTCCGAGAGGCGCAGCCGGCCTCCGCTGTAGAGCAGCTCGTCGATCTCGGGCAGGTCGGCGCCCGACGCGTCGAACCCCAGCGGCTTGACCCAGGACCGCTCACGCAGCTGCAGATCGTGGAAGAACGGCCGCAGCAGCTCGTCGAACGCCTTGCGGACCCGGTCCGGCAGCCGCGGCTGCAACCGGATCAGCTCGCACAGCTGTTCCTTCATGGTCTCGTTGGACGCCCGCAGGTCGTGGTAGGGGCGCAGGTGCACCTCGCTCCCCGGCGGATCGGCGGCCCGGTGCGCGCGCACCGCGTCCATCGCGACCACGACCTCGTCGCCGAGCCCGTCGGTGCCCAGCACCTCGAGCACCTGGCCGAGCAGCAGCTTGTACCGGTCGTTCTCCAGTAGTTCGTAGTGGAACACCTTGTCGTGCACCTGTTCGAGGAAGCCCAACGTGGCGGCCACGATGCCGGCCTGCTCCTGGGCGAACCGGTCGCTCAGGTTCGGCAGCACCACCTGTTCCATGGTCTTGCGCATTCCGGACAGGAACTGCGCGAACTCCGGTCCCACCTATGCCGCCGACTGGTCGTTGAAGTGTTCCTTGCAGAGGTCCTGCACCTCGCCCCAACCGGTCGTCCCGGCGCGGTCCCAGCGGACGAACGAGTGGCTGAGGTACATCTGCGGCCAGGGCACCCACGGGTTCGCCGTCATCGGGGTCCCGGTGAACCGGTGCTCGGTGCCGCGCACGTCCACCACCCGCAGGTCGAAGAACTGGTGCAGGTAGCGGTTGCGGATGAGCCGGCCGTCGCCCTCCCGTAGCCCGTACACCTGATCGCCCTCCCGCAGGTAACCGTGCGCGAGGGCCGGGTAGACGTCCAGCCGCTTCGGGTCGACCAACCAGATGCAGTGGATGCTGGTGTCGTCGTCGAAGTTGGCGTTCATCCAGCAGAAGTTGTTCAGCGAGCGTTCGTCACGCAGACCCCAGCTGTGATCCATGCTCGCCACGCAGTCGATCGCGATGCGTCGGCCGAACAGGTCCAGGGTGCCGCGCACCCGACCGCTCTGATCCCAGTGCCCGGCGTAGGCGTGAGCGCTCACCGTGTCGCCATCCTGCTGGACGCCGGCCAGCGGATCCATCGACGGGTCGTGGATGTCGTAAGGCGGCATCAGCCCCGTGTAGGAGACATCGAAGCCGACCCCGACCTTGCCCTCGAACCGAATGTCGTAGTCCATGACGGGTTTGGTGCACCGGATGGCCAGCCCGTTGGCGAGTTCGTAATCGTCGAGATTGCCGGTGGGCATGGGCAGGTGCACGCTGCCGTCGAAGTACCTCACCTCGTGCGGCGTGTTGGACACGCCGTCGAATATCGACACGCTGGACATCACCACGCCCAGGTTCGGTTTCGCCTGCACGTAGGCGCCGACGTGCACGCGGGCCTCGGAGGAGTAGAAACCGAAGTAGTTGGTCTCGGCCCACGTGTAGTGATCGGAGGTCGGGGGATGGAAGTAGACGTCCTGCTCAGTGATCAAGAAACTCTCCCCCGTGCCGACTCCGTTGTGCGGCGAAGCGTCCCCACACCCGCCGGGGGTGTCGAGATCAATCCGGGTTCGAAATTAGCCCGTCCACGACTGGACGGTCAAGGGTCGGCCGCGCCCGGGTCAGCGCCCTCCGGTGAACCGCTCGGCCAACCTGCCCCTGGCCGCGGCGTCCAGCTCGAACTCCCGCAGCAGGAAGCGGTCCATGTCACCGGCCCGGTCCTCGATCAGCTCCAGCGCCACCCGCAGGTACTGCGGCTTGGCGTCCAGGATCGGGGCCACCACCGCGCGGTCCACCGGCAGACCGCGGGCGTTGAAGAACTGGGCGAACTTGCCCATCGCCGCGTCCTCGTCGGCGTAGGCGAGGGACGACAGCAGGTAGTCGGACCGCACACTGTCCGGCGGCACGCCCAGCGCGCTCAGCAGCAGCGCGGAGGCTATCCCGGCGCGGTCCTTGCCGAACGAACACATCACCAGCGCCCCACCGTCGCCGTTGAGCATGTGCCGGAACATCGCCCGGTAGCCGGGCAACTCCTCCCGGGTCAGTTCCCGGTAGCGGTCGGCCATGATCTTCTCGGCGCCGGCCGGGGTCAGCCCCTCGTCGAGCAGCAGGTCCCACAGGTTCTCCACGCTGGCGACCAGCATCCCCAGCTGCACCACCTCGACCTGGGCGCCGACCGGAAGCGGGTTCTTCTCCCGCTCCACCGGGCTGCGGAAGTCGTAGACGGTGGTGATCCCCAGCCGGGCGAACGCCTCGTCGATCTCGGCTGAGGGCGCGTTCACGTAGCCGGAGCGGTACAGCCGGTCGGCCCGGGTGACCCGGCCGTCGGCGGCCGGGTAGCCACCCATGTGCCGGAAGTTGCTGGTCGCGCCCAGCGTCAGGAAGCGGTCCACGGGTCGCCCTCCGTTCTGGGCCCGCCGCGCGTTACCGCCGACCCGGTCCGACCCGCCGCTCACCGCGGTCGGCCGTCCGGTGGCCCGGATCAGAGCTTACGGCCGGGGCCGCCCGTCGGCCCAACCCGCGCGGCCCGATGCATGTCCGGCCGGGCCGGAGATCAGCCGCCGAGGCCGAGCTGGCCGGCGATGATGTTCTTCTGGATCTGGGAGGTGCCGCCGAAGATCGTCATCACCAGGGCGTCCCGGACGTAGGCCTGCATGTCGTGTTCCATGCTGTAGCCCATCCCGCCCATGAACTGCATGCCCTGCAACGAAGCCTGCTGGGCCAGCTCACTGGCGAACAGCTTCGTCATCGACGCCTCGGCAGGGGCCGGCTCGCCCACATCGAGCAGCCCGGCGGTGTGCATGACCATCAGCCGGGCGGCCAGCAGCCTGGTGGCGGTCTCGGCCAACCCGTGCTGCAACGCCTGGAACCGGCCGATCGGCTGGCCGAACTGGTGGCGGGTCTTGACGTACCCCAGGGTGTCGTCGAAGGCCCGCTGGGCCAGCCCGACCGCCTTGGCGCCGACGATCATCCGCTCGCTGTTGAGCCCCCGGACCAGGACGTTCCAGCCCTGGTTCAGCCCACCGACGATGTCGGTGTCGGTCGCGGGAACGTCGAGGTAGCGGGTGATGGTGGTGTCCACCTGGCCGAGCATGTCCAGCGGGGTCACCTCTACGGAGTCCATGGGCAGCAGGAACAGGCTCAGGCCCCGGTGCTTGGCCACGTCCGCGTCGGTGCGGGTGGCGAGCAGCACCCAGCGGGCATGGGTCGCGCCGCTGGTGTAGATCTTCTCGCCGTTGATCAACCAGTCGGCACCGTTGCGACGGGCCCGGGTGCGCAGCGAGGCCGCGTCGGATCCGACGTCCGGCTCGGTGATGGCGATGGACAGCACCGCGCCGGCGGCCACCGCCGGCAGTACCCGTCGTTTCTGCTCCTCGGTGGCGTACCTGATCAGGGCCTGCGAGGTGATCACGGTGGCGAAATGCCCGTCCAGCGGCAGGCGGTGGTAACCCAGCCGCTCCACCAGCAGGGCGATGTCGGTCAGGGTGCCGCCGCAGCCGCCGTACTCCTCCGGGATGCCCAACCCGACCCAACCGGTGGCGGCCAGCTTCTCGTACAGGCCCGGGTGGTGGGCGATGGTGCCGTTCGCGGTGAGTTCCCGCAGCCGGTGTGCGGGGCACTCCCGCGTGCAGAAGGCGTCCACCGCGCGTACGAACGCGCCCTGCTCGGGGGTCAGCCGTCCGGGCAGCATCTCGGAGATCAGCGCCCGGTGAAACGAGGGTCGCGTCGCTCGAGGAACGCGGTGCGGCCCTCGGTCCAGTCCGAGGTGCCGATCAGGGTCTGCTGCAGGCCCGCCTCCAGTTCGATCTGCTCGGCCATTGCCCGCCAGGACCAGGCGCGCAGCGCCTTCTTGGTCGTCGCATAGGCCTGGGTCGGGCCCTCGGCCAGCCGCCGCGCCAGCGCGAGGCTGTCCTCGGCCACGCAGGCGGCGTCGACCACCCGGCTGACCAGTCCCAGCCGGTCGCATTCGGCCGCGTCGATCGGATCGGCCAGCATCAGCAGCTCCGCGGCCTTGGCCGGGCCGACGCAGGTGGCCAGCAGCGCGGTCGCTCCGACGTCGGGCATCAGACCGATCTTGGCGAAGCGGAACTGAAGGTAGGTCTCCCGCGACATCACCACGATGTCGGAGGCCAGGGCCAGGCAGGCGCCCGCGCCGATCGCCGGCCCGTGCACGGCGGCCACGATCGGCTGAGGCACGTCCAACATCGCCAGGAACCCCGGGTGGAACCGTCGGCGCAGCGTGGTCCGCAGGTCGTCACGCCCGTCGGGCAAGGTCGGGAATCCGGCCACCAGGTCGGCCCCGGCACAGAACACCGGCCCTTCGCCCATCAGCACCACGCAACGCACGTCGACGCGGCCCGCGACCTCGGAGAACACCTCGGTCATACCCGCGCCGAGAGTGTCGTCCCAGGCGTTGCGCGCCCGCGGCCTGGAGAGCATGACGCGGGCGACGCCGCCTTCGACCTGGAGAACGACCGCATTGTCGGGCATGGCTAACTCCTAGCAGGTCGGACCGGCTTCCGCAGGCGTCGCCGAGCCCACCGGGCCGGCCTCATACCTGGTAGTGGCGGACACCGTCGACCTCGGAGCGACGCAGACGACCCTGCTCGGCGAGCAGGTCGAGATGCGCCGAGGTCTCGGTGACCGCCAGCCGGCTGTTCATCGCGTCCAGGTCGGTGAACGCGCGGCCGCGGCGGGTCCACAGCACCCGCTGCGCGGTGTGGTAGGCGGTGTCGGCGCCGGCCGCGACCACCGCCGCCATCTCGTCGAGCCGCTGCGCATGGTGCGCCAGCAGCTCATGCACCCGGGCGTGCACGCTCGGGGAGATCGGTCCGTGCGCCGGGAGCATCCGCTGGTCGGGCCGGTTGAGCAGCAGGCGCAGCGAGTGCAGGTAGTCCCCCAGCGGGGAGTGGCCCTGCGCCGCCTCCAGACCGATCGACGGAGTGATGTGCGGCAGCACGTGATCCCCCGCGAACAGCAGCTCTCGCGCGTCGTCGGCGAAGACCACATGACCCCGGGTGTGGCCGGGTGTGGCGATCGCGTCCAGGACGTGCCCGCCGACCGGGATGGTGACGGGCGCCTGCAGCCACTCGTCCGGGTCCTCCCAGTCCGAGGGGAGCAGGTCCGACGCCGTCGGCAGCCGAGGCAACAGCTCGGCGGCGCCACCCTGGACCAACTGCCTCCGGAGGGTCTGGAAGGGTGGTCGGGCCGCGTCCTGGGACAGTCGCAGCGACTCCCGCTCGCCGATGCCCAGGCTGATGTGGGTGCCGAACTCACGGCGCACCTGTACGCCGAGGGTGTAGTGGTCCCGGTGCACGTGGGTGACCAGGAACCGCCGCACATCGCCCAGCTCATGGCCGAGCGCGGACACCGCCTTGTCCAACACCGCGCGGGCCTCGGGGATACGCCACCCGGCGTCGATCATGACCAAGCCGTCGCCGTCGCGCAGCGCGTAGATGTTCACCGCGCGCAGGCCGTCGGAGGGCATCGGTAGCGGGACCCGGTAGAGCCCCTCGACCACCTCGTAGACGCCGGTGGCGGTCCAGTCCGCCGTGGGGTCGTCCTGCTCGATCCGCATCGCATTCCTCTCACCGCAGTGCCCTCCACGGTAACCGAGCGCATCCCGACCACCGGGCCCGCCGCATGAACGCCGGGAACCGACTCGATCCCGCCGGCGTCGTGGGTCCCGGCGGGTCAGCCCGGCTGCGCGGTCAGGTAGCGCTGCCGGATCCGCCGCTTGAACAGCTTGCCCGAATCCTCCCGGGGCAGATCCCGATCGATGACCACCGTGCGCGGCACCTTGTAGTTGGCCATGTTGGCCCGCACGTGCGCGGTGATGTCGTCCTCGGTCAGCCCGCTGGCGGGATCGGTGTCGACGTGCGCGACCAGCACCTCGCCGAACTCGGCGTGCGGGATGCCGAACACCGCCGCGTCCCGAACCCCGGGCAGCCCGATCAGACAGGCCTCGATCTCCGCCGGGTAGATGTTCACCCCGCCGGAGATCACCATGTCCGCGATCCGGTCGCCCATATAGAGGAACCCGTCCTCGTCCAGCCGGCCGCAGTCGCCGACCGTGAGGTAGCCCTCCCGCTCCATGGCCTGGCGCTTGGCGTCATTGCCGATGTAGGTGAAGTTGGGCCAGTTGTCGCCGGGGTAGACGTAGATCTCCCCGTCGGTGCCGGTGGGCGCCTCGGAGCCGTCCTCGAGGAGGATCTTCACCCTGGCCCCGTCGAGTGCCTTGCCCACGGTGCCGGGATGGGCCAGCCACTCCGCGCTGTCGCAGGTGACCACCACGCCGGTCTCCGAGGCACCGTAGTACTCGTGGATGATCGGGCCCCACCACTCGATCATCCTGTGTTTGACGTCCGGGGCGCACGGCGCGGCCGCGTGCACCACCGCCTTCAGCGAGGAGATGTCGAACGCCCCGCGCTCGGCCTCGGCCAGCTGCAGCAGGCGGACGAACATGGTCGGTACCACCTGGGTGTGCGCGATCCGGTGGCGCTCGATCGTGGCGAGGAACTCCGTCGGGTCGAACTTCGGCATGATCGTCACGTCCAGGCCGGCGGCCGCGGCGAACAGGGAGTGCGCATTGGGCGCGGAGTGGTACATCGGCGCGGGGATCATCGTGCGCATGTCCGGG
>JAJCYC010000256.1 GCA_029263115.1 Pseudonocardia sp. | reverse complement strand
ACCACGGCCTCCGGGCGGATCCCGTTCGCCAGCACCGACGGCCGCGACGTGGTGGGTCTGCTCGCGCCGCTGATCGTGCTGGCGGCGGTGCTGTTCGTGCCGCTGCTGGACCTGATGCTGGCGGTGGTCCGGCGGACCTGGGCCGGGGCGAGCCCGTTCACCCCGGACAAGATGCACCTGCACCACCGGTTGCTCGAGATCGGCCACTCCCACCGGCGGGCCGTGCTGCTGATCTACCTGTGGTCCGGGGTGCTGGCGTTCGGCGCGGTGGCACTGGCCCTGGTGCGGGACACCTCGGTGGTGCTGGTGGGTGTGGGATTCGGCCTTCTGGCCGCTGTTCTGGCCTCGGCGGTACCCCGGTTGCCCGGCCGTTTGCCGGCTGGTCGCTGATCGTTGGAACAAGCTTGTGAAAAAATGCACAATCGGACTTCTTGGAGGTCAGGGGGTGCGGAGCGGCCCGCTAACGCTGTGGTACGGTCCGCTCACCGGCCGGTTACGGCCCTGATGCGAGGAGTAACCGCATGGACGCCGAAGTCCGAACAGGAGGATGCCGGTCCCTGGCCGGCTGAGGTCGGCAGATGGACGGCGGACCAGGCCTCGGCGACCTGCTGTCGCTCGGGGCCACGCTCGCCTCGTGTCTGGTGGTCGGTTTCGGTCTCGGCTGGTTGGCCGACCTGCCGGGCGGCACCTTCCCGATCTTCGCACTGATCGGGCTGGCGCTCGGGGTGGTGGCCGCGTGCTTCGCGTTCTACAAGGTTTTCCAGAGGTACTCGTGAGAAAGGTGGCAGGTCGGTGGTGATGGTCCCCGGGTACACCCCGCCGGTCACCCGTGCCACCTTCCGGCGTTCGGCAATGGGCGCCGCCGTCGCGGGCGCGATCGCCGTGGCGGTGCTGGCGCCCATGGGCCTGGGTGGCTACGCCCTGTTCGGCTGCGTCGGGCTCGCGCTGGGCGTGCTGAACTCCTACCTGACCATGCGCTCCGTACTGCGCTTCGCGCAGACCCGCCCCTCCCGGGCCCGGTTCTCCGGATCCGTGTTGGGTCGGCTCGCGCTGATCACCGCGCTGGCCTTCGCCTGCGCCCTGCTGTTCCCGCCGACCGCAGTGGCGGTGTTCGGCGGACTGATCGTGTACCAGTTCCTCGGCATTGCCAGTTCGCTGCTGCCGCTGATCAAGGAGATCCGACAGAAATGATCGACGGCGAGACGACCTACGGCGGTCCCGGTACCGTCGTGCTCGCGGCGGAGGGCGGCATCCAGCCGGGTGCCCACCCCACGGTCGAGCTCTTCGGCCTCAGCTTCAACATCGACACCATCCTGGCCACCGTGCTGGCGGCGGTGATCGTCTGCGGTCTCGGGCTGTACATGGCGCGCGGGGCCACCAAGGGCCGCCCCACCAAGCTGCAGCTGATGTTCGAGGCGCTGACCGGGTGGGTGCAGGGCCAGATCAAGGAGGGCATGGGCCTGCGGGCGCCGAGCGGCGTGGTGGCCCTGTCGGTCGCGCTGTTCGCCTTCATCCTGATCTGCAACTGGATCGGACAGCTGCCCGCTCACACGTTCGGCCTGTTGCCGCCGACCGCCGACGTCAACCTCGTCTACCCGATGGCCCTGGTGGTCATCATCTGGGTCAACGTGGCGGGCATCAAGAAGCGTGGCCCGGCCAAGTTCTTCGGGCACATGAAGGAGCCCTACCTCGCGCTGGCCCCGATCGAGGTCATCACCCAGTACATCGCCCGGCCGGCCTCGCTCGCGCTGCGGCTGTGGGGCAACATCTTCGCCGGCGGCATCATGATCTCGCTGATCGCACTGTTCCCGGCCTACATCAGCTGGGCGCCGACCGGCCTCTGGAAGGGCTTCGAGCTGTTCATCGGCCTGCTCCAGGCACTGATCTTCACGCTGCTCACCATCATCTACTTCAGCGAGGCGGTGGGCAGCGACGAAGAGGGGGCGCACCACTGACCGGAGCGTTCCCCGCTCCCTGAACTGCTCGGGCTCGACCCGGACACCCTGACTGCTCCATGGCTTGCTCGACGACTTGATCGATGACAAACGCGTGTCGCGCGGAGACGCCGCACGGCACGGGAAGGACGAGGAGAACAATGAGCACTACGCAGGTTCTGGCCCAGGAAGCGGCCTCCGCCGGCGCCGACCTCAAGCTGGGTCTGGCAATGGTCGGTGGCGGTATCGCCCTGGCCGGCGGCGCCATCGGCGCGGCCGTCGGTGACGGTCTGGCCGGCGCGGCGGTCATCAACGGTGTGGCCCGTCAGCCCGAGGCCGCCGGACGCCTGAACACCACGATGTTCCTGATCATCGGTCTGGTCGAGGGCATGTACTTCATCAACCTGGCCTTCATGGCGCTGTTCGTGTTCGTCACCGGCGCTGCGTGAGCCGGTCGTCATGACGGCTTCCGAAATGCTCGCCGCGGTGTTGATCACAGCCGCTCCGGCCCCGGAAGCGGGCGGGGGCAGCACCAACTTCCTGCTGCCCAACGCCACCCTGTTCGTCGAACTCCTACTCTTCGCGGTCGTCTTCTTCGTATTCGCTCGCTGGATCGTGCCGCCGCTGGCGAAGGCGATGCGCGAGCGGGAGGAGATGGTCCGCAAGCAGGTGGAGGACCGCGAGCAGGCCGCGCGCAAGCTCAAGCAGGCCGAGCAGCGGTTCGAGGAGTCGCTGGCCGAGGCCAGGGCCGAGGCGGCGAAGATCCGCGACGAGGCTCGGGCGGACGCCCAGCAGGTCCGCGACGACCTGCGCCGGGACGCCGACCAGGAGGTCGAGCGGATCCGGCAACAGGGTGAGCGGCAGCTCACCGAACAGCGTGGGCAGGCGGTCGCGCAGTTGCGCGGCGAGATCGAGGGTCTGTCCGGCCAGCTGGCCGGGCGCATCCTCGGCGAGCCGGTCGGCACCAGCGGGAAGGTGGGCTGATGGAGGCGTTTCTGCACTTCGCCGCCGAGTTGGTGGCGTTCCTGTTGCTGTTTTTCCTGCTCTACCGGTACGTCTGGCCGTTCGTGCGCCGGATGATGGAGGAGCGTCAGGACGCGGTGACCCGGCAGGTCGAGGAGAGCGAGGAGGCCTCCCGCAAGTTGGAGGAGGCCCAGCGTAGGTTCGACCAGGCGGTCGCCGAGGCCAGGGCCGAGGCGGCGAAGATCCGCGACGACGCCCGGGCCGACGCCACCCGGATCTCCGAGGAGCTGCGCGAGCAGGCCGAGCGCGAGGTCGTGCGCATCCGGCAGCGCGGCGAGGAGGAGCTGGCCGCGCAACGCGACCAGGTCGTCCGGCAGCTGCGCGCCGAGATCGGGGCGCTGTCGTTCGAGACGGCGCAGCGCATGGTCACCGACTCGCTGGCCGACGAGTCACGCCGCGGCGCGACCGTCGACACCTTCCTGAGTGAGCTTGATCGGTTGCCCGGCGGGTCCGCCGCCGGTTCGCAGGACGGGGTCCGGGCGCAGCCCCGGGCCGAGGCCGGTCTCGGAGGAACCAACTGATGGCGGTCATGCTCCAGCCGGCCAGCCGTGAGGCGCTGGCCGATGCCGAGGGCCGGCTCGACCAGGTGATCGACTCCGGGTCGCCCGCCGACCTGGGCCGGCTCGGCGACGACCTGTTCGCCGTGCTGCGACTGCTGCTCGGCGAGCCGCCGCTGCGGCGGGCGCTGGCCGACGCCTCGGCGCCGGCCGCGGTCCGCTCCGAACTCGCCGACCGGTTGCTCTCGGGCAAGGTCGGACGGGCCGCGATGGACGTGGTCTCCGACCTGGTCTCGGCGCGCTGGTCGCGCTCGCTCGACCTGGTGGAGGGCGTCGAGGTCCTGGCCCGGCGCGCGACGCTGGCGGTGGCCGAGAAGGACGGCACGCTCTCCGAGGTGGAGGACGAGCTGTTCCGGTTCGGCCGGATCCTCGACCGCGAGCCGCGGTTGGCCACCCTGCTGGTCGACCCGTCGACCCCGGCCGACGGCCGGGTCCGGCTGCTGGGCGAGGTGACGGGTGCGAAGGTGCGCCCGGTCACCCAGACGCTGCTCGCCCAGTCGGTCACCAGCCCGAGGGGTCGTGCCCTGGACCGGGCGGCCG
>JAJCYC010000255.1 GCA_029263115.1 Pseudonocardia sp. | reverse complement strand
CGACTCCGGCAGCGGTTACCTGGACTCCGACGGTCGCGCGTTCGGCGTGCTGAGCACGCTGAACCTGGCTCCGGCTCCGGGCACCAACGGGGTCTCCGACCTGGCCAAGGCGCTGGACTACGCCAACGAGCACGGCGACCTCGGCGACATCGAACTGGTCGAGGGCACCGAGGACTTCCACGGCACGGTGCTGCCGATCCCGGCGCTGGGTTCCACCCCGGACGAGGACTCCGACGGCGACCGCGACTCGTCCGGCGCCGGCGAGGCCGCCCCGACCGAGCCGTTCTCGTTGGCCCCGCGCGGCGAGGACTCCGCCGCCCGTGGCGCCCAGACCCCGCCCCGCGGCACCCAGACCCCGGCCAGGGGCGATCAGACCCCGGCGGCCGGGGTGGCGCCGGCCCCGAAGCAGCAGGCACGCACCGAGCAGGGCCTCGGGCTGCCGCTCGGGCTGTAACCCCGTCCCTCCCGACTCGACAGCCCCGTCCCGGTTCACCGGGGCGGGGCTGTTCGCTGTACCGGGGTCGGCTCGTCCGGGGTCGGCTCGGCCGGCCGGACGTCAGGCGTAGACGCTCGGGTCGAGGGTGCCGATGTAGGGCAGGTCGCGGTAGCGCTCGGCGTAGTCCAGGCCGTAGCCGACGACGAACTCGTTGGGGATGTCGAACCCGATGTAGCGCACCGGCACCTCCATCTTGCACGCGTCCGGTTTGCGCAGCAGCGCACACACCTCCAGCGAGGCGGGCTCACGCGAGGTCAGGTTGCGCATCAGCCAGGTCAGCGTGCGCCCCGAGTCGATGATGTCCTCGACGATCAGCACGTGCCGGCCGGCGATGTCCCGGTCGAGATCCTTGAGGATCCGCACCACCCCGGACGACGAGGTGGCCGAGCCGTAGGAGCTGACCGCCATGAACTCCAGCTGCACCGGGATGGGCAACGCGCGGGCGAGGTCGGTCATGAACATTACTGCGCCCTTGAGTACCCCGACCAGCACCAGGTCACTGCCGCGGCCGGTGCCCGGGCAGCGCTCCCGATAGTCCTCGGCGAGCTGTCGTCCGAGCTCGGCGATCTTGTCTCGGAGCTGTTGTTCGGTGACCAGAACCGACGCCACGTCACCGTCGTACACCGCGAGCTGCCTCCCTTGACGAGCGTCGACCTGCGGCCGGCTATCCGTGCAACGTCGGCCGCAGCAAGAGCCTCCCATGCCGACGGGTGAGCTCCAACCCGCCCGGGAGAGCTATCCCGCCCTGCCCCCGCCACCGGCCGACGAGGTCGTCGGCGGCCCGCAGTTGCGCGTCGCTCAGCTCGCGCACCCCCGAGTCCAGCAGCCACCCGCGCAACACCCGCCGACGGACCGCCGGCGGATGCCCGGCCAGCACCGACGCGTCGAGGTCGCCTCCGGCCGGCGGCGGAGCGGCGGCGGCACGAACCAGGGCCGCCGCCGCGTCCAGGGCCGCACCGTCCTCGGCCAGCTGCGCCGCCGTCCGGGCGAGGGCCTCGGCGACCCCTCCGGCGAGCACGTCCTCCATCAGCGGCAACACCTCGTGCCGCAGCCGGACCCTGGTGAAGCGGGGGTCCTCGTTGTGCGGGTCGTGCCACACCTCGATGCCGCGCGCCCGGCACGCCGCCAGCGTGCTGGACCGCCGTACCGTCAGCAGCGGCCGCAACCACGGGGGATCCCAGGTCGCCATGCCGGCGATCGAGCGGGCACCCGAACCGCGACCGAGGCCCAGCAGGACCGTCTCCGCCTGGTCGTCCAGCGTGTGCCCCAGCAGCACCGGAGAGTCCGGGGTTGGCCGGGCGGCCAGCAACGCCGCGTACCGCGCACGGCGGGCGGCGGCCTCCGTACCGCCCGGGCCGGCCACCTCCACCGGGTACACCCGCGCCGGCACCCCCAGCCGGCCCAGCAACGCCACGGTGGCCGCGGCCCGGTCCCCGGAGCCGTCCTGCAGCCCATGGTCCACGACCGCAGCGGTGACCGGCCACCCCCCGGCAGCTCCGGCGCCACCGCCGGTCGCGGCCCCACCTCGACGGCCGGCGGCACCGGCGGCCAGGTAGGCGGCAGCATCGGCGAGCGCCATCGAGTCCGCCCCACCGGAGCACGCCACCACGACCGGAGTCCCGGGCGGGCAGCCGGCCCCGACCAGGGCCCGCCGGACCGCGGCGCGCACCTCGGCAACGGTCTCGGGCGGGCCGGCCGGCCTCACCAGGCGCCCCGAACCAGCCGCCAGGGCTCGGTGTGCCGGTACCAGGTCCACCGGGTCACCGGCCGGGAATACGGGACCCCGTCGCACACCACCCCCGCCGACAGGCAGCCCACCGACACCGCCCGACCGGTCCCCGCACACGACCGCAGCCCCAGCGCGCCGATCCGCACCGCGCGCGCCGTGACCCCTTCCGGGGCGGACGGCGTCACCTCCAGCCGGTTGGCCTGGCCACGCAGCAACCGGGTGTCGTCGCAGTACACGGTGCCGCGCATCGGGCGCAGCTCGGCCCGTCCGAGCAGCACCCCGCCGACGTCGTCGCGCACCAGCGGCACCGGGTCCGGCTCGCCGTGTACGGCCAGTTCCCCGGCCTCGACCGGGTCGGTCGGCAGCCCCCACACCGCGGCCACCGCCGAGTCCGGCGCCGCCGGCAGGTACGCGACCGGGGCAGCGGCCAGCCGCTCGGTACGCAGCAGCCGCAGGACCACGGCGGCCAGGTCGGCGTCGGTGCCGGCGACCACCAGCCGCGTCGGGTCCGCGAGCCCGGCCAGCACCGGGGCCAGGTCCTCGCGGGCGGGACGCTCGGGGACCGCGCGGCGGGGTGCGTCGGCCAGCGCCGGCGGCAACGGAAGAGTCCAGGTCGGACAGCTCAGCACGAGAAGGTTCATCGCGGTGGGCAGCGTGCCATACGGTGTTCCCATGACGGGTGTGCCCGGTCTGCGGAGTCGGGTGACGGCGGGTCGCCGGTGGTGAGCGGGGCGGAGTGGTCCCGCGCCGTCGTGCTGACCGATGAGGAGTTCCTGGCCTGCTGGGACGCGATGGCGCTCGGCGCGGTGCCGCTGGACCTGGAGCTGAGCTTCCCGGCCACCCCGGCCGAGGCCGAGGCGGAGTACACCGCCGCCCTGGAGCAGCTCAGCCGTCGCGAGCTGGCCGACTCCGAAGGCCCCGGTCCGGAGCTGGCCGAGTGGCTGCGAGTGCTCGCCGAGGCTCCGATCGCGCTGGACCTGCGGCTGTCCGACGGGCTGGTGGTGCTCGGTGCCATCGACGGCGACCAGGGCGTGGTGCTGGTGGTCGACGCCGAGCACGAACCCGGGCTCTACCTGCTGCCGGTGGCCGGGCCGCGGGTGGCCACCACCCTGGTGCGGCTGGCCGGCCCGCTGGAGCCCGACGACGTCGAGGCGGTGACCCTGCCCTCGGACGTGCTGGACGCCGCCCGCCGCGAGGTGCCCGGCCTGGCGTTCTGGACGTTCGCCGGGCGGCTGGTGGCCCGCGGCGTCGCCGAGTCCGACGCGCATTCCCTCGCGCTGATGTGCACCGGCATCACCTCCGGCGGCCAGCTCGGCGCGACCGCCCGGGTGGACGGGGCGCAGGTGCCGAGCAGCTGGGTGCTGGCGTTCCACCGGTGTGCGGCCGGGGCGGTGATGCAGCTGCGCCAGCCGCTCAGCCGCGGCCGTGACCGGGTGACCTTCGCGCCGATCTGCCCGGAGGGCCTGCTGGCGCGGCTGCGCGAGCTGGTGGCCGCCCTGGAGACCGGCGCTGCGGCCGGCGGCTCAGACATCGCACCACGTGCGGCCATGAGTTAGTCTCTGCCGGGCCGAGACCGGCCCCGGAGCGCGCAGACCAGCGGCTTCTGTCACCGTCGAGTCAGTTCCAGCCGGGAGTGGTCGGACATGCCCGCCATCGTGCTGATCGGTGCCCAGTGGGGCGACGAGGGCAAGGGGAAAGCGACCGATCTGCTCGGTGGCCAGGTGCAGTGGGTGGTGCGCTACCAGGGCGGGAACAACGCCGGGCACACCGTGGTGCTGCCGAACGGCGAGAACTTCGCGCTGCACCTCATCCCGTCCGGCATCCTCACCCCGGGCGTGCGCAACGTGATCGGCAACGGGGTGGTGGTCGACCCCGGGGTGCTGATCGACGAGCTGGCCGGGCTGGAGGCCCGCGGCGTGGACACCAGCGGCCTGCTGGTGTCCGCCGACGCCCACTTGATCATGCCGTACCACGTGGCCATCGACAAGGTCAGCGAGCGCTACCTGGGCAAGGCGAAGATCGGCACCACCGGGCGCGGCATCGGCCCGGCCTACCAGGACAAGATCGCCCGGGTGGGGGTGCGCGCGGCCGACCTGCTGGACCCGAAGATCCTGCGGGAGAAGGTCGAGGCAGCGCTGGACTTCAAGAACCAGGTGCTGGTGAAGGTGTACAACCGGCGCGCGCTGGACGTGGACGAGGTCATGGACGCCGTCATCGAGTCGGCCAGTCGTTTCGAGCACCGGATCGCCGACACCCGACTGCTGCTCAACCAGGCGCTCGACGCGGGCGACACCGTGCTGCTGGAGGGCTCCCAGGGCACCCTGCTGGACGTCGACCACGGCACCTACCCGTTCGTCACCTCGTCGAACCCGACGGCCGGCGGGGCGGCGGTCGGCTCCGGGATCGGCCCGATGAAGATCACCAGGGTGATCGGCATCCTCAAGGCGTACACCACCCGGGTCGGCTCCGGGCCGTTCCCCACCGAACTGCACGACGCGATGGGCGAGCACCTGCGCAAGGTCGGCGGCGAGGTCGGGGTGACCACCGGCCGCAACCGCCGTTGCGGCTGGTTCGACGCGGTGATCGCCCGCTACGCCACCCGGGTCAACGGGCTCACCGACTACTTCCTGACCAAGCTCGACGTGCTGTCCGGGCTGGAGAAGGTACCGGTCTGCGTGGCCTACGAGGTCGACGGGCGGCGGTGTGACGAGATGCCGATGAGCCAGTCCGACGTGCACCACGCCGTGCCGGTGTACCAGGAGCTGCCCGGCTGGTGGGAGGACATCTCCGACTGCCGACGGTTCGAGGACCTGCCGGCCAATGCCCGGGCCTACGTGCTGGCGCTGGAGGAGATGATCGGCGCCCCGGTGTCGGCGATCGGCGTCGGACCCGGCCGCGACCAGACCATCGAGCGCTAGTACGTTCAGCTGCGGCGCACACCGGACGCGACCGCCGCACACCCCGCCGCGTGTGGCGGGATACGCAGCTGTGCGGCGGAAGGAGCGAACCCCGTGCCCAGCCGTTCCGTCTCTACCGGTATGCGCAGACTCCTACCCCTGATCGGCCTCACCCTCGTGCTCGGCGGCTGCTCGTCCCAGGCCGTCCCGGCCGGGCCGGCGGGCGGACCGTCCACCGGGATCGTCGCCCGCGGCGAGGGCATCGTGAGCGGCAGCCCGGACACCGCCGCCGTGGTGCTCGGCGTGCAGACCCGCGCGCCCGGCGCCCGGGCCGCGCTGGACGCCAACACCGCCCGGGCGAACACGCTGATCGCGGTGCTCAAGGAGCGCGGTGTGGCGGACAAGGACCTGCGCACCAGCGAGCTGAGCATCAACCCGACCTACGGCGGTGACGGGCCCGGCCGGATCACCGGCTACCAGGTGTCCAACGAGGTCACCGCCACGGTGCGCGACATCGCCGCGGCGGGCGGGATCATCGACGCCGCCGCGGCCGCGGCCGGTGACGCGGTACGGGTGCAGCAGCTGAGCTTCTCGGTGGCCGACGACAGCGGCCTGCGCGCCGAGGCCCGCGCGGCGGCCGTCCGGCAGGCCCAGGAGCGGGCCAAGCAGATGGCCGAGGCCGCCGGGGTGTCGCTCGGCCCGCTGCTGTCGATCACCGAGGCACCGGGGGTCGCGCCGCCGGTGCCCTACGCCACGCAGTCCTCCCGGGCGGTGGCCGACGTCCCGGTGCAACCGGGCACCCAGGAACTGCGGGTGTCGGTGGACGTCGTCTATGCAATTGATCAGTAGGGCGATCGATCAGTAGGCGTGCTCAGGAGCACCTCGGCCGGGGGCATTGGCCGCGGGCCTCGACGGCGATGTCCGGGTTGTCGGTGAACAGCCCCCCGGAGCTGACCGCGCAACGCGCGCAGGTTGGCCGTCTCGAACGACTGCACGAACACCCGGGACTCGGGCCGGTTGAGCCCGTTGCGGTTCAGGGTCTCGACCAGCTTCGGCTCCAGCGGGCGCCCGATCGAGGCGAAGTAGGTCGGGTGCTTGGTCTCGGGGTAGATCCCGATCTCCCGGCCCAGCTCGGCGGACAGCTGCCGGGTCAGGTGGATCACCTCCTGGAAGGTGGGCACCGGGAGTGGCCGTTGTAGAGGGTGCTCCTGCCGCACGTCCGGGATCCGCTCGACCGCGCGCAGGGTGCGCAGCTCTGCGGCGGTTCCTCGGTGAACCAGCCGGTGTAGGCCGTCCCGTCGATCGTCTTCGTGGTCCGGCGGGCGGCGAACTCGGGGTGCGCCCCGACGTCGGTGGTGCCGCCGATCTCCGGTTCGTGCCGGGCGAGGTATCCGGAGGCGCCGCGGTGGCCGATCACCAGCGGGGCCGCGGTGCGGACCGGCGTGCCCGGCCCGGCTGCCGGCTGGGCGGGCCCGGCGGGCGAACCGGACCGCGTCGGCGGGGGGGCCGGGCCGTGGCGGACCGGGCCGGGCCGGGCCGGGCCGGGCCCGAGCAGCGGACGGCGAGTGGACTCGGACGGTCGGAGGCGGGCGAAGCGCCGATGCGCAAGCGGGTCGTCACCGGGTCAGCGTGACCCGGGCAGGCGTCCCGCAACGAAAGACCAGGTGAATTCGCGCCTCCGGCCCGGCCAGGGTGTAGAGCACCGGCTTCCTGGCCACCCTGATGGTGCTGTTCACCTATGCCGGCCCGCTGGTCGACGTCCGATGATCGCGGCCGACCTCGGCGCCGACACCCGCGCGGTCACCTGGCTGCTCAGCGGGATCAGCCTGAGCCTGGGTGGTGCGCTGCTCGCGGTCGGCGCGCTGGCCGACGCCTACGGCCGGCGGCGCACCCTGCTGGCCGGCGCGGTCGGGCTCGCGGTGACCGAGGCTGCCGCGGCGCTCGCCCCCGGGATGGGCACCCTGATCGCGGCCCGGATCGCTCAGGGCGTGGCCGGCGCCGCGCTGGTGGTGGGCGGCCTCGGGGTGATCGCGGCGGCGGTCCCGCCCGGGTCGGACCGGCGGCGGGCCACCGGCTGGTGGGGCGCCAGCCTGGGCGCCGGCATCCTGCTCGGCCCGCTGGCCACCGGGGCGGTGACCGTGCTGACCGGCGGCTGGCGCGCCGGCTTCTGGCTGGTGGCCGGAGCCTCGACGGCGCTGGCCGTGCTCGTCGCCGCCCTGCCCCGCGACCCGGTCCGCGCCGGCCCTCGGCGGTTCGACACCGCGGGGGCGGGGCTGTTCGCGCTGGGGCTGACCGCACTGCTCGCCGGGGTCACTGAGGCCCGGCTGGGCTGGGGGCGGCCGGTGGTGGCGGGGCTGCTGGTCGTCGCGGCGCTGGCGCTGGTCGCGTTCGCCCGGGTGGAGGGGCGCCGGGCCCGGCCGATCGTGCGGCCGGAGCTGTTCCGGCACCGACCGTTCCTGCAGTCGGTCACCGGAGCCGTGATCACCGGGCTAGGGGTGATCTCGGTGATGAGCACGCTGTCCACCACCGTGGTGCAGCCCCGGTTCGGGCTGGACGGGCCGGGTTCGGCCGGGCTGCTGGCCGTGTGGTCGTTCGTGGTGGCGCTGCTGGCGCGCCGGCTGCCGGCCGGGTTCACCGGCCGCCAGCAGCTGGTCGCCGGGCTGCTGATCACCGCGTCCGGGCTGCTCGGGATGCTCGCGGTGCACGTCGGCGGCTGGCCGGCGCTGCTGCCCGGGCTGGTCGTCGCCGGCATCGGCACCGGGCTGGTGAACGCGGCGTTGGGCGAGCTCGCGGTGTCCAGCGTGCCGCCGGAGTCGGCGGCGATGGGCTCCGGGGCCAACAACACCGCCCGCTACCTCGGCGCCGCGGTGGGCATCGCGGCGATGACCGCCGTGCTGGGTCCGGCCGGGCGGCTGGAGACCGGGCTGCTGGTGGCGGCCGCGGTCACCGCCGCCGGTGCGGCGATCGTCGGCCTCGCCCTCCGCCGCGGCTGACCCGGGCCTCAGGCGTCATCCCTGGAGAGCATCGCCTCCTCCAGATCCAGTTCCCGCAGCACCCGGCGCAGCACCTCGTCGTCGAGCCGGCCCTCGTCGCGGATCCGGACGAACGTGTCCCGCTCGGTGGCCACCATCTCCCGGCGCAGCCGCCGGTAGGTCGCGCCCGGCCCCTCCCCCAGCTCGGCCGGGTCCCGACCCAGCCGTTCCCACGAGCTGTTGGCCCGCTGCTGGGTCATCCGACGCAGCTTCTCCACCGCGCGGGGCTCCGCGACGCCGTCGGCGACCAACTCGTCCAGCCGGGCCACCGCCGCCCGCCCGGCCTCGTGCTGGGCCTGCGCCTCGGCCAGCGCGTCGGCCCGGGACTCCTCCCCGACCACCCCGAGCCGACGGATCAGCCAGGGCAGGGTCGTCCCGTGCAGCAGCAGGGTGGCCACCGTCACGAAGAACGCCAGGAACAGCAGCACCGGCCGGCCGGGCACCGACTCCGGGATGGCGAACGCGGCGGCCAGCGACACCACCCCGCGCATCCCCGCCCAGGAGATCACCGCCGGCGCCTGCCAGCGCGGGTAGGGGTCGCGGCGGCGCACGCCGGGGATCAGCAGCCGGGGCAGATAGGTCGCCGGGAACACCCACGCCACCCGGGACACCACCGCAGCCAGCGTCACCACCAGGCCGGTCAGCAACAGCGGTCCCACCGAGCCGGCCCCGGCGACCACGGTGGTCAGCTGCAGACCGATCAGGGTGAACACCACCGACTCCAGCACGGTGTCCGAGGCCCGCCACACCGCGTCGTCCTGCAGTCGGGTGGCGAACCCGATCCGGCGCCCGGTGACCCAGGTAGAGCCCGGCAACCACCACGGCGAGCAGCCCGGAGGTGTGCGCCTCCTCGGCCGCCAGGTACACCGCGAACGGCACGACCAGCCCGAACGCACTCTCGATCAGCGGATCACGCAGCCACAACCGGATCCGGTGCACCAGCCAGGCCGCGGCCAGCCCGATCACCACCCCACCCACGCCGGCCAGCGCGAACATCCCGATCCCGCTCACCACCGAGAACCCGCTGCCGGCGGCGGCCAACACCGCCACCCGGAACAGGGTCAAGGCGGTGGCGTCGTTGACCAGGCTCTCCCCGGCCAGGATCGTCATCACCCGCCGAGGCAGCCCGAGCCGCCGGCCCACCGCGATCGAGGCGACCGCGTCCGGCGGCGCGACCACCGCGCCCAGCACCAGTGCGGCCGCCCACCCCAGCCCCGGTTCCAGCCACCAGGTGACCACCCCGACCACCGCCGTGGTGAACACCACCAGCCCGACCGCGAGCAGGCTGATCGGCCGCAGGTTGGCCCGGAAGCCGAGGTAGGACGATTCCAGCGCGGCCGAGTACAGCAGCGGGGTGAGCACGAGCGCGAGCACCACCTCCGGGGAGATCCGGAAGTCCGGCATCCCCGGCACGAACGACGCGGCGATGCCGGCCAGCGCCAGCACCAGCGGCGGCGACACCCCGCGCCGGCGGCACAACGCGGCCAGCGCCAGCGAGCAGATCACCAGTGCGATCAGCCGAAGTCCGTCCACACGGTGCAGGATGGCGGCAACCGCCCGTCCCTGCCCCATGATCTTGACCGGCCGACGGTCCGGGCACCGACGAACTCCAGGAGGCGCACCGTGACCTGCCCGCACACCGGTCCCTTCGCCCACCCGGACTGGGTCGAGCCGACCCCGGCCAGCACCGAGGGCTGCCAGGACTGCCGGGCCATCGGCGCGGTCGTGTGGGCCCACCTGCGGCTGTGCCTGAGCTGCGGGCACGTCGGCTGCTGCGACTCCAGCCCGCACCGGCACGCCGACGAGCACGCCCGGGTCGAGAGGCACCCGGTGATGCGCTCGTTCGAACCCGGCGAGTCGTGGCGCTGGTGCTACCTGGACGACCGGATCGTCTGAGCGGGAGATCGGCTCTCTGGCACTACCGGGACCGGGAGAGCGGCCAGGGCGGCGCGGGCGGCGACGCCGGTGTCCGGGTGGTCGCAGAAGACGCCATCCACCCCGAGCCGCAGGAAGCGGGTCAGCTCGGCGACCGCGTCCCCCGGGTCGTTCGGGCCCCCGACCGAGCGCAGGTCGGCCGGCAGGAACCGGTTCTCGTCGCGGAAGGTGTAGGCGTGCACCGCCAGGCCGGCCGCGTGCGCGTCGGCGACCAGGCCGGACACCACACCGTCCGGGTCGATCACCAGGTCCTTGTCCGGCCCGATCGCGGCGGCGTACCCGGCGATCTCGGCCAGCCCGGCCGGGGTCAGCAGGTCGCGGTAGCTTCGCGGGTCACCGGCCGCGACCAGGTCGGCCGGCGCGCCATCGGCCTCCACCAACTGCACCAGCGGCACGCTCAACCGCCCGGCCAGCGCCCGCAGGTTCGCCACCTCGAACGACTGCACGAATACCGGCGCGTCCGGCCGGTCCAGCCCGGCGGCCCGCAGCGCGGCCTGCAGCGGCGGCTCCAGGGCCAGACCGAGCGCGGCGAAGTAGCTCGGGTGCTTCGTCTCCGGGTACACCCCGACCACCCGGCCCAGCTCGTCGGACAGCCGGGCGGCCAGCGCGAGGATCTCCTCGAACGTCGGCACCCCGAAGTGGCCGTCGTAGCCGGTGTTCGCCCGGCGGACCTCCGGGATCCGCTCCACCGCCCGCAGGGTGCGCAGCTCCTCGAGGGTGAAGTCCTCGACGAACCAGCCGTGGGTGCGCACCCCGTCGACCACCTTGGTCACCCGCCGGGCCGCGAACTCCGGCCGGTGCGCCACGTCGGTGGTGGTGCCGATCTCCGGCTCGTGCCGGGCCACCAGCACGCCGTCGGCGGTGCTCACCAGGTCGGGTTCGAGGAAGTCCGCACCCAGCCGGGCGGCCAGCTCGTAGGAGGCGAGGGTGTGCTCCGGGCGGTAGCCGGCGGCCCCGCGATGCCCGATGATCAGCGGCGACCGCATCGGTGGCCGCCGGGTGCGGGTAGCCGGGGACGACCACACCGGTGGCTGCGCGGGGGCCGGGGCGCGGAAAAGGGCCGGCGCGGTTCGAGATACCGCGGACACGGCAGATCGCTGGGCCATTGCCGCAGGATGATAGATCCCGGACACCGGACGGCTACCGGTACGGGGCAGGCGGGTGAACGCTGCCGGTCGAGAACGCCTACGCTCTGTGCCCGTGCGCGTCCTGGTGATCGGCTCCGGTGCCCGTGAGCATGCCCTGCTGCTGGCGATGGCGCAGGATCCGTCGGTGACCGCGCTGGGCTGCGCCCCGGGCAACGCCGGCACCGAGGCGCTGTCCGAGCGGCTCGGCCTGGCCTCGCCGGCCGACGCCGAGGCGGTCACCGCGCTGGCCACCGGTTGGCGGGCCGACCTGGTGGTGATCGGGCCGGAGGTGCCGCTGGTCGCGGGGGTGGCCGACGCGGTGCGCGCCGCCGGCGTCGCCTGCTTCGGCCCGTCCGCGGCGGCCGCCCGGATCGAAGGATCCAAGGCGTTCGCGAAGGACGTGATGGCCGCGGCGGGGGTGCGCACCGCGCACGCCGAGACGGTGGACAACCCCGCCCACCTGGACGCCGCGCTGGACCGCTTCACCCCGCCGTACGTGGTCAAGGACGACGGGCTGGCCGCCGGCAAGGGCGTGGTCGTCTCGACCGACCTGGACGCCGCCCGGGCGCACGCGATGACGCTGCTGGACGGCGGACACCCGGTCCTGCTGGAGTCGTTCCTGGACGGCCCGGAGGTGTCGCTGTTCTGCCTCGTGGACAGCGCGAGCCAGACGGTCCGTCCGCTGCTGCCGGCGCAGGACTTCAAGCGGGTCGGCGACGACGACGCCGGCCCGAACACCGGCGGGATGGGTGCCTACGCCCCGCTGCCGTGGGCCGGCCCGGACGGCGGCTCATCGCTGGTCGACGAGATCGTGGCCGACGTGGTCGAGCCGGTGGTGGCCGAACTGGCCGCCCGGGGCACCCCGTTCGGCGGCCTGCTCTACGCCGGTCTGGCGCTGACCGCCGACGGCCCGGCGGTGGTGGAGTTCAACTGCAGGTTCGGCGACCCGGAGACCCAGGTGGTGCTCGCCCTGCTGCGCAGCCCGCTGGCCCGGCTGCTGCACGCGTGCGCCACCGGGCTGCTCGTCGGCGAACCGCCGCTGGACTGGGCGCCCGGTGCCGCGGTCACCGTGGTGGTGGCCGCCGACGGCTACCCGGGCACACCGCGGCTGGGCGACGTGATCACCGGCGCGGAGGCCGAGGGGGTGCTGCATGCGGGCACCCGTCGCCGCGACGACGGCGCGCTGCTCAGCGCCGGTGGCCGGGTGCTCTCGGTGGTCGGCACCGGCCCCGACCTGGCCGCCGCCCGCGACGACGCCTACCGCCGGCTGGAGGGTGTGCACCTCACCGGCTCGCACCACCGCTCCGACATCGCGCTGCGCGCCACCCAGGGCCTGGTGACCCACCCAACCCCCTAACCCCTCACCCCTCTCACCCCGAAGGCGAACGAGCGGGCTCATTGCCCGGCGGGTCGCCGTCCGAGGGCCAACGAGCGGGCTCATTGCCCGTGGGGGCGGCGTCGCGGTCGGAGATGGTTGGTTCCTGGCCGCGTTCGGCTAGGTTTGCCAGCTCGGCAAGGCGGGCTATGCGGGCGTCCACCCCGGGCGAGGCGGGCACGCCGACCAGCTCGATCATCCGCCGCCAGCGGTGTGTGACGTCGTTGTGGCGCAGCGCGGTCGCCCGGGACACCCCACCGAGCGAGCCGCTGAGCTCGGGGTCGGCCAGCGCGGCCAGCACGTCGTCCGGCAGCCGGTCGGCGGCCAGCCGCAGCGACAGCGGCCGGGCCGGGGCGACGCACTCCCCGTAGACCCGCGAGCCCTCCGGCAGATCGCCGACCAGCACACAGCCGGCGGCCATCGCCTCGAAGAACCGGGTGCCGACCTCGTGGTGCGCGCCGCCGCCCCGGGCCAGCCGCCCGCCCAGGCCGGGCTGGGCGTAGCGGCGGTGGTTGGTCAGGAACAGCCGCGACCGGGTGGCCATCGCGGTGAAGATCCGCCGATGCTGGGCCAGCGAGGTCACCGCCCCGAGCTGGCCGATGTCCTGCTGGTAGCTGCCGTCGTGGCGCGCTGCCCACTGCCGCAGCAGCTGGTGCTGCACCGGCGGCGCCGGCCCCGGGGAGAACACGTCGATGTTGCGGTGCGCCGCGTCCGGGCGCACCGGGAAGGCCAGCACGTCGAGCATCGGTGGGATGACCCCGACGGTGCGCAGCCGCCCGGAGCCGGAGACCAGGTGGCCCAGCGGCGGCATCTCGCAGCCGGTGAACAGCGCATCCGCCCGCCGCCGCAGGTGCGCCACCAGGTCCGCGCAGCGGCGCAGGTCCCAGTCGGTGACCTGCTCGACGTGCACGATCACCTTCACCCCGAGCTGGTACCAGTCGGGCAGCCCGACCAGCACCGAGGCGTCGCGCAGGTCCCTGGCCAGCACGAGCAGCACGTCCGCCAACTCGCCGCCGGCCTGCTGGTGGGAGATCCGGTAGGGCCGCACCAGCCGGCTGGCAGTGAGCACCGAGCGCACCACCGGCTTGGCCAGCGAGCCCCGGGAGAACCGGGGCGAAGCCACCACCACCCGGTACAGCCCGGCCGCGGTCGCCTGGACGAGCGCGTCCTCGGCCTCCTGCAGCCCGCCGAAGTCCTGCACCGGACGGGTGTCCCGCAGGCTCAGCACGGCCACCCGCGGCCCGTCACCGCTCGCCATCAACCCGGCTCCTCCCCCACCGCCACCCACCTGCCACGGCGGGTGACCAGTATGGCCCATCGACGGTGCCGGTACCGTCGATCCGATGTCCGTGGCAACTGTGGCTTCCGAGTCGACCCGAGAGCCGACCCCGCCGGCGCCGGGCGGTGGCGCACGCCCCGGATTGCGGATCGGCGAGTTCGCGGTGCGGCCGCCGGTGGTGCTCGCCCCGATGGCCGGCATCACCAACGCCGCGTTCCGCCGACTGTGCCGGGAGTCGGGCGCCGGACTCTACGTCTGCGAGATGATCACCTCCCGGGCGCTGGTGGAGCGCCAGGCGCGCACCTTCCGGATGATCCGGTTCGACGCCGACGAGCACCCGCGCTCGCTGCAGCTCTACGGGGTGGACCCGGCCACCGTCGGCGCCGCAGTGCGGATGGTGGTCGAGGAGGACCTGGCCGACCACGTCGACCTGAACTTCGGCTGCCCGGTACCGAAGGTGACCCGCCGGGGCGGCGGCGCGGCACTGCCGTACAAGCACCGGTTGTTCGACCGGATCGTGCGGTCCGCGGTGCACAACGCGGCCGGGCGGGTGCCGGTGACCGTCAAGATGCGGATCGGCATCGACGACACCAACCACACCTACCTGCGCGCGGGCCGGATCGCGGTGGACGCCGGGGTCGCAGCGGTGGCCCTGCACGCCCGCACCGCCGCGCAGCGCTACTCCGGGCAGGCGGACTGGTCGGCCATCGCCCGGCTGCGCGACACCCTGCCGGCGGAGGTGCCGGTGCTGGGCAACGGCGACATCTTCGCCGCCGCCGACGCGCTGCGGATGGTCGCCGAGACCGGCTGTGACGGCGTGGTGATCGGGCGCGGGTGCCTGGGCCGGCCGTGGCTGTTCGGCGAGCTGGAGGCGGCGTTCGCCGGCCGCCCGGCACCGGCCGGTCCGACACTCGGCGAGGTCGCGGCCACCCTGGGTCGGCACGGCCGGATGCTCTGCGAGCTGGACGGCGAGCAGCACGGCATCCGCGACCTGCGCAAGCACATGGCCTGGTACCTGATGGGGTTCCCGGTCGGGTCGGCCCTGCGACGCCGGCTCGCGATGGTCGGTTCGCTGGACGAACTGGACGAACTGCTCGCCGGGCTCGACCCTGACGTACCGTTCCCGGACGGCGCGCAGGGTCCGCGCGGGCGGCAGGGCTCGGCGGGCCGGGTGACCCTGCCGGAGGGCTGGTTGGACGACCCCGAGGACGTCACGGTGCCCGGCGGGGCCGAGTTGGACGACTCCGGTGGGTAGTGACGCGGTAACGATTTCGCTCGGCCGGGCGAATTCACCGTGCAACCGGGGACAACACCCACCGATCGGGCCCTCGGGCCCCGACCATGGGGGACAGGAGGTGGTGGCGTGAGCGGTATCCGACGCGGTCGCACGGTGGAGCTGTGCGCCGAGGACGCCGACCCGCCTCCCGCGCTGTCGACCGCACCTCCGGCCCCGTCCGTCGAGGACGACGCCGTGCTGGCCTCCGTGCGCGCCGGCGACGAGCTGGCCGCCCTGGGTTGCTGGGAGGAGGCCTACCACAAGCTCCGGGTCGCCGTGGAGCTGCTGGAGGCCGACCCCGAGCGCCCCCAGCCGATGCGCGCCGAGCTGGACCGGCTGCGCCGGGAGCACGCCCGGGCCAGCGAGCAGGCGCGTCGCGACTCGCTCACCGCGAGCTACAACCGCCGATACCTGGACGACCGGCTCGGCTCGCTGCTCGACGACCCGGCGGTGACCCGGGTCGGGATGGCGCTGGCCATGGCCGACATCGACCACTTCAAGAATGTCAACGACCGCTACGGCCACCCGTTCGGCGACCGGGTGCTGCAGCGGGTGGTGACCGAGCTAGACACCGGCCTGCCGGACGGTGCGTTCTGCGCCCGCTACGGCGGCGAGGAGTTCGCGCTGGCGCTGCCCGGCTGCGATCCGGTGCAGGCGGTCGAGGTGTGCGAGCGGGCCCGCCAGCGCATCGACCGGCACAAATGGTTCGAGCTGGACCCCGACCTGAGAGTCACTGTGAGCATCGGGGTGGCACACACCATCGCCTCCCCGCCGGACGTGGAGCAGTTGCTGGTCGGCGCGGACGTCCTGCTCTACGCGGCGAAGGGCTCCGGCCGCAACGCGGTCGCCTTCCGCGAGGAGAGCGGCGCGGTGGCCCTGGCCGGCCCGGCCAGGGCGCGGCGCGGCATCCCGCAACCCACCCTGTTCTGACGTCCGCCCGGGAGAGCCGTGCGCCGCAACCCCGCCGTGAGCCTGGAGTGCGCGCCGGGCACCGACCGGGCGAAGGTGCCGGGATCGCGGTACGCGGCGGCTCGGCTCCGCAATGTCACCGCCGGTCGCGGTGGCGATACCGCCGGTCGACCAGACCGTCGCCCGCACCCCCGACCGGGGTAGACACCCGTTCGGAAGGTTACCATTCGATCGCGTTGTCGATGCCCCGGGCGATGGCCGGCGGACTCGGACGAGCTGGTCAGGCGGGGAGGTGCGCGTGCCGGACGGTACCGGGCCGACGCCGCCCACCCGCTCCCGTCGAGGCCAGCTCACCGTCGCCGAACTGCTCGCCCGGCACGCCGCCGACACCGCCCCCGCCCGCGACATCGCCGCCCCCCAGGATCCCGTCGACGCCGAGTACCGGCCTGCCCGGCGGGTCGACGACGAGCTGCCGGAGCCGCGCCGTGCCGCGGCGCCCGCGCCGGCCGCGCCGGAGGTCACCGACCAGTTCACCCTGGAACCGGCCGGGCTGACGCTGTCCCCGAGCCACGCCGGCCGACTCGGCGGCGCGGGTGCCGGCGGCGGCGTGGCCGCAGGCGGCGGCGCGGGTGCGGTCGGCGGCGCGGCCCGAGGGATTCCGGACCCCGACGAGGCGCCCACGGCGCAGGTGCCCCGGATCCCCGAGACCGAGTCGGCCCGGCCCACGTCCGCGTCGGAACCGGGCGCCCCAGCCTCGGGGTCGGGGCGGTCGCCGGCCCCGGACGGCCCCGACCACGACGGCCCCGACCACGACGGCCCCGACCACGACGGCCCCGACCACGACGGCCCCGACCACGACGGCCCCGACCACGACGGCCCCGACCACGACGGCCCCGACCACGACGGCCCCGACCACGACGGCCCCGACCAGGAC